>CAZEAA010000389.1:873-5925 GCA_964510015.1 uncultured Sandaracinaceae bacterium
CTATAAGAGCGACCTCAAGTTCGTGGCGGCCGTGCTGCCCTATGGGCGGCTGCACTTCGAGAAGATCGAAGAGACCGACTGGAAGAAGTACAGCGAGAAGATCCGGGCCATGCTCGACGAGCACCTCGAGGTCACCGGGCTGAAGACGGTGTGCAAGCTGCGCAGCCTGACCGATCCGGCCTTCTGGGGTGACTTCGGACAGCCCGAGGACGTGAAGATCGCCGCCGTCCGCAAGCTGGCCGAGCTGAAGAAGGAGACCAGCGAGCGCGCGTCCAAGAACGCCGCCCGCTACGACAAGTTCTCCGACCGCATCAAGGCGCTGATCAAGCAGTTCTCGGCGGGACTCATCGACGCCGACAAGGTGCTGGCGGAGACCGAGACCATCGCCAAGGAAGTCCTGGCCGAAGACGAAGCCCACCTGGGGAGCGGGCTCAACGAGCGCGCCTACGGCATCGCCGCCATCCTCGAGACATTCAAGGGCGCGGCGGATGGCGTCTCCGAGGGCGCTGCGCCGGCCTATGGTGGGAAGGCTGCGGGCCTGTCCCCCTTGCAGCAGGCGGCCGCAGACATCGACGCGCTCTACACGTCTGACCTCTCGGCCCCGACCTACTGGCAGGACAAGACCGAGCTCAAGAAGGAGCTGCGCGGCCAAGTCCGGCGCATCATCCAGAACCTCAGCCTCGACGGGTGGCAGAAGCAGATCCCGCTCGAGGTGGAGCACTACGCCGTCCTCCACTACGGCAAGCCCTGATGCACCTCACCGTCGGCAACACGGTCATCCCATACGACGTGCGGGAGTCCAGCAAGGCCACCCACAGGAAGATCGTCGTCACCCCCGCCGGGGTCGAAGTGGTCATCCCCACGGGCTCGCCCCTCGACGGCCCCGAGGGCGTGGGCCGCTACGTCCAGCGCAAGCGCCGCTGGGTGTTCGACGCCGTCCGCGAGGTGGAGGAGAAGCACCGAGCGCTGCTCACCCAGCGCTACGCCTCGGGCGCGAAGCTCCAGTACCGCGGCCGCTGGCTGATGTTGGACGTGCAGGCGGGTGACGTGGCTGGGGTGGAGATTGGGTGCCGGTCGAAGTTCCACGTGGTGGTGCCGCTGGGTTTGGACGGCGTGCAGAAGCTCGAGGCCATCCGCGAGGCGTTTGATGGGTGGCTGCGCGAGAGAGCGCTGGATGACGTGGAGAGGTTTGGCAGGCAGCACGAGGCGACTCTGGGGGTGGAGGCAGCTGGCTATCGGCTGTCGGACGCGCGTAGCCGCTGGGGATCGTGCGGGCGCGACAACGTGGTCCGCGCGCACTGGCGGCTGGTCCAGGCACCCACGCCCGCGTTCGAGTACGTGGTGGCGCATGAGGTGGCGCACCTGCTGCACCGCAACCACTCGGCCGAGTTCTGGGCAGTGCTCGGGAGGACGCTGCCCGACTGGGCCGAGCGGAAGGCGATGCTCGAGCGGTGGGAGTCGGAGCACCGGGCGCTGTAGGCAGGCGACGAAGCACCGGCTCGTGTCACTGGGCGTCTCGACGCTAGCGATCCGCCCGCACCACCAAAGGTCTGGAGTGGTTCGCTCCCACGCCGGTCCGGCCTAACCACGGATTGGCTGAGCGGGCATTCCGGTCATGAGGGCTTGGTGCAACACATCGATCAAGAACTCGTCCTCCAGCACGTCCATCTGAGGCTCAAGCGCTTTGGCGGCGGCGGACAGAACATCGGTCCAGTCCGGGCGCGGAACAGACCGAAGTACAGCGAGCACAACCACTGGGTCAGGCGCCGACGAAACGCGTCGCGCTGGCATCCGCCCGAGCTGCGCGGCCGCCAGTAGTCTGTAGCGGCGGGCTGAGCGATGCGATCAGGCTTGTTCCTGGTCACGCTCGGCGAGGGGACATAAAGACGCCCCCTCCACAATCTTGACCATCAAGTGCGGAGGAGGCGCTCCTTTAGGTGCTGACCAAAAGGAGCTGTCTTTGTACGAGAAGGTGTTTTCGAATGCGAGCTTTCCGCACGCGTTGCTGAAGCTCGATGCTGACCTGGCTGCGGCGGAGCGCTGCCGTCCCTGCCGGGAGTGCGGGGCCGCGATGCACGTGGCCAACTACCCCCGCAAGCCTCGTGGTGGACCTTGGGCCTTGGGTCCCGAGCAGGCGTTCCGACATGGGCTCTGCTGTAGTCGCGAGGGCTGCCGTCAGCGCGTGCTACCCGCGTCGGTGCGCTACCTCGGCCGCCGCGTGTACCTGGGCGCCGTGGTGGTCCTCGGGGCGGCGCTGCAGCATGGCCTGAGCGAGCGTCGCGTGACGCACCTCGCGGCCACACTGGGGGTGGACCGCCGGACGCTGGTGCGGTGGCGGCGGTGGTGGCTGGAGGAGTTCCCGCAGACGCGCGCGGGCGAGGAGCTGCGCGCGCTGCTGGTGCCGCCTGGGGATCCGTCGACGATGCCGCTGTCGTGGCTGGATCGGATGACGTCGCCGTGCATGGAGGCGCGACTGTGTTGCCTGCTGGGGTCGTTGGCGGGCTGGCTCGGTCCGCCTGGGGCGTGCTGAACGAGGGCCGACGGCCACACGCAGAGGATGCTCGGTGACGGGTGCTGGTCGCGCTTCGTAGCGTGGCCGGCATGACGACAACACCCCCGCCCAGCGAACGCTGGGCCTACTTTCGCTTCGCCATCGTGGGGTCGCTGCTGACCTCGCCGCCGGTGCACGGCGCGCTGCACGCTGCGATCAAAGCTCTGTCTCGAACGACGTTCGTGCATCCCGTCACGGGGCTGCCGGTGAAGTTCGCGTACTCCACCATCGAGCGCTGGTTCTACAAGGCGAGCGCGACCCAGGACCCGTTCCCGCAGCTCGGTAGGAAGGTGCGCTCGGACGCGGGGCAGCGCCGGTCGCTGTCGCCCGCGCTGAACGAGGCCATGCGCAAGCAGTACCAGGAGCACCCCACGTGGAGCTTCCGGCTGCACTACGAGAACCTCGACGCGGTGGTGGAGAAGGCGCCCGCGTTGGGGCCGCTGCCGTCGTACTCCACGGTGCGGCGGCACATGCGCACGCAGGGCTGGACGCGGCAGAAGCGGCGCACGGACCACCACGCGCACCACAGCGTGCGTGAGGTGCGGAGCTACGAGATGGCGAACGCGCACGCGCTCTGGCACCTCGACTTCCACCACTGCAGCCGCAGGGTCCTGCTGCCCGACGGCACGTACACCAAGGCGTACCTGATGGCGATCCTCGACGACCACTCGAGGCTCTGCTGCCACGCGCAGTGGTACCTCAACGAGGGCGTCGCGGAGCTGGTCCACGCCCTGTGTCAGGCCTTCATGAAGCGCGGCCTGCCGCGCGCGCTGATGATGGACAACGGCGCCGCGATGAAGGCCGCCGAGCTGTGTCAGGGGCTCGCTCGCCTCGGCATCGAGCAGAGCTACACGCTGCCCGAGAGCCCGTACCAGAACGGCAAGCAGGAGGCCTTCTTCGCGCCCGTCGAAGGCAAGTGCATCGCGATGCTCGAGGGGGTCCGCGACCTCGACCTGAAGACGCTCAACGACGCGACCACGGCGTGGGTCGAGCACGACTACAACCGGACCCCACACGAGGGGATCGACACGACACCGCTCGATCGTCTGCGTAGCGCCCACTCGGATGGTCGCGAGTCGCCCAGCATGGAGCGGCTGCGCGCCGTCTTCCGTGAGGAGCACGTGCGCACGCAACGCCGCGGCGACGGGACCATCAGCGTGCTCGGCGTGCGCTTCGAAGTGCCCTCGCACTATCGCCACATCGAGCTTGTGCACGTGCGCGCGGCTCGCTGGGACCTCTCGCGCGTGACGATGGTGGACCCGCGCCACGGCACCGCGCTCGTCGACCTCTTCCCGCTCGACAAGCAGCGAAACGCCGATGGCCATCGCAAGGCCGTCGACCCGACGCGGACGCTCGACGAGGCGCCTGCCGCGACGGGCATCGCTCCTCATCTCCAGCGCCTGATGGACAGAGCCGCGCAGACCGGTCTGCCCGCGGCCTACCTACCCATGACCCCCACGACCCCTTCATGCCCTTCGGAAACGCCTCATGACTGACCCCCTCCGCTCCACCTTCGGACTCCGCTTCCACCCGTTTCGTGCAGACGTACCCGTCACCGCGCTCACGATCAGCGCGCAGGTCGAGGCCTTCCTCTTTCGCCTCGAGCAGCAGGTGCGTGATGGCGGCTTCGCCTGCATCACCGGGCAGCCTGGAACTGGGAAGTCCGCTGTGATGCGGCTGCTCGCCGAGCGCATCGACAACATCAAGGACGCCACCGTGGGCGTGCTCACACGCCCGCACAGCAACAACGCCGACTTCTATCGCGAGCTCGGCCACCTCTTCGGCGTGACCCTCTCGCCGCACAACCGCTGGGCTGGCTCGAAGGTCCTGCGCGAGACCTGGCTTGCCCACATCGACCAGACGCGCACGCGCCCCGTGCTGCTCATCGACGAAGCGCAGGAGATGAAGGGCAGCGCGCTCGCCGAGCTGCGCCTGCTCTCCTCGATGAACCTCGACGCCCGCGCTCTCCTCACCGTCGTCCTCGCGGGCGACGACCGACTCACCGCCAAGTTTCGGACTCCCGATGTCCTCCCCATCGAGAGCCGCATCCGCTCGCGCCTGCACCTCGACTACGCCAGCGGCGAGCAGATCCACGCCTCCCTCGCGCGCCTCCTCGAGCACGCCGGCAGACCCGACCTCATGTCGGACGGTGTCCTCGTGGCCCTCGCCCAGCACGCCCAGGGAAACATGCGCGCCGCCATGACCATGGCCGACAACCTCCTCGCCCACGCGCTCCAGCACAACCTCCCAGGCATCGACGAGCAGGTCTTCTTCGAGGTCTTCCGTGTCCCCGACGACCGCTCCGCGAAGCCCCCGAAGACCAAGCCGCGTCGCGTCTCGGCCTGACACATGAACACGAAGGTGGCCGCTCGCGCGGCCACTTTCGTGCCCACAAACCCATCGCGCTACGCGCCCCTCAACCCATCTCTCCTGCGTGCCGAACCCATCAACTATCGCGCGCTGAAACCCATCCGCCCAGTGTGCACGCCCCATCGCGGAGC
>CAZEAA010000390.1:0-5882 GCA_964510015.1 uncultured Sandaracinaceae bacterium
CACGCCGACCGTGCCCGCGCCCGTCAGCGCTGCCGGCGCGTCATGGCGCGAGCACGCGCTCGCCGGCCGCCACGCCGAGGCCTTCGAGGCGCTGGGCGCGAGCGACGCGGCCCCCGTGCGCGACCAGGTGGAGGACCTGATGCTGGCAGCCGACGCGGCGCGTCTCTCGGGCCACGGGGCCGAGGCGCTCCGCTACCTCGAGCGCGTTGCCATGGAGCACGCGGACCACTCGCAGGCCGCGCTGGCCAGCTTCACGATGGGGCGCATCCTCTCGAGCCGTGGACAAGCGGTCGACGCAGCGCGAGCGTTCGCGCGCGCTCGCGCGCACGCCCCGAGCGGCAGCCTCGCGCAGGACGCGCTCGCGCGCGAAGTGGAGGCCTGGCATCGAGCCGGGGACACCGCGCGGGCGCGCGCGCTCGCGCTCGAGTACGAGGCGCGGTTTCCTGCCGGGAGACGCCTCGCCGCGGTGCGTCGCTACGGCGATCTCCCGTAGCGAACGATCCGCCGATCGCGCACGAGCCGCCGCTCTCCCGCTGCGCGCGCTGAGGACGCACTTTCCAGCGCATGGCCCACGACCACTCGCACTCCCATCAGTCCATGCACGGCTTCGGCCCCGACCGCGCCGCGCACTACGACGCGCAGGCCTCCATCGCGCTCGCCGGCGCCGCGGCGCTCTACGAGCTGGGGGTCAGCGCGCTCACCGCGCAGCTCGATGACCACGACGCAGCGTCGCTGCTCTACGTAGGCGTGGGCACCGGCGCGGAGCTCGTGCCCTACACGCGCTTTGGTGTGCCGGGCTGGCGCTTCACCGGAGTGGACCCTTCGGAGCCCATGCTGGCCGTCGCCCGTCAGCGCCTCGAAGCCGAGGGCCTGCTGGCCCGCACGCAGCTGCACGCGGGCGAGCTGCACACCCTCCCAGAGAGCGAGCCCTTCGACGGCGCGCAGATGATGGGCGTGCTGCACCACGTGGAGGGCGACGAGGCCCGCCTCGCCCTGCTGCGCGAGGTGGCTCAAAGGCTTCGGCCAGGCGCGCCGCTGGTGTTGGGCTGCCGCGTGGGCATGGACCCCGTGCTGGTGGACATCGAGCTGCGTCGCCAGCGGGCGTATGGCGTCTCCCGCGAAGACGCCGACCGGCGACGCCCGCTCTACGCGCAGATGAAGCCCGTGCCCTCCGACGAGGCGCTCGCCGCCATGCTGGCCGAGGCGGGCTTCGCAGCTCCCCGCGCCATCTTCCTCTCGCTACAGTTCAAGGTGTTCCTCACCCAGCGATGACCCAGCCGAAGACCCCGAGCGAAAGCCACACGCACAGCCACACGGACTCGTGCTCGCGCCAGGCGTTCGAGCGCCACGAGTCCGCGGTGTGGGTGCGGCGCTTCAGCGGCACCGGGCAGCACGTCGCTCAGACGGGGACCTTCTCGCACACCTACGCGGCCATCGTATTCGTGACGCGCGGCCTCTCGCGCATCCGGCACACCGGCGACCTCGTGCTGCGCGCAGGAGACGTGCACCTCATCCCGCCCGGCGATGCCCACGGCGCGGCGCAGCTCGAGGACATGGAGGGCTGGGGCCTCACGTTCCACCCGGAGGCTTTCCCGCACGACGACACGCAGTGGGGCAGCCACACCGGGCTGAAGCTCGGCCCGCTCCTGCGGGTGCGTAGCGGGAGCCATCCGGTGCTGCGTCCCGACGCGCACCAACGCCAGCGCCTCGAAGGCTTCCTGCGCCTGGTCGAGCAGGAGCAGGATGGCGACGCGCGCTCACGCGACCAGGCCATGAGCGCGCTGCTCCGCCTCGTGCTGATCGAGCTCGAGCGCATGAGCGGCCCCGAGGACGCGCCCGACCCGGCTGGCCAGGGGACGGCGCGGCAAGCCCTCACCTACATCGAGGCGCACGCGCTCGAGCCGCTGTCGCTCGCCCAGGTGGCCGAGGCCGTGGGCCGGTCCGCCACGCACCTGGCCACCGTGATGCGCAAGGAGACGGGCCGCACCGTGGGCCAGTGGATCCTGGAACACCGCATGGCCGAAGCGCGCCGGAGGCTGCGGGGCACCGACGAGCAGGTGGAGGTGATCGCCGAGCGCGTGGGCTACGCCGACGTCACGCACTTCATCCGCCTCTTTCGGCGCACGCACGGGGTCACGCCGGCAGCGTGGCGGCGGCAGGGCGCGTAGCTCTGCTCTCGACACGAGATGCAAGCCCCGCTCAGCGCATCGCGTCCCGCGTGAGGATCCCATACAGGGCCGTGTTCACGTAGTAGTTGGTCCGACCGATCTTGCGCTTCGAGAGAAAGCCACCGTCAACGAGCTGACTCAGGTACTTCGTGGCCGTGACGCGCGAGACACCGAGGTCACGCTGGATGAACTCGATCTTCGTGTACGGGTGCGTGAACAGGTTGTTGATCAGGTCTTGGCTGTAGAAGGCGTGACGCTCGCGGATTCGGTGCTTCACGTCGAGCAGCGTCTCCCGCATGAGGTGTGTCGTCTCGATGGCGTCGCGCGCGGTCTCCTCGACAGCGGTGAGCATGTATACGACCCACTCTTCCCACGCGTCATGGTCGCGGACCGCCTGTAGCAGTCGGTAGTAGTCCGCCTTGGTCCGCACGATCGAGCGACTCAAGTACAGCACCGGGATGGTCAACAGTCCCTGCCGAACCAGATAGAGCACGCTCAGGATGCGTCCCGTGCGGCCGTTGCCGTCGTAGAAGGGATGGATGGTCTCGAACTGATGATGGATCAGCGCCATCTTCACGAGCGGGTCCGCATCGAAAAGCGCGTCGTCGTTCATGAAGCGCTCGAGGTCGGACATCCCCCCGACGATCTCGTCATAGCTCTGCGGCGGTGTGTAGACGACCTGGCCGTCACTGGCTCGGAGCGTCGTGCCTGGTAGCTTCCGGAAGCCCGCGTCGTTCTGCTCGAGCTCGGCCTGAATGCGAAGGATGTCTTGGTTCAGCAGCAATCCGCTGTCGCGCACCCGCTCGAAACCAACGCGAAGCGCACGCCCGTAGCGCGCCACCTCTTTGGTGGCCGGGGAATGCGTCTCGTCGGGGGATGCCGAGTCGCGGAACAACTCGTCGTGGGTCGTTACGATGTTCTCGATCGCGGAGCTGTCTTTGGCCTCTTGAAGAGCCAGCGTGTTGATGAGGATGCCTTGATGGGGGATTGTCGCGGCCGCCCCCTTCAGCTCAGCGAGCTGGCGACTGGCGGTCGTTACCCGCCTCAGAATCGCAGGGGTTTCGAAGCGAGCTGGAGACAGAGTGTGGAGCGGCGGAATGGACATGAGCGACTCTTGCGCGATCACATGTATAGAAATCGATAAAATCTATACATGCCATGACTCATATGTCTAGACATTGGAGTCATGACGATCATGTCGCGAGCCGCTACCCCCGCGTGATGACCGTCAGCTTCCCGTCCGCGTACTGCGCGCGCAGCACCTTCTTGTCGAACTTGCCCACGCTCGTCTTGGGCACCTCGGCGATGAACGCGTAGCGCTCGGGCAGCCAGAAGCGCGCCACCTTGTCCGAGAGGAACTCGTGGAGGGCCTGCTCCGTGAGCGTGACACCGGGCTTCGGCACCACGCAGGCGAGCGGGCGCTCCTCCCACTTGGGGTCGGGCACGCCGACCACGGCGGCCTCGAGCACGCTCGGGTGCGCCATGATCACGTTCTCGAGCTCCACCGAGCTGATCCACTCGCCGCCCGACTTGATTACGTCCTTGGCGCGGTCGGTGATCTGGCAGTAGCCGCGCTTGTCCACGTAGCCCACGTCGCCGGTGCGCAGCCAGCCGTCCTGGAACTTGCTGGGCTCGCCCACACCGTCCTGCACGCCGTAGTAGCTGGCGGTCACCCACGGGCCGCGCACCTGGATCTCGCCCACCGACTCGCCGTCCCACGGCAGGATGGTCCCGTCGTCGGCCACGATGCGCATCTCCACACCCGCCGACACGCGGCCCGTGCGGTTGCGGTAGAGCCACTGCTCCTCGGGCTTGGCCTGACGAGGCGCATACGACACGGCGCCGAGCGGGCTGGTCTCGGTCATGCCCCACGCCTGGATGATGGTCACCCCGTGCTTCTCCTGGAAGCCGCGCATGAGCGACTCGGGCACCGCGCTACCACCGCACAGCACCAGGCGCAGCGAGCTGAGGTCCACGTCCTTGCCCTCACAGTAGTGCAGCATGCCCGTCCAGATGCTGGGCACCGCGCCCGCGAAGGTGGGCTTCTCCTTCTGGATCATGTTCACCAGCGGCTCCGGCTGGAGCAGGGGACCGGGCATCAAGAAGTCGCAGCCCATGAGCCAGCCGGCGTACGGGATGCCCCAGGCGTTGGCGTGGAACATGGGCACCACCGGCAAGACCATGTCGCGCTCGCTCAGGCCCGCGGTCGCGCCGCTGGCGAGGCCGAGCGCGTGCAGGTACGTGGAGCGGTGGCTGTAGACCACGCCCTTCGGGTTGCCCGTGGTGCCGCTGGTGTAGGCCATGGCCGCCGGCGCGCGCTCGTCCAGCTCGGGCCAGGCGTAGTCGCCTTCATCGAGGCTCATGGCGATGAGGTCCTCGTAGCGGTGCAGCTGCGCGTTCGGGGCGGTGCTCAAGCACGACGCGTCGCCGTTGCCGATGACCACGATGTGCCGAACCGTCGCGAGCTCGTGCACCACCTTGGCCAGGAGCGGCAGCAGCGTGTCGTTGATGAGGATGACCTTGTCCTCGGCGTGCGTGACCACGTAGCTCAGCTGGTCCGGGAACAAGCGGATGTTCAGCGTGTGCAGCACCGCGCCCATGCCCGAGATGGCGTAGTACGCCTCGAGGTGCGCCTGGTCGTTCCAGCAGAACGTGCCCACGCGGTCTTCGATGCCCACGCCCAGCTTGCGGAGCGCGTGCGCCAGCGCGTGGGTGCGGAGCCCCACCTCGGCGTAGGTGGCCTCGTGCCGGCCGCCCGGCGACATGGTGATGACGCGGCTCTCGCTGTAGATCCGGCGCCCGTGCTCGAACATCCCGGAGATGAGCAGCGGCCGCTCCTGCATGGTGCTGAAGGTCATAGCCGGCGAGGATAGACCAAGCCCGCGGCTTGCGCCTATCCGAACCGGCCCTACCCTCTCGGCCATGCCCAGCCTCGTCGACGCCCTGAACGATTCCTCGAAGAAGCCCGCCATCGTGGAGGACTGCCTCGCCCTCATCGAGAGCGAGGTGAAGAACAAGAACTTCATCATCAAGGGCGGCTACAAGACCGTCAGCGGCATCAAGCCGGGCTTCATCCGCAACGTGGTGAGCGACCTGCTGCCCGAGTTCGCGAAGGCGCTCGAGCCCATGCACCAGGAGGCGGTGGCCGGCGGCAAGGACGTGGTGGCCCACTTCAGCGGCAACGCGGGCAAGGCGGCGGACGCCATGCTGTCCATCACGGACAAGAAGGCCGAGCGCTCCACCAACGGCGTGATCAAGAAGACCTACGGCGCGCTGCGCGGCACGGCCAAGAGCAACGTGGAGGCCGCCATCCCGGGTCTCGCGCGCTTGATCGCGAAGCACGCCAGCTGAGCCTCTGCCCGGCGCGCGACAGCAGGCGGGAGAGTTGGTGCCCAGGCTGCTAAGCTGGAGCGCGACCCCCGCCGTGACCGATCCGAAAAGCCGCGCCCCTGCCTCACCTCCGCTGATGTCGACGCTCTTCGAAGCGCCGCAAGAAGGTGCCGCTGCGCCCTCGGGCGACGCCGCGGAGGGCTTCGTGGCGCGTCCCTTCGCGGAGCGCTACGCGCTGGTCAGCCAGCTCGGTGAGGGCGGCATGGGCGAGGTGTGGCTGCTGCAAGACCGGCAGCTCGACCGCAACGTGGCGCTCAAGACCGTGCGCTCCGACAAGCGCGGCGTCGACAGCGCCTCCCTGTTCGCGCACGAGGTCATGCTGCA
>CAZEAA010000391.1:0-5857 GCA_964510015.1 uncultured Sandaracinaceae bacterium
GAACCAGCAGATCTGCATGACGTGAGTGCCCGTGGTGATGTGCACCAGGTACTCCTCCCGCTCCTGATCGAACGGGTACTGACGCGCCAGCTCGTGCAGCGTGCCGAACACCTCCTCGAAATCCCACGGGTCTCGGAAGTCCACCTGACGCAGGCGCACCTCGGTCTCGGGCGACACCTGCTTCATGTCGGCCGCCATCTCGGCCGCGGCGCGCTGCTGCCTGCGGTCGTGCATCAGCTCGAAGCGGTCCACCAGCAGGTCGTCGTGCTGGCAGAGCGACACGCTCGGGCGCCAGCGCTGCCAGCGCTTGTCGCCGCGCCCACCCACGTCGAGGGTGGCGCCGAAGTATCCGAATACGACTCGCTTCATTCGGGCCGGCACACCTTTCAGGGAGCGGGGACCAGCGCGCCGCGCACGATGCGCAGCCGGCGCCCGTTGATGACCAGGACGTTGCCGTCCACGCGGGTGGCGCTCTCGGCCGCGTCGCGCACCTCGGGGGCGTCGAGCGGCGAGGAAGCCATGCTCCCCGCCTCCACGGTCGCAGGCACCAACGCGAGCAGCAGCTCGCCCCGCGCTCCGAGAAAGTAGGTGATCTCGGCGTCGTCGCCGCAACGGCAGTCTTCCCCTTCCTCGCAGTCGTCGCAGGCATAGCCCACCCGCGCCATGGTCGTGACCTCCAGCACGCGTAAGCGGCCCACGTCGTGGAAGCGCACCACGTGGAGCTGCTCCTCCTCCACCGGGAGCCGACACTCGAACGCGGACCTCCGGTTGCCGCGGGTGGTGACCACCACGAGGAAGTGCTCGTCCTCCAGCACCTCCGTGTTCGCATCCAAGCGACGAACCCCGTAGCGCCCCTCGGTGTCGGGGATGTCCTCCGCTGCCGTCGGCCTGCAGAACGGCGTGGCCCGGCGCGCCGAGGTCACGCAACGCCGCAGAACGGCGTTGTCCTGGAACCGCAGGAGCGCCTCCGACGACACGCGCGAGCCGAGCCGGCCGCAGCCCTCGGCCGTGACCAGGCGCGCCGCCACGTCCACCAGCCGTTGCTCCACGATGCGCCGGCGCGTGGCGTTGGGGGTGCTGAGCGCCTGCCCGAGCTGCTCGTAGGCCGCTCGCAGCTCGCCGCGGTCTTCGTGAATGCGGGCGCGGTTGAACCGGCAGGCCGACCGCGTGGCGCGTTGCTCGTCGTTGCCGGGCGGCGCCTCCGCGTGAGGACTCGCCAACAGCGCGTCCAGGCGGCGGGCCGCTTCGTCGACGAGCCCTGCGCGGCGCTCCGCCTCCGCCAACGAGCACCCATTCGACAAGCTGGGGTCCGACGCGTAGGCCGCGGCCAGGCGCGCGCGTGTGGCCTCCTCCTCGCTCTGGGCGCGAGCCGAGGACGTGCCGAGCGCGGCCAACACACCGGCCCACGCGGCGACGTACGAGAGACGAAGGGCGAGGCGCATGGGGCGAGGACAACGTTCGGGATGGGCGGGGCTCATGCGTGGTTGGTGTCGGAACCGGGCAGAACGATCCAGCCGGAATAACGATTTATCCCCTCATATCATCGATTGCCAACGGGCTTGACGAAATCGCAATGATTACCGAGGAATCGCCACTGGCACGGCGCCTGCTCTAGCGGTCGGCATCCCCTGCAAGAGAGTCGACCATGACGAACACGGAACGAAACTACGAAGTCCTCGAGACGGCCGGCCGCCCGGTGAAGGCCTGGATCAAGGGCGTGGCCATGGAGCCCGCGGCGCGCCAGCAGCTCGCCAACATCGCGGCCCTGCCGTTCATCCACAAGTGGGTGGCGGCCATGCCGGACGTGCACCTCGGTAAGGGCGCCACGGTGGGAAGCGTCATCGCGACCCACAAGGCGATCATCCCGGCGGCGGTGGGCGTGGACATCGGCTGCGGCATGATGGCGGTGCAGACCACGCTGACGGCGTCGGATCTGCCGGACGGTCTCGGCGCGCTGCGCTCGGCCATCGAGAAGGTGGTCCCGCATGGCCGTACGGGTCATGGCGCGCGCGGTGACCGCGGTGCCTGGCACAACCCGCCCGCTTCGACCGAGGCGGCGTGGACCGAGCTGCTCCCGCGCTACACGGCGCTGTGTGAGAAGCACCGGGCATTGAAGCAGGCCAACCACGTGCACCACCTGGGAACGCTCGGCACGGGCAACCACTTCATCGAGGTGTGCCTCGACGAGGCGCAGCAGGTGTGGGTGATGCTCCACAGCGGTTCGCGCGGCGTGGGTAACCGCATCGGCTCGCACTTCATCGAGCTGGCCAAGCGCGAGATGGAGCGCTGGTTCATCCAGCTGCCGGACACGAACCTGGCCTACTTGAGCGAGGGTTCGCAGTACTTCGACGACTACGTGGAGGCGGTGTCGTGGGCGCAGGAGTTCGCGGCCAGGAACCGTGAGCTCATGATGCACGCGGTGCTCGGTGCGATGCGTGCGTCGGCGGACCTGCCGGCGTTCACGACCACGGCGATGGCGGTGAACTGTCACCACAACTACGTGTCGCGCGAGAAGCACTACGACGCGAACGTGCTCGTGACCCGTAAGGGTGCGGTGCGTGCGCAGGAAGGCGAGCTCGGCATCATCCCGGGCTCCATGGGAACGCGCTCCTACATCGTGCGCGGTAAGGGAAACCCCGAGAGCTTCTGCAGCTGCAGCCACGGTGCGGGTCGCAGCATGTCGCGTACGGCGGCGCGTAAGCAGTTCACGGTGGCGGACCAGATCCGCGCGACCGAGGGTGTGGAGTGCCGCAAGGACGAAGACGTCATCGACGAGATCCCGATGGCGTACAAGGACATCGACGCCGTGATGGCAGCCCAGCAGGATCTGGTGGACGTGGTGCACACGCTCAAGCAAGTGCTCTGCGTGAAGGGTTGATCATGAGTGAGCTTCACATCGACGGTGGCGCGGGCGAGGGCGGCGGGCAGATCCTGCGGTCCTCGCTCGCGCTCGCGGCCATCACCGGGAAGAGCGTGCGCTTCAGCAACGTGCGCGCGGGGCGCAGCAAGCCGGGCTTGTTGCGACAGCACCTCACGGCGCTGCGCGCGGCGGCCGAGGTGTGCGGTGCCCACGTGGAAGGCGATGCGCTCGGCAGCCAGAGCGTGCGCTTCGTGCCGGGTTCGATCCGCGGCGGCACGTACCGCTTCGCGGTGGGGACGGCGGGCAGCGCGTGCCTGGTGAGCCAGACCGTGTTGCCCATGCTGCTCATGGCCGATGGCCCGAGCGAGGTGGTCTTCGAGGGCGGGACGCATGCCATGAGCGCCCCGTCGTACGACTTCTTCGCGCGGGTGTTCGTGCCGCTCTTGCAGCGCATGGGCGCGCGCGTGGAGGCCACGCTCGAGGCGCACGGCTTCTATCCCGCAGGGGGTGGGCGCTTCGTGCTGCGGGTGCAGCCCGTCACGGAGTGGACGCGGGTGTCGCTGCTGGATGACGGCCCGCTGCGCGTGACGGAGGTCAGCGCCGTGGTGGCCAACCTGCCCTTCAAGATCGTGGAGCGCGAGCTCGAGGCGATGGGTGAAGCGCTGGGTGTGCCCGTGGGGCAGCGCCGCGGCATGGGCGTGAAGTCCGTGGGCCCCGGCAACGTGGTCATGATCGAGCTGGCGTCCGACACGGCACGCGAGCTGGTGACCGCATTCGGGAAGCGCGAGCTGTCCTCCGAGGCGGTCGCGCAAATGGCCATCGAGGAGGCCCGCGCCATCCTCACGGCTGGCGTGCCCGTGGGCTCGCACTTGGCGGACCAGCTCTTGCTGCCGATGGCCCTCGCGGGAGGCGGCGCCATGCGCACCCTGCCGCTCACGCAGCACAGCCTCACCAACCTCGAGGTCATCCAGCGGTTCTTGCCGCTGCGGGTGGCCACGGACGTGGTGCCCGAGACGGGTGTCACCACGCTCACGCTCACCCGCTAGCGCTCGCTGCGTCCTGGCGGGCGCGCGTCCAGCGGGCGCCTATCGTTCGTTTTGTTATTCACCGCTTGGTGAAATGAGCATAGACTGCGGCCATGTCTGGACCACTGAGCGGCCTCCGCATCCTCGAACTCGCCGGCATCGGCCCCGGCCCCTTCTGCGGCATGATGCTCGCCGACATGGGCGCGGAGGTCATCCGCATCGACCGCCCCGGCGGCAACCCGTCGGCCTACGTGGGCCACAACGTCATGTTCCGCAGCCGCCGCAGCATCGCGGTGGACCTGAAGACGCGCGAGGGCGCCGCCACGCTGCGACAGCTGTGCGAGCACGCCGACGGCCTCATCGAGGGCTTTCGGCCCGGAGTCGCCGAGCGCTTGGGCGTGGGCCCCGACGACTGCCTCGCGCGCAACCCGCGCCTGGTGTACGGGCGCATGACGGGCTGGGGGCAGGATGGTCCGCTCGCGCAGGTGGCCGGGCACGACATCAACTACATCGCGCTGTCGGGCGCGCTGCACGCCATGGGCCGCCGTGGTGAAGGGCCCGTGCCTCCGCTCAACCTGGTGGGCGACTTCGGCGGCGGCGGCATGATGCTGGCGTTCGGCATGGTGTGCGGCCTGCTGGAAGCGCAGCGCAGCGGCCTCGGCCAAGTGGTGGACACGTCCATGGTGGAGGGCTCTGCGGCGCTGATGGCCATGTTCTATGGGCTGCGCGCGCAAGGCTTCTTCAGCGACCAGCGCGGCACGCACATGCTCGACACGGGCGCGCACTTCTACGACGCGTACGAGACCTCGGACGGCAGGTACGTGTCCATCGGCAGCATCGAGACCAAATTCTACCAGCTGCTCATGCAGAAGGCCGAGCTCGACCCGGAGGTCTTCAAGCGGCAGCTGGACGCGAAGCGCTGGCCCGACCAGAAGGCGCAGCTCGCCGCGGTGATCCGCACGAAGACACGCGACGAGTGGTGCGCGCTGATGGAGGGCACCGACGTGTGCTTCGCGCCCGTGCTCTCGGTGGCCGAGGCGCCGCAGCACCCGCACAACGTGGCGCGCGGGAGCTTCGTGACCGTGGAGGGCGCCGTGCAGCACCGCCCTACCCCGCGCTTCAGCCGCACGGCTTCGGACACCCCCACGGCAGCGCGCCCGCCCGGAACGGATACGCTCGCGGTGCTGCGCGACTGCGGGTTCACGCAGCCACAGCTCGACGAGCTGCTCGCGAGCGGAGCCATCGCGCAGCTGTGAAGCACTTGGCGCAAGAGAAGGAAACGCACATGGACCCAGCGAAGACCACCTGGCGCAAGCAGGAGACGGCCGAGGCGCGCTGGGCGCGCATGCCCACCATCACCAACGGCGCGGAGTACATCGAGAGCCTGCGCAACCGCGGCACCAAGCTCTACCTGTTCGGCAAGCTGGTGGACGAGCCGGTGGACCACCCCATCATCCGGCCCTCCATCAACGCGCTGCGCATGAGCTACGACCTGGCCGAGGCGGAGCCAGAGCTCGCCACCGCGCACTCGCCGATGATCGGCAAGAAGGTGAACCGCTTCCTGCACATCGTGGAGTCACCCGACGATCTCGTGGCCAAGAACAAGATGCAGCGGCGCATGGGGCAGCTGACCGGCACGTGCTTCCAGCGCTGCACGGGTCTCGACACCATCTCGGTGCTGCACGGCATCACGTTCGAGATCGACGCGGACAAGGGCACGGACTACCACGCGCGCTTCCTCCGCTGGCTCGAGCAGCTGCAGCGCAAGAACCTGCTGGTGGCCGCGGGCATGACCGACCCGAAGGGCGACCGCAGCAAGCGGCCCAACGAGCAGGTGGACCCCGACATGTTCCTGCACGTGACCAAGCGCACCCCCGAGGGCGTGTACATCACGGGGGCCAAGGCGCACATGACTGGAGGCTGGAACCAGCACTGGATCTGCGTGATGCCCACCATGAACATGACGGAGGCC
>CAZEAA010000392.1:0-5841 GCA_964510015.1 uncultured Sandaracinaceae bacterium
GTGGTGCCCGTCGCTGTCGGCGTCCATGAGCAGGAACAGGCGGTTGTAGCGCAGCTTCGTGATGTCGAAGTGCTTGCCGATGCCCGTGCCCAGCGCGCTGACGATGTTCTGCAGCTCCTTGTTGGCCAGCACCTGCGCGTCGGTGGCGCGCTCGGCGTTGAGCACCTTGCCGCGCAGCGGGAGGATGGCCTGCGTGCGCCGGTCACGGGCGGCCTTGGCGTTGCCACCGGCCGAGTCACCCTCCACCAGGAAGAGCTCGCACTCCGCGGGGTCGGTGCTGCCGCAGTCGCTCAGCTTGCCGGGCAAGTTGAGGCGGTGGCTGACCGCCGTCTTGCGGCTGACCTGTGCGCTGGCCGCGCGGCTCGCCTGACGGGCGCGCGCCGAGATGATGATGCGCGCCACGATGGCCTCGGCCGCCGACGAGTTGTCGTGCAGCCACTGCTCGAGCGCGGTGCGCACGGCGTTCTCGATGGGCGCCGCCACCTCCGCGTTGTTCAGGCGGTCCTTGGTCTGGCCCTGGAACTGCGGGTCGGTCACGTAGGCGCTGACCAGCGCCACCACACCCTCGCGGATGTCCTCCGAGACGATCTTGAGGCCCTTGGGCGCGATGTTGTGCGCGTCCATGTAGCCGCGGATGGCCTTGTTGACCGCCTGCTTGAAGCCGCTCTCGTGCGTGCCGCCGTTCGGCGTGGGGATGCCGTTGGCGTACGTCTTGATGTGCTCGTCGGTGCCCTCGGTCCACTGCAGCGCCACCTCCACGCGCGGATCGCCCGCGCGCTCGAAGGTGAAGGCCACCGGGTGGATGGGCGGCTTCTGCCGCTGCGCCACCAGCTTGGTGAGGAAGTCCGCGATGCCGTTCGGGTGGTGGAACTCCTCGCGCTCGCCGCCCTTCTCGAAGCGCAGCACGATCTTGAGCCCGCGGTGCAGGTAGCTGGTCGCTTCCAGACGCTCGCGGATGCGCTCGGGCTCGAACTGCCCGCTCTTGCCGAAGATCTGCGGGTCGGGCTTGAAGTAGATCTCCGTGCCCTTCTTGCGCGACTCGCCCAGCTTCTTCACGGGCCCCTGCGGCACGCCGCGCTCGTAGACCTGCTGATGCTCGAAGCCGTCGCGCCAGATGGTGGCCTCGAGGCGCTCGCTGAGCGCGTTCACCACGGACGAACCCACGCCGTGGAGGCCGCCGGACACTGCGTAGCCCTTGCCGCCGAACTTGCCGCCCGCGTGCAGCGTGCAGAGGATGAGCTCGAGCGCGCTCTTCTTGAACTTGGGGTGCTTGTCCACCGGGATGCCGCGCCCGTTGTCCGAGACGCGTGCGCCCTTCCAGTCGGCGTCGATGGTCACCTCGATGCGCGACGCGTGCCCGTTCATGGCCTCGTCCACCGAGTTGTCCACGATCTCCCAGAGGAGGTGGTGGTAGCCCGTGCGGTCGGTGCCACCGATGTACATGGCCGGGCGCTTGCGAACCGGCTCGAGCCCCTCGAGGACTTCAATCTGATCGGCCGAGTAACTCATGCATCACTCCGTGGGGAACTCGGGGGCCTCGGGCAGGTCGAGGACGACCTTCTCCACGGTGCCGCGCTTGAAGAGAGAGAAGCCCTTGCCGCCGCGCGCCACTAGCTCGTACTTGCGGGTGGTGATGCGGTAGTCGTTGCCGCCGTCGCGCTTGACCAGCAGCACGTCGCTGTCGCGCGTGAGCACGCCGGCGCCCATGACGTAGTCGTCGCCGCTCAGCTTGATGAGCGTGACGCCGCGGCCCGCGCCAGCCAGCGCGTTCACTTCGTCGGCGCTGCACACCAGCGCGCGCCCCTCGCGGGTGACGCAAGCCAGCGCGTTGCCGTCGTCCACCAGGCCCGCGTAGGCCACCTCATCGCCGTCCTTGAGGCGCGTGTACTTGCGGCCCGCCTTGGTGCTGGGGTCGCGATGACCGCGCAAGGACAGGCGCAGCGCCATGCCCTGCTTGGTGACCGCCACCACGAAGGGCGCCTCGGGCTCGCTGGCGCCTTCGGTGGCCGGTGGCACCTCGAGCATGCGCGGGTCCATGCCCACCGCGAAGATGATGCGCTCGCCGTCGCTCAGCTTGAAGAGGGTGGCCATTGGCGACCCGTGTCCCGTGGTGGCCGGGATGTCCACGATGCGCGACACGTAGCAGGTGCCCAGGTTCGAGAAGTACGCGACGCTCGAGCGGGTGGAACCGGCCACGATGGCCAGCACCTGGTCGCCCTCGCGCACGCGCACCTTGCTCACGTCCTTCACGCTGCCCTGGCGCTTCACCCAGCCCTGCACCGTGACCACCACCATGGCGTCTTCGTCCACGATGAACTCCTCGGCGTCGAACGAGGGCTCGTCCACGTTGGCGAGGATCTTGGTCTTGCGCAGGTCGCGGTAGTTCTCCTGCAGCTCGTGCAGCTCCGCCCGCACGATGGCCCAGCGCGCCTTCGTGGTGCCCAGCTGCGCCACGATGGTGGCCGCGCGCGCCTTCTTCTCGGCCAGCTCCTCGCGGATGACCAGGATCTGCAGCTTGGCCAGGCGGTGCAGGCGCAGCTCGAGGATGGCGTCCACCTGCAGGTCGCTCAGCCCGAAGCGCTTCATCATCTTGGTGGCAGCGTCGGCCTTGTCGTCGCTGTTGCGGATGATCTTGATGGTCTCGTCGAGCGCGTCGAAGACGATGACCAAGCCGTCGAGGATGTGGATGCGCTCCCACAGCTTCACCAGCTCGAAGCGCAGGCGGCGCGTGACCACCTCCATGCGGAAGTCGAGGAAGTGGCGCAGCGCCGTGGGCAGATCCACACGCTGCGGGGCACACACCTCGCCGCTCGGGACCACGATCTCTTCGCCCGCGGTGGGCACTCCGTCGGCCACGTCGTACGGCGTGGTGGGCACCAGGCAGGTGAGGTTCACCTGCATGCTCATCTGCAGCGGCGTGTGCTTGTTCACGTACGCCATGACCAGCTGCGGGTCCGAGCCCGGCTTCAGCTCGCACACGATGCGGCAGTCCTCGGTGGACTCGTCGCGCACGTCCACCAGGCCGGGCAGCTTCTTGGCGATGATGATCTCGGCGATCTTCTCGACCACCGCGCGCCGCTCGACGCCATAGGGGATGGAGTCGATGATCACCAGGTCGGCGTCGCGCTTGCCGTCACCGGCCTCGTGCCTCCAGGTGCCGCGCAGCTTGAGGCTGCCGCTGCCCGTGCCGTACACGTCTTCGAGCTCGGACTTGCTGACCAGCAGCTCGCCGCCCGTGGGGAAGTCCGGGCCCTTGATGTACTTGAGCAGCCCCTTCAGCGTGATCTCGGGGTCGTCGATCATCGCGAGGCAGGCCTTGATGACCTCACCCAGGTTGTGCGGCGGGATGCTGGTGGCCATGCCCACCGCGATGCCCTGCGAGCCGTTCACCAGCAGGTTCGGGAAGCGCGCGGGCAGCACCTCGGGCTCGAAGCGCGTGCCGTCGTAGTTGGGGCGGAAGCCCACCGTGCGGTTGCCGAGGTCGTCCAGCAGCTCGTTGGCCAGCGCCTGCAGGCGCGCCTCCGTGTAGCGCATGGCGGCGGCCGAGTCGCCGTCGGGCGAGCCGAAGTTGCCGCGCCCGTCCACCAGCGGCATGCGCATGGAGAACGTCTGCGCCATGCGCACCATGGCCTCGTACAGCGAGCTGTCGCCGTGCGGGTGGAACTTGCCCATGACGTCGCCCACCACGGCCGCCGACTTGCGGTGCTTGGCGTCGCTGCGCAGGCGCAGCTCGTTGTGCATGGTGTAGAGGATGCGCCGCTGCACCGGCTTCAAGCCGTCACGCACGTCCGGCAGGGCGCGGGCGGTGATGACGCTCAGCGCGTAGTTCAGGTAGCGGCGGCGGGTCTCCTCGGCCAGCGAGGCGTCCGCGAAGTCTTGGATGGGCAGCTCGGGCTGCTGGTCTTTTGGTTTTTTGGCCATGGTGCCGGACCGCTGCACTCGCGTTCAGGAGTGCGGGCGGGGTGGGCAGATACCAAGGCGGGCGCGTGGGGGCAAGCCCGTTCAGCCCGCGCGCTTTTCTTGGGGCACGGGGGCGAAGTGGTCGATGGGCCAGGCTCCCCCGCCCAGCGGCGGCGCGGACGCGAGGCCACGACGCACCCACTCTTTCCCAAGAATCACAGCCTGTTCCAGCGTCTGGCCCAGCGCCAAGTGAGAGGCGATCGCGCTGGCCAGCGAGCAACCCGTGCCGTGCCCGGCGGGGGTGTCCACCCGGTCGGCGTGGAGCTCGTGCAGCGATCCGTCGAGCAGCAACACGTCGATGGCCGGGTGGTCGGACGTGAAGGCCAGGTGGCCACCCTTCACCAGCACGGCGGGCGCGCCCAGGTCCACGAGCGCGCGCGCGGCGTCGCGCATCTGGGGCAGCGAGCCCACCTCGCGCCCGGTCAGCCACGCGGCCTCGCGCAGGTTCGGGGTCAGCAGCGTGGCCAGCGGCGCCAGCTCGTTCAGCATCACGTCGCGCGCTTCGTCGCGCAGCAGCCCGGTCTGCGTGCCCACCGTGGCCACCCGCACGGGGTCCACCACCAGCGGCAGCCCGCGCCCGCGCAGCACGTCGGCCACGGCGCTCACGTTCTCGGCCGAGCCGAGCGCGCCGGTCTTCACCACGGCCACCGGCAGGTCCAGCAGCACCGCCGCGATCTGCGCGCGCACCAGCTCGGCGCTCATCACCACCACGTCGTCGCAGCCGCGCGTGTTCTGCACGGTGAGCAAGCTGATGGCTGCAGCGCCGTACACCCCGTGCTGGTGAAAGGTCTTGAGGTCGGCTTGCACGCCGGCCCCGCCGGAGGGGTCGGAGCCCGCGATGGTGAGCGCGACGGGGTGCTGCATGCCCGTGTTGTCGGCCTCTGGGAAGCATTGCGCAAGCCCGGGCGTTGCGGACGGACTCCAACGGTTCGGGAGCGGGCAGGCTCCGCGATCCCTGCTACCCTCCCCCGCTTCGTGACTCGCTCGCTCACCCCGACCCCGCTCGCGACCCTCGGCGCGCTCTGCTTCGCGCTGGCGTGTGGCAGTGGTGACGAAGGCCCGAGCACGGACGACCGCCTCCAGGTGGAGACGCCACCCATCGACGACGGCAGCGACGCTCCGCCGGAGGTGCACGTGGACCACACCCTCGAGGCCGGCCAGACGCTGTGGGACGTCTCGCGCCTGTACGGGGTCCCGCTCGAGGAGATCATGGAGGCCAACGAGCTCACCCGCCGCGAGTCGCGCCGCCTGAACGCGGGCCGCGTGCTGCGCATACCGGGCGTGAGTGGGCCGGCGGCAGCGGCCAGCGCCGAGACCGTGACCGACGGCGGCGTGGCTGAGCTAGAGACCGTGGACGGGGGCGTGCTGCTCCCCGACGGCGGGGTGATGCTGGCCGGGTACCACACGCTCAGCCAGGGCGAGACCTTGTGGGACCTCGCCAATGCCTACGACAAGACGGTCGACGAGCTGCTCGAGGCCAACGACTTCACCGACGACGAGGTGCGCGGCCTGCGGCCCGGCGGGCGCATCCTGATCCCCGGGGTCGCGCCGAGCGCCATTCGCAGCGCCGTGCGGCCCGAGGGACGCGGCATCTGGCACACCGTCGCCGAGGGCGAGTCCATCTGGGACATCGCGCGCCGCTACCGCCTCGGCGCCTCCGAGATCATGGGCGCCAACGCGCTGTCGCGTGAAGAGGTGGGCGACCTGCGCACCGGGCGGCGCGTGTTCATCCCCGGTCGCGGTCCTGCGCCGGGCAGCCGTGAGGCATCCGCTGAACGTCCCCTCACCGGAGCCCAACGCGGCGCCCTGGCGCGTGCCGCGTTGCTCGGCCTCGGCACCAACCAAGCGGGGCACAAGCTGCTCGGCGGCGTGGTGGAGCCG
>CAZEAA010000393.1:0-5834 GCA_964510015.1 uncultured Sandaracinaceae bacterium
GGACTGCTGCCCCGTACTTCAGTGCGGGGTGCCAATTGTGCTTGTTTTATGGCCTCTCAGCGCGCCATGCCTCGGCGCTTCGCCATGAAAGTCTTTCCATCGGACTTGTGACCAGTCGATAGACGAGATCGCCTCTGTGCCACGCTCAGCGGCGATCTCCGTGTCCGAGCACCGCATGAGCGATCTCCTCGACTCTCCGGATCGTGATGCCCTCCCGCTGCTCCACCGCGAGCGGATGGTCCGTCGGTTCCAAGTGGACGAGCGGCACCTCCCCGGGCTTGCGGTTCTGCACGTGGGTCTTCAGGTGCAGCGTGGACGGGTAGGTGGGCAGCTCCGTGCACAGCCAACCGAAGTAGGGCGGGGCCTCGTCCCGACCGTCGTCCGTCCAGGTCTCCATCATCCGTTCGAAGCTGCTGTGCGATAGCGAGCACCAGACCGACCACGCGAACGGGTCGCTCTGGCCTTCGATGCGCAGCTCGATGTGCCCGCGGACGAAGAAGTGCATTCCGTCGACGACGCACAGGTCAGCGTTCGTCTCTACCCGCTGCTCGAACTCTTCGGGCGTCACCCCGAGCAGCGGCCAGGGGGCGGGTGCGCCGTAGACGGTCGGCAACGTGTCGTGCTCTTCGCCACAGATGGCGCATGTCCAACCCGACGTCACATCAAGCCGCCTTTGAACAGCTCCGCGGCGACCTCGATCCCGGCGCGCACCCTCGGCAGGTGAGCGCCGGCGTGCGTGGTGACGGCCCACACGGTGTTGGCGTTGCCCACCAGGCGCGGGAGCAGCGGCACCAGCCCTGCGGCCGTGTAGTCGGGCAGCACGGCGATGCCCATTCCGTCGGCCACGCAGCCCTGCACGAACTCGTTGTCGGTGGACAGGATGTGCGGGCTCACGCTCACGCCGCCTCCGTCGCGCAGCGGCCAGGTCGCTTGGTCCTGGCTTGCGAGCGTGTGGACGTCGGCGTCCGCGTCGAGGATGGTGTGCAGCAGCGTGTGGTGCGCGAGGTCGCTCAGCGAGCGCGGCTTGCCCATGCGCGCCACGTAGTGTTGGCTGCCGTAGAGGCCGGTGGTGATGCGCCCGACGGCCTGCACCACGAGCTCGCCTGCCGTGGGCAGCGTGAGGGTGAGCGCGGCGTCGGCGCCGTAGTCGAGGTGCTTCACTGGATCGGGTGTGGCGCGCAGGCGCAGGCGCAGCTCGGGCCAAGCGGTCAGCAGGCGCCGCACGAAGAGCGGACCGAGCCGTCGCGACGCGCCCACCGGCAGGGCCACGTCCAGGATCCCGGCCGGATGCTGGCCGGCGCGCTCGGCCAGCTGGGCCACGGCCTCGAGCTCACGCACCGGCGCGGCCGCGTGCCGTGCATACACTTCTCCCGCCGCGGTCAGCTCCACGCCGGCTTCGGTGCTGCGCGCCAACGAGACCCCCACGCGCTCCTCGAGCGCGGCCAGCCGGCGCCTCACCGTGGCGCGCGACACGCCCAGCCGCTCGGCGGCGCCGGACACGCTGCCCTCTTCGGCCAGCGCGAGCAGGGTGCGTGTCTCGTCCAGATCCATGAGCGGGAAGACGCGGCGCCCGCGAGCTCGGCACTCGCGGGCGGGGGCCTCTCAGCGTCGCGGGGCGGCGGGCAGCCGGCGCACCACCTCGCCGGCCATGTTGGTGATGGTCACGGGGCCGTACGCGCGCATGGGCTCGGCGATCTGCGACGCCTCGCCCACCAGCACCATCACCATCTGGTCCGGGTGCACGTGGGCGCGCGCGGCGGCTAGCGACTGCTCGGGCGTCACGGCCCGGATGCGCGTGCGGAAGCTCTCCCAGTAGTCGTCCGGCAGACCGTAGCCGCGCAGGTCGCTGACCAGCCCCGCCACCTTGCCCGGCGTGTCGATGCTGAGCGGGAACGAGTCGCTCAGGTAGCGGCGCGCGAGGTCGGTCTCAGCCTCCTCCGGCGCCACGCTCGAGATGGCCACCAGGTGCTCGAGCAGCGCCTCCATGGCCTGCGCCGTCACCTCGGTGCGCACGGCGGCGCCCACGGTGAACGCGCCCACCTGCTGGCGCTCTTCCACGAAGGAGTAGGCGCCGTAGGTCAGGCTGCGACGCTCGCGCAGGTCCATGAACAGGCGCGACGACGCGCTCCCGCCCAGCACCTGGTTTGCCACCTGGAGCGGCACCCAGTCGTCGTTGCCGCGCGCGATGGCCAGGTTGCCCACGCGGATCTGCGTCTGCGACGAGCCCTCGCGGTCCACGATGATGATCTCGCGCTCGGTGCGCGTGGGCGGCGCCGGGTAGCTGACCTCCGGCACGGTGCCACGACGCCAGCGACCGAACGCGCTGTTCGCGCGGCGGCGCACGTCGGCGGCGGTCACGTCCCCCACCACCACCAGGTAGGCGTTGTTCGCCACCACGTGCGTGCGGTGCCACGCCACCAGGTTGGCCTGGGTCACGGCGCGCAGGGCCTCCGGCGTGGTGTCCACGCGGCCGTAGGGATGCGCGCCATAGAGCGCGCGGTAGTAGGCGCGGCTCGAGAGGTAGCGCGGGTCTTGCTGGCTCAGCTCCAAGCGGTCCAGCTCGCGGCGCCGCAGCTTCTCGAGCTCGGCCTCGTCGAAGGCCGGCATGGTGGCCACCTCGGCGACCAACGCCAGCGCCTGCGGCAGCTGCTCTTTCAGCGCGCGGAACGTGATCACCAGACTCTCGGAGGTGGCCGCCACCGCGATGTCGGCGCCCAGGAACTCGATCTCTTCGGCGAGCTCGGCGCTGGTGCGGCGCGTGGTGCCTTCCTTCAACATGTCGGCCACGATGCCGGCGAGGCCCGGCAGGTCGGCCGGGTTGGTCTCGCCGCCGCTGCGGATCACCAGCTGCAGGTACACCACCGGCAGCTGCGTGCTGCTCACGGTGTTCAGCTCGAGGCCGTTAGGCAGCGACGAGCGGGTGATCGCGGGGAAGGCGATGTCACGCGCGGTGCCACCCTGCGGCGGCGGCTCACGCGGCGGCTCGGGCTCGGCCTCCGCGATGGGCTCTTCGGTCCCGTCCACGCTGTCGAGCGGCGGGTACTCGGGCGGCGGCGAGGGCTCACGGCTGCACGCCGACCCGAAGGTGCCGAAGGAGAGCAGGAGGCCGATGGCCAGCGGGGCGCGACGCGCGCGGCGAAGTGGATTCATGGGGTTCACGGGTTACCTCCGGTCGAGCTGGCGGCCGCCGGGGGGAGCACGTCCAGCACGGTGCGCTGGGTGGTCCCGAAGTACTGGTTGGCCACGCGCTGGATGTCTTCGCGCGTGACGGCGTTGTAGAGGTTGATCTCGGTGCGCAGCAGCTCGGCGTTGCCGTAGTACATCTCGTACTCGGCCAGGCGCTGCGCGCGCTCGAGGTTGCCCTGGATGCCGAACACGAAGTATGAGGCCACGCGGTTGCGCGCCTTCTGCAGCTCGCGCTCCGTCACGCCACCCGAGGCCACCTCGGCGAGCGTGTCGTACACCACCTGACGGGCCTCGGCGGGCTGGTGGTCACCGGCCATGATGCCGAACACGGAGAACAGGTCCGGGCCGCGCTGGTCGTCGGTGCCCACCTGCAGCTGCTGGCAGATCTCGCGCTCCTTCACGAGCACCCGGTACAGCCGCGACGACTCGCCGTCACCCAGGATCAGCCCCAGCATCTCGAGCGCGTAGTGGTCGGGCTCGCGGTTGGGCGGGATGCGGTAGTTCACGTGGAACGCCGGGAACGGCGCCAGCGGGTCCGTCATGGTCTCGGTGATCTCGGCCGTCTGCGGGTTGATCGGGCCGGGCACGTACGGCGGCACGTGGCGCGACGGGATGGCCTCGAAGAACTGGCGCACCAGCACCATGGCCTCGGCCGGGTCGAAGTCGCCCGAGATGCTGAGCACCGCGTTGTTGGGCGGGTAGTACGCGTCGAAGAACGCCTGCACGTCACCGAGCGTGGCGTTGTCGAGGTCGGCCATGTCGCCGATGGTGGAGTGCGCGTACGGCCAGTAGTCGCCGTAGGCCAGCTCGTTGATGCGCAGGATGCTGTTCATGTAGGGGCGGTTGTCGTAGCTCTGCCGCCGCTCCTCCTTCACGGTCTCGCGCTGGTTCTCGAAGTTCTCGGCGGTGATGGCCAGCGAGCGCATGCGGTCCGCTTCCAGCCACAGGCCGAGCGCCAGCTCGTTGCTGGGCAGCGTCTCGTAGTAGTTGGTGCGGTCGGTGCTGGTGGTGCCGTTCATGTCGCCACCGCGGCTGTCGATGTAGGTGAAGTGCTCGCCCTTCCGGACGTTGGCCGACCCCTGGAACATCATGTGCTCGAAGAGGTGCGCGAAGCCCGAGCGGCCTCGCACCTCGTTGCGCGAGCCCACGTCGTAGTAGAGGGCGATGCCCACCGTGGGGATGCTGCGGTCGGGGCTCAGGACCACGCGCAGGCCGTTGCTCAGGCGCTCGCGCACCACGGGCAGCTGCGAGAGGGAGCTCTCTCCGCGGCTGGGGGCGGCGGGGCGACGCCCGCGTTGGGCGAGGGCGCTGTGCGTCGTGAGGCCGGCGAGCCCGAGCGCCGTGAGCACGGTCAGGGCAAGCGCGAGCCGTTGCGGCTTCGTCGTGCGTTTCATCATCCGGTCCGCATAACACGAAGCGGCCCGTGCTGGCCACGGCAAGCACCGAGTCGCCAACCGCGGGCTCAGCGCCGGTGGAAACGAAGCACGTGGCGGTAAATCTGGGTGTTGCCCAGCTGACCGGGCCGCCAGCTCAGCGGCTCGCCCTCGGGGTCGCTGCTGTAGTCGTAGACGAAGAACTCGCCGGGCTCGCTGCCCTCGATCACGCTCGGGAAGCAGGTGTCGCCGTTGCTCGGCAGGTCGGTGATGTAGGCCACGCGCAGCTCGTCCTGCACCACGCGCCACAGGCTACAGCGCTTGGGCGCGGCTACGTAGCGCAGCGAAGCCAGGACCGCGTTGGTGAGCCCCTCGGCGCCGAAGAAGCCCGTCTCGGTGACGTTGCGGCGCCCCAGCAGGTAGATCTCCCCGTCGTACTCGAACATGAACGGCGAGTCGTACTTCTTGAAGTCCGCGTTGCAGGTCCAGGTGCCGAGGTCGTCCGCAGGGGCGCGGCACACGCGACTGCCGAGGCCGCGGTCGTCCGCTGCCTCGTTGCGGATCACCGCGAAGAGGTCTCCGCCCGGCGCGAAGGCGAACGCCGTCTCGCTGCCGCCGCCCTCGTAGACCATGGACCCGTCCGGGTCGGCCGGGGTCCACGTGACGCCGTCGAGCGTGGTCCGGAAGTGGATCTGCAGCGGCTCGCCGTTGAACAGGTACTCGTTCTCGCCCCCGTTGTAGGCGGTCATGAAGTGGCGCCCGTCCGGCACCGTGGTGGTGCGCCACACCAGCGTGTCGTCGCCGTAGAGCTCGGTGAGGTCGCTCCAGGGGGCATCCGGGTCGAGGCGCGCGTAGCGCACGCCCATGGGCTCGAACTGGGTCTCGCTCACCCCCAGCACGCTCACGTACAAGAACAGCGTGTCGCCCACCGCCAGGAAGCGTGGCTCGCGCAGGTCGGTGCCGATGGCGTACTCCGCCTCGAAGCGCCACGTGAGCTCGTCCTCGCTGCTGACCACGTAGATGACGGTGTCGGGGTTCGCGAAGTGGTCGGGCGCCGTGCGCCACGCCAAGAACACGCGGCCCGCGTGGCGAATGACGTCGAGGTTGTTGTTGGAGTGCTGCGGCACGGTCTCGGCGGGGAGCCCGGCGCTGGGCACCACCTGGCGCGAGTCCTCGACGGTGACGCGATGGCGGCCGAGCTCCACCACCGGGCGGAACGTGCCGTCGTCCACGGGCGGGGGGTCTTCGCTGCCGCCGCAGCCCGCGACGAGCCCC
>CAZEAA010000394.1:0-5797 GCA_964510015.1 uncultured Sandaracinaceae bacterium
GTCGCCGTGCACGTCGCCGATGGCCACCACCCGACGGGGGTCGCTGCGCCGCGGCGGACGCTGCGCCTGGGCGCCCTCTCGCGGCGACTCGGCGCGCGCCACCGGCACCACGGGCGTGGCCGCGCTGCCCGACGAGGCATCCCCGCCACAGGCGAGCGCCGAGAGCGCGAACGCGGCGGGGACCCAGCGAAGCAGGGACACGCTCAGCCCGCTTCGGTAGAGCCCGCGGGCTCGGGGCGCGTGAACCAGTAGGCCCACGCGATGAACACGGCCTGGAACGGCAGCCGCGCCCACGCCACCCAGCTGGGCATCGGGTTCGCGGGGTCGAGCTGAATGCCCTCCATCGCCATGTAGATGTTCGCGGGGAACACCGCGAGGTACAGGAGGATGAGGCCCCACGCCGCGGCGCGACGGGTCCGCGGCACCATGAGGCCGACGCCGCCGAGCACCTCGAACACACCGCTGACGTACACCAGCAGGCGCGCGTCCCCCAGCGCAGGCGGCACGATGCGGATGAAGGGCTCGGGGTTCACGAAGTGCAGCACGCCCACGCCGACCATGGCCGCGGCCAAGGTGACGCGCAGCGGCGCGCGGAGTTTCTGCATGGTGGTCATGGGTCCTCGCACTGGTAGCGCACCGCGTCGAGCTGGGACTCGAGCCAGTCGACGATCTCGGACACGCGGCTGAAGATGCGCGGCGTGGTGGGGCTCGCTGCCACCGAGCTGGTGCCCACGGTGATGGTGACGACGCGCGCGCCGCGCGACACGAGCGACGCGATGCCATCGGTCTCGCCACCGCTGACGCAGCCGAGCGCGCTGTCGGTGAAGAGCACCACCAGCACGTCCGACAGGTCGGTCCCGGTCAGGGCCTCGGCCGCCCGCTGCATGGCTCGCGCGCGCGGCTTGCCCAGGATCAGGCTCTCCATGCTCCAGAGGTCCGTGAGCAGCGTCTGCATCATGGTGGGGTCGCGGAAGGAGAACTGCTGGGCGAACGCGTCCACGGTCGGGCAGCTCGGCTCGTCGAGGGTCTGGCTCGGGAAGAGCAGCAGCCCCGCGCTGGAGGTGAGCGGCAGCGGCTCGAGGAGCTCGACGGCCGCGTGGCTCGCGAGCACGTTGAAGGCCAGTCCGTCGCCGCCCGTGGCGAACTCGCCCATGGTGTCCGAGCGGTCCATCACGAAGAGGACGCGCACGTCCTGCGGGTCGTCCAAGCAGCCGTCGTCGCCCATGTCGCCGCCCATGTCGCGGCCCCCGCCGCCGTCCCGACGAACCCCGGGGATGACCACGACCTGCCCGTCCAGGCCGGAATCGAGCTGGGTGAAGGGCGGGACATCCTCGGACGTGGCGCACCCGAAGGCCAGAAGGCCCGTCAAAACGAGCCCGATGAGGGGTGCACGTCGCATGGGGGCAGTGTAGCCGCGCGCGCCTCGAACGCGAATTCAACACAACGTGACACAAAAAACGTTGACACCAACGACTGTCACGCTTACAAATGTCGCATCACAGGATGACGCAGTAAGCGTCCCACACCGAGCGGAGCTCGCCACTGCGGCCCGCCCACAGGAGTCCCCATGAACCTTCCCCTGGCCCATCACGATCAGGTCGCCCTCGCCACCAACAGCCGCACGGTCCGCTCGTTCGAGACCGAGCGCGAGCGCTACGAGAGCCTGGCCCTCGCCCTCGAGGCCATCCGCGAGCGCGAAGAGGCCGCCGTCGGCGAGGAAGACCTGCTCTACATCCGCCGCGTGAACCGCATCTCGCGCACCGCCGAGGTCATCGGCCGCACGCTCATCCACTTCAGCTTCGAGCCCATCACCTTCAGCCTGGGCGTGGGCGCCCTGTGGGTGCACAAGCAGCTGCAGGCCACCGAGGTGGGCCACACCGTGCTGCACGGCGCCTTCGACAAGATCCCCGGCGACCACGGCTTCAAGTCCGAGGGCTACACCTGGCAGACGCCCATCGACGAGAAGTCCTGGCACCGCGGTCACAACGGCCGCCATCACGGCGCCACCAACGTGGCCGGCCGCGACCCGGACATCCACTTCGGGCCCGTGCGCCTCACCGAGGACACGCCCTGGACCAAGAGCCACCGCCTGCAGCTGCTCTACACGCTGTTCGTGCTGTTCCCGAACTTCGGCGCGCTCATGAACCTGCACTTCACCGGCGCGGTGGACCTCATGCAGGGCAACGGCCGCGAGAGCGAGTTCGACTTCATCAAGGACCGCAGCACGGCCACCAAGAAGGACGTGGCCAAGCGCCTGCTGCGCAAGTTCGTGCCCTACTACGCGAAGGAGTACGTGCTCTTTCCGCTGCTGGCCGGGCCCTTCTTCTGGAAGGTCATGCTGGGCAACTGGCTGAGCGAGATGATGCGCGACGTGTACAGCGCGGCCACCATCTACTGCGGCCACGTGGGTGAGCACACGGCCACCTACCCCGAGGGCACGCGTCCGAAGGGCAAGGGGCACTGGTACGAGATGCAGGTGGAGGCCAGCAACAACTTCGAGGTGCCCTTCGTGCTGTCGGTGTTCTGCGGCGCGCTCGACCACCAGATCGAGCACCACCTGTTCCCGAAGCTGCCCACGCAGCGCCTGCGCAAGGTGGCGCCCGAGGTCAAGGCCATCTGTGCGGAGCACGGCGTGCGCTACCACACGGACAGCTGGCCGCGGACGCTGAAGAAGGCACTGTCGCAGATCGCGCGCCTGAGCGGGCCGGTCGAGACGCTGCGGGCGGCTGCGTGATGTTCCGAGAAAGCGTAGTGTTCGAGTCCCCCGTGCTACTCGGGGGGCTCGAGGTCCCGGAAGGCCTCCATGAACGCGAGGCCCGTGGCCTCGACGCAAGCGAGGCCAAGGGCCTCCATGAACACGAGGCCGTAGAGCTGATGAACGCTGGGTCCGATTCTCAACGCCCCGACCGGAACGCGAGCCAAGCAGCGAGCCAGAACGCGAGCCAAGACGGCAGCGCCGAGCCCACGTGGATGACCATCGACGAGCTGGCTGCGCACACGCGCGTGCCGAGCCGCACCATCCGCTTCTACCAGGCCAAGGGCGCGCTGATGGCGCCCGAGATCCGCGGGCGCACCGCCTTCTACGGGCCCGCCCACGTGGTGCGGCTCGAGGCCATCGGCATGCTGAAAGACCGCGGGCTGAGCATCCGGGCCATCCGTGACCTGATGAGTCGCATCGAGCGCGGCGACCTGGATCTCGGCGAGTGGCTGGGTCTCGAAGAGCGCCTGACCATGCCGTGGTCCGAAGACGCGCCCACCGTGCTCTCGAGTGAGGAGCTCAACGAAGCATTGGCCGGCCTGCCCGCAGGGACGCTGGCGCTCAGCATCGAGTTCGGCCTGGTGGAGCGCCGCGGCGACCGCTTCCTGGTGCAGAGCCCCGGCATGTTGCAGGTGCTGCGGCAGGTGCACGCCGCGGGCGTGGACGTCCAGCTAGCCGCCGAGGCCGGCGACATCATCGAGAAGCACGCGCGCGCGCTCACCAGCGAGCTGGTGCAGCTCTTCGTGTCGCGCGCGGGGCGGGGCTTCGGCGCCTCGGCCACCCCCGAGGCCATCCGCGAGACGGTGGCTGCCGTGCGCGCGCCGGCCCGCGACGCGGTCACCCTGCTCTTCTCGCGCACCATGCAGGAAGCCCTGCGCAAGCTGGTGGAGTCGGGCCTCACGCTCGACCCGAAGAAGCACAAGTCGGGCTCGTCGCGGCGGCGCTGAGCCACCGCCGAGCGGGCATCACCAGGCCATCACCAGCTTCCCGAACGTCTCGTTGCGGTCCATGCGTGCGTGGGCCGCGACGATCTCCGTCATGGGCAGGGTGGCGTCGATGACCGGCTTGTACGCGCCCGTGTCGAAGCCGGCGAGGATGTGCTTGCTGAACGACTGCGCCAGCGCGGCCTTCTCTTCCGGGGCGCGGCTGCGCAGCACGGAGCCCTCCACGCGGGCGCGTTTGGGCAGCAGCGCGCCGAGCGGGAACTCGGCCTTGGCTCCGCCGAGCAGACCGATCACCACCAGCCGACCGCGCATCGCGAGCGCGCGCACGTTCTCGCTCAAGTAGGCCGCGCCCACGGTGTCGAGGATCACGTCGGCGCCCCCACCCGTGAGCCGCTCGAGCTCGGCCGCGAAGCGCCCGTCGGGGGTGTGCAGCACGTGATCGAGACCCAGCGCCTGGCAGGGCGCGAGCTTGTCGGCCGTGCGCGAGGTGCCAGCCGAGCGGGCGCCCGCCACGCGACACAGCTGGATGGCTGCTGTGCCCACGCCGCTGGCCACGGCGTGGATCAGCGCCAGCTCCCCTTGGCGCAAGCCGCCCAACTCGAAGAGCGCATCAAACGCCGTCAAGAACGCCTCGGGGACGGCCGCCGCTTCGGTCAGCGAGAGCGATCTCGGGACCCACAGAGCCTCGCGCGCAGGCGTGACCACGTGGGTGGCCATGCCCGCGCCGGGCACGATGCCCATCACGCGGTCGCCCAGCTTCCACTCGGTGACGCCGGGACCCAGCTGATCCACTTCACCTGCGAACTCGAGGCCCGGCACGTGGGGGTCCACACCCGGGGGCGCGGGGTAGAGGCCTCGACGCTGCAGCGTGTCGGCGCGGTTCAGGCCCGCGGCGGCGACCGCCACGCGGATCTCGCCGGCGCCGGCGTCTCGCACTCGAGTCTCGCCCACTTCGAGGACCTCGGGGCCCCCGTGCTCACGAATGCGAACGGCACGTGCGTTGATGCTCATGCGGCACGCGTAGCACGCGACGCGCCGCTTCGGCTACACTCGCGCCGTCATGGAATACCAAGCCGCCACGACCATCCATGCTTCTCCCGAGCTGCTCTGGGACCTGCTGACCGACGCTGCGCAGTACCCGGAGTGGAACCCGACCGTGGTGCGCGTCGACGGCACCATCGCGAAGGGCAACAAGATCACGGTGGTCGCGACGGTGAGCCCGGAGCGGACGTTCCCCGTCACGGTGACCGAGTTGGTCCCCCGAGAGCGAATGGTCTGGCAGGGCGGCATGCCGCTCGGGCTCTTCCGGGGCGTGCGTACCTTCACGCTCGCCCCCGCGACCAACGGCGCAACCACGTTCAACATGCATGAGGTCTTCTCGGGCCCGTTGCTCGGTCTGATCCGGCGGTCCATGCCCGACCTGCAGCCGTCGTTCGACGAGTTCGCCCGCTCGCTGAAGCTGCGCGCGGAGGGCTGAGGCAGGTCAGGCGCCGCGCGGCTGGGCTTCGCGGGCCGCCAGCTCGTCCAGCACGCTGCGGACGCGCTCGAGCAACGTCTCTCGCCGCCAGGGCTTCGCCAACAGCCACGTGGGCACGCGGACGTCGAAGTCGTGATTGAGGGTCCCACCCAGGTACCCGCTCACGAAGAGCACGGCGCGCGGCTGAGCGTACTCGAGCATGCGCGCGACCACCTCGGTCCCGATCATGGTGGGCATCACCATGTCCAGGATCACCAGCGCGATCTCTGCGTGGTGGCGCGCGAACAGCTCCACGGCCTGAGCGCCGTCGGCCGCAGTGATCACCACGTAACCCGCGCCCTCGAGGGTCTTCTCGAGCACGCGCCGCACCCCGGGATCGTCGTCGGCGATGAGGAGCGTCTCGCCCCGGCCACGGCCCGCCAGCTGGGCAGAGTCGGGGCGCGGGGGCAGCACCGAGTCCGACGCACGGGGGAACCACAACTCGAACCGCGCGCCTTGTCCCGGCGACGACTCCACACGCGGAAACCCGCGGTGTTGCTTGGCGAAGCCGTAGACCATCGCCAGGCGCGGACCGCGACGCCCCGAACGTGGAGAGCGAGCACGTGGACGACGTGGACG
>CAZEAA010000395.1:0-5760 GCA_964510015.1 uncultured Sandaracinaceae bacterium
ATACGCACGGCTTGGTACAAATCTGCCGTCATGCCCACCCAAGCGATGCTCGCGTATCTCTGTGCCCCGCTGACCGCCGAGGAATTCCTCAAGGATTACTTCGAGAAGAAGCCTCTCCTGATCCAGCGGGAGGACCGCGGCTACTACGACGACCTGCTGACGTGGGGGATGATCGACAACGTCATCACGACCATGCACCTGTCCCACCCCCAGATATCCATGGCGGACGCGCGGGGCGGGCTGACGAAGGAGGACTACTGCTACCCGAGCGGCCTGATCGACGCTGGGCGCCTGTACCAACGGTACGCCGATGGCTCTTCGATCATCCTCGGCAACCTGGAGTCCAACCTCCCCAGCATGGCCAACGTGTGCCGCTCGATGGAAGCGGAGATGAGCCAGCGCTTCCAGACCAACATCTACGTGACGCCGCCCGGCTCGCAGGGGCTCCGCTCGCACTGGGACAGCCACGACGTGTTCGTGCTGCAGATCTCCGGCGAGAAGCACTGGACCCTGTACGACACACCGGTGACGCTGCCCTTCCGCGGCATGCGCTTCGATCCGGCGGTGGACAAGGCCAAAGAGCCCACCATGGACTTCACGCTGAAGGCCGGCGAGATGCTCTACGTGCCGCGTGGCGTGATGCACGACGCGTCCACGCACGACTCCCACTCCATGCACATCACCATCGGCGTGCTGAACACGTCGTGGATGGAGCTGGTGCTCGAGGCCGCCGCCGCGGTGGGGACGCAGCACCCCGGCTTCCGGCAGACGCTGCCGCCCGGTTTCACGCACCCGAACTTCGACCGCACGGCGGCGCGCGCGCACTTCAAGCAGCTGCTCCAGCTGATCGTGGACCACGCCGACTTCGACAGCACGTTCGATCACTTCGCGGACGACCTGATCTCCACGCGCCACAGCCTGCTCGAAGGTCAGCTGGAGCAGGTCACGCGTCTCGGCGAGCTCAGCGCCACGTCGGTCTGCAGTCCGCGTCCCGCGCTGCTCTACCGGCTTCGTCAGGACGCCGAGCACGTCACGCTCAGCTGCTACGGCGGGAACGTGACGCTGCCCGTCTTCGCCGCCGAGCCGCTGAGGTATGCGCTCGAGACCGAGCGCTACACCGTGGCCGACCTGCCGGGCGACCTCGATGACGACGCGAAGCTGGTGCTCATCCGGCGCTTGGTGCGCGAGGGCCTGGTGCGCGTCCTGTTCTGATCGCGCTCAGTTTGCAACCAGACCGGAAGCCTGCCGTATGTCCGCGCGTTTGTTGGGACTTCGGCGCTGAGACCCACATGTGAGACTTGTCGGCGCGCGAACCCTGTGGTGATGCTGTGCCGATGCAATCGTCTCATCGTCTCCTCGCCGCTGCGAGCGTCCTCCTGGCTGCCTGCTCGCAGGACGCCAACACGCCTCCGCCACCCCCGGGCGCCTTCGGGGCCGCAGCCGCCCTGCTCGCCCAAGCCGCCAGCGCCGGCATCACCGCCAGCGCCGTCGCTCCCACGTTCGGGGGCAAAGTGGGCATCGCCGGCCCGACCGTGGTGGAGGTCATGCCCCGCACCGATGGCCTGGTGCTGGCCGAGGTGCGCGACGCCGCAGGTGCGCCCGTCAGCACCGGCACCGTGAGCGTGCAGGTCATCGCGGCCGGCAGCCCGCCGCGCACCGTGCCCCTGCGCTACGACAGCGACCTGCGCGTGTTCGAGGGCAACGCGGGCGCGGAGCTCCCGGCCGGGCCGAGCAACGTGGTGGTGACGGTGCAGCCCGCGGGGGCACAGCCCAGCGTGGTGACCCTACCGCAAGTGCCCGTCGCGCCCGTGCCCGCCTATGGTGGTCAGGTGTTGTTGGTGGGTCCCATCGCGCCCGAGGTGCGCGTGGACTCCGATGGCAGCGTGCACGCCTACCTCCCCGAGGACAGCGCGCGCCTGCCGAGCGGCAAGCTCTACGTGAACGTGCCCACGGGCCAGCCCGAGCCGCAGCGCGTGGAGCTCCAGTACGTGGAAGCCGAGCAGCACTACGTGGCGCAGCTCGGGCCCACAGCGCGTCCCTCGGGCGGCGCCCTCAGCGTGGAGTTCGAGGCGCAGCAGGGGCAGGTGGACCACGGCCGCACGGCCCATGCGGTGGTGACCCCGGCGAGCCGGCTCGACGGAACGGTGGTGGTCGCGGGTGACTACGGCTTCGAGGTGGCGCCGGTGGGCACCGAGCTGCACGCCACGATCGCCGACTCCTCGGGCGTGTACGTCAGCGCGCCGCCGCCGAGCGTGCAGGTCTACGTGGCGGATCAGCCGGCGCCCGTCGTCATGCGCTGGGACAACACGCGCCGCATCTACGTGGCGCCGCTGCCGCCGCGCGTGAACTTCGAGACCGACCCGTTCCGCGTCGAGGTGCGCCACAACGGGCGTCGCCATCGCGGCGCCGTGCGGGTGCACCACCACCGTGGCCGTGGTCGTGGGCCCCGTCACGTGGTCGTCGCCGCGCCCCCCCCGCGCGGGCCGAGCGTGGTCGTGGTGGGCAGCGCGCCGCCTCCGCCGCGCGTCGAGGTGCGCGTGCAGGCGCCGCCTCCCCCGCGCGTCGAGGTGCACGTCTCGCACCCCGTCCCGCACGGCAGCGTGCGCATCGAGGCCGGCGGCAGGCATGGCATGGGCCACCACGACAACGGGCGTCACCTGGGTCATGGCATGGGCCACCGCGACAATGGCCGTCACCGCGGTCACCGCTGACGCGTGACGCGGGCTTCCGGCGTCGCGCGCTGGGCGACGGCTCGCTCAGATGCAGCGCTCGGGGAAGCACCACGGACCGTCCGCGAAGCTCCCCGCCACCGGCAACACCACCAAGAAGCGGCGGTCGCCTCCCACGAAGCGGCCATCGCTGCGCTTGATGTCGTAGCGCAGCGGGTAGACGCGGCCGCAGCCGCGCGGCAGGAAGCCCGGCGGCACGGCCAGCTCCACCTCCCACCCGAGGTCGGTGCTGCCCACCACGCCGTAGTAGCGCTCGAGCTCCGGCGCCACCATGGCCACGTTGCCCATGGGGTTGGCGGACGTCGCGAACGAGCGCACGTAGAAGGTCTCGCCGCTCTGCCCCTCGGGGTCGCTGACTGGCAGCGCCACGAAGGCGCCGCTGAAGTCTTCGCCGGCGCCGACGAACCGGCGCCTCACGCCGGCGCTCGTGCTCGTGCCCACGGACTCGGACAAGAACAGCAGCTCGGCGAGCGTGGGCGTGCTGGGGTCGAGGGGGCTCGTGCCCAGCACGAACTCGTAGTAGTCGGGCACCTCGTCGCCGTCCGAGTCCAGCTCGTCGATGCGCGTGCCCCGCACGATCTCGCGCACGTCGCACAGGCCGTCTCCGTCCGTGTCGCGGTCGCCTGGGATGCCGAGGTCCGGCAGCACACCGAAGTCGAAGGGCATGCCCAGGTCGCGGCCCAGATCGGGCAGCGCACCATCGAACGTGCCGCCGTCGTGCGCTGGCATGTCCCGCCCGCCGCCGTCGGCCACGGTGGGGGTGTCGCCACAGCCCGCGAGCCCGCTCAGGAGGGCGCCGAGCGTGAGGGCACCCTTCGAGGAGCGGCGCGCGAAGCGGTGGCGGGCGGCGGAAGAGGGCACGGGCACAGCGTGCGGAGCCCGACCCCACACGTCAACCAAAGCCCGGCGGGAACCTTCGTGTACTATCCCGGGAACTGCCGCGCTGTCTCGGTGTCCACATGCCGTGGACTCGTTGACGGAGCTCGAACGTGCCGCGGCGGCCGCGCAATTTCACGTACTCATGCCCGAGGGATACGAAGAACAGCTCGTCGAGCGGCTGCGTCGTCGCGACGAGGCCGCCTTCAACGAGCTGGTGAGGCTCTACCAGGGGCGCGTCTACCGGGTGGTGCTGCGCATGCTGGGGGACGAGGCCGAGGCCGAGGACCTGGCCCAAGAGGTGTTCGTCACGGTCTTCAAGTCCATCGACCAGTTCCGCGGCGAGAGCAAGCTCAGCACCTGGCTCTATCGGGTGGCCATCAACCACGCCAAGAACCGCCTCAAGTACATGAAGCGGCGCGCGCGCGGGTCGCACCAAGAGTTCGACGAGGTGGGCGACCGCGAGGGCATCGAGAGCGCCAGCATGAACACCAGCCACCAGATAGCGCGGCCCGACCAGACGCTCGAGGCGCGCGAGACGGAGGGCATCATCCAGCTGGCGCTGCGCGACCTGAGCGACGAGCAACGCGAGCTGGTGGTGTTGCGCGACGTGCAGCAGCTGACCTACGAAGAGATCCAAGAGGTGACCGGGCTCGTCCCCGGCACCGTGAAGAGTCGCCTGCACCGGGCCCGCCTGGCGCTGGTGGAGAAGGTGAGGCGCCTGCAGCACGGCGAGCGCACACCGCCGGAGACCGAGTGATGACCCCCGACGAAGCCCGCGAGCTCTTCCCCGACGCCCTGGACGGCACGCTGACCGCCGCCCAGCAGCAAGCGTTCGACGCCGCTCTGGCCGAGCACCCCGAGCTCGAGGCCGAGTGGGCCGAGCTGCGTGACCTGATGTCCGAGACCGCCGCCATGGCCGACGCCGACGCCGCCGTGGCCCCCAGCGTGGACCTCCTGCGAGGCGTGCAGACCAAGCTGCGCCGCCGCAGCGGAGGCCGCTTCTACCGCGATCGCTTCTCCCGCGACGTGGGCCGCGGCGCGCAGATGTGGCCGCTGGTCGCGGCCACGGTGATGCTGCTGGTGCTGGGGACCGCCTGGTACATCCTGCACTTCGCGCAGGAGCTGGCGCCTTAGGGGTGTGAGTCTCGACGACGGGGTGCTGCCCGCTCACGACATGGCCGCCGAGCGCGGTCAAGGAACTGCCCGGGGCGCAGACCAGCGTTGACGCAATCAGCGAAGTGTGTTCGGCTGATCGGACGCAGGGGACCGACAAGGTCGAGGAGGAACACATGGGTCAGAGAGAGAGAGAGAGAGAGAGAGAGAGCTGACCATCCGATAGCGGCGTCAGCCGCGCTGATCTGTGGCGCGCTCTTGATGGGGGCATCGGGTGGCAACTGCGGTGGCGTCGAGGCTCCCAACGTCATCACGCTGGATAGTTCGAGCGGTCAACGATGGAGCCGCTCGATCGTCGTGGTCACTGCAGACGACGAGGACGCCGCGTACTATTCCCAGCTAGATGCTGACGGGCGTTGCGAGGCTGAGGGCATCGCAGAAGCCGGGCTTGGCCAGATCGGCAACCCCGACCTCACCCCTGCGGGCAACGTCCTCTTCCGAGGCTACGTCGCCCTGCAGTCCAGCGGCTTCTCGAGGGCAGTGGAGGAAGCGCGTCTAGGCACGGTGGAGCTTCCCCAGTCACTTCCAACCGTGAGACCGCCGCTATGAGACGGAAGCCTATAGCGAACAGCGAGTGGCTCCTCGTGGTTGCGCTGCTCGGGTGCGGCCAGGCCCACCGGGCCGTTCCAGACGCCGGCGACGCGGGGCCGCCCGAGTTCGACCTGGGACCTTGGCTGGTGGACGGGGGTCCCGAAGTCCTCCCGCCCCCGTGCAGTGCGGGAGAGTCGTGCCCTTCGAACAACAGCTGCATCAACGAAGCTGCCTGTCGATCATGGGAACGGGTGAGCGAGGACGACTTCAGCGTGAGCATTCCGATGTGCGTATTCGGTCCAGGCGACATCCGATCTGGCGCGACGTTCACCGGCGAACCGTGTGGACTGGCCGAGCCTGAAGCAATGCACGGAGTGGGTGTGCCACTGAGCCGTAACCGTTCACGCCCCCCTTTGCGGGGCGCGGCTGCCGATGCGACTCCGTTCGC
>CAZEAA010000396.1:0-3646 GCA_964510015.1 uncultured Sandaracinaceae bacterium
GAGCAGGCATGCCCGCGTCTTGAGCGACGGGCCACGACGCGTCAACGCTCGTGGTCTCGAGCATCATCACGTCTTCGGCCAGCGCCCGCTGACGTCGGCCCAGTCGAGCTCGCTGTCGGGCCGCGAGACCTCGACGATGCGCATGCGGTAGATGACGCGCAGCACCGGAGACGTCTCGGAGATGCTGGTGCGGTTGCCCACTTTCTTCGAGAACACCGCGAACGCCCCCACCCGCGGCAGCGGATGCGACACGGTGGTGACCTTGCCGCCGGGCCCGCGCTCCTGACCGCCGAGCAGCGTGGCGCCCACCATCTCGTGGGTGTCCTTCGAGCGGTAGCTGGCGCGGTCCAGCACCGACACGCACACCATCCCGGCGTCGAGCGCGTAGATGGTGTTGGCCGTCCAGACCTCGACCGCGCGCCAGTGCCCTTGCAGCAGCTGCGGAGCCCCGCTCTCGCGCACCAGCTCGAGCTCCACGCCGTGGTCTTCGACGCTGGTGCCCGCGCCGCGGCCGATGGCCGGCCCGCCCACCATCGGGATGGTGGTGCGCGGGTCGGGGTCGGTGTCGCCGAAGCCACGCTGCGTGGTGCGGCTGGAACGACGGTTCGAGTCGGGCATGGCGCCCAGAATAACAGAAGTGCCGTGCGCGCCGCGAGCGGGCTGCGTGCGGCTCCGACGGCATCGGCCTGCTACGGTGCTGGCATGGACCGTGACGCTCTCGCCCGCTTCATGCGCTTCGAACACCGCACCTTCCGTTGGAACGACGGCGAAGACCACAGCCGCTACCAGGCCGTGGAGTCCACCGACGCCGGGCTGCGCTGGTACCGCTGGTCGCACCACCCCGAGCTGGAAGACGGGGGCATGAAGGACGAAGCGCTCCAGACCTACGCGGAGTATCGCGAGGCCGGGCCGCTGCGCCCGCTGCCCGAGGCCACCGCGAACGCTCTGATCGAGCACGTGGCGCGGCTGACGGCGGACCGCGGATAGATCGCTAGCCGAATAGATTGCACGCCGCGGACCCGAGCGGTGGTATCAACGCGGGATGAGCATGGAAGCAGGGCCCCAGCGCCTAGCTGGGAAGGTCGCGATCATCACCGGAGCGAGCCGCGGCATCGGCGCCGCCATCGCCACGCAGCTGTCGGCGGCAGGGGCCAAGGTCGTGCTCGCGGCACGCAAGCCCGAGGCCCTCGAAGAGGTCGCCGCGCAGATCCGCGCGGCCGGTGGCGAAGCGCTCGCGGTGCCCGCGCACATGGGGCAGGACGAAGGCCGCGCCGAGCTGGTGGCCCGCGCCGTCGCGCACTTCGGCCAGGTGGACGTGCTGGTGAACAACGCCGCCACCAACCCGCACTTCGGGCCCATGATGAGCATCGACTGGGGAGCCTTCCGCAAGACCTTCGAGGTCAACCTCGAGGGCTACTTCGGCATGACGCGCGAAGTCGTGAACCACCTCGCGAGCCGCAAGGCCCCGGGGTCCATCATCAACGTCACCAGCGTGGCCGGCCTGCGCGCGGCACCGCTCCAGGGCGTGTACGGCATGACCAAGGCCGCCGTCATCTCCATGACGCAGACGCTGGCGCTCGAGCTGGGCGCCGCCGGGGTGCGCGTGAACGCCATCGCGCCGGGGCTGATCGAGACGCGCTTCGCGTCCACGCTGACCAACAACGCGCACATCCTGAACCAGGTCCTGACGCGCACCGCGGTGAACCGCGTGGGCCAGCCGGACGAGATCGCGAGCGCCGCGGTGTACCTGGCCTCCGACGAGTCGAGCTACATGACGGGGCACGTCATGGTGATCGACGGCGGAATGACGCTATCCTGAGGCGGCCTGCATGACCGAGACCAAACACAGGAACGCCACCCGCCGTGGCTTCGCCACCCCGGAGATCGACACCAACGCGATCACCAGCGACCTCGCGCCCGTGGGGGCCGCCACGCCAGCAGCCCCTGGCACGCCTGCAGCGACGGCCAAGGAAGCCGGTGGCGGGCCCTCCAGCAAAGCTGCCGTGGTGGGCCCGAGCATGGCCGACATGCACGCGAACACCCCGGTGGTGGAGATCGAGGTCATCCATCAGCACGGGCCCGCGCCCAACACCGACCGGCCGTTCCAGACGCTCGAGGTCTGGACGCAGAATACCATCTACGTGATGGACCCCACCATGACCTGCGTGGACGTGCGCGAGCGCGCGACCCACACGCCGGTGGCCGGCCACAAGTTCGTGGGACGGCGGCTGGTGGGCGGGCAGACCCGGCAGGGCGACACGATCCAGCTGAGCTACCCCTACCCGCGGCCCGGCACCGAGGCGGTGTTCGAGGACCCGCGCCAGCGGCACGGAGGCTTCGCGCAGACCAGCACGGTGACGCGCGTGGTGCTGCGCCTGCACATGATCACAGTCACGCCGCAAGCGCTGACCCCCACGTGGTCCGAGATCACGCGCAACACCGGCGGCATGCCCGCCGTGAAGACCTGAGCGGCATGCCCGCCGTGAAGACCTGAGCGGCACCCGCGCGGTCAGCCCTCGAGCTGCCCCTGCCCCCGGAGGCTCGCTCAGCGAGAGCGGCGCGGGTCCAGCACCGAGGCGTAGCGAACCGCGATGCGCCGCAGCTCGAGGAACGCGCGGGCGGCGTCGCGCACGCCCACCTTCGACCCGGCGATGTCGGTCCAGACCTGCAGCGGGAGCTCCACCACCCGCTCTCCCAGCTCGAGGCCCTGCGCGTCGTAGCGCGCCACGTAGCGGGCCAGGATCTCCACGTCGAACACCCAGCGCGACAGGAACGGCCCCGCCAGCACGGCGCGGAGGTCGTCGTTCACGCGGAAGAGCTTGGCGCCGCACTGCGTGTCGTAGACCTCGACGCTCAACAGCTGCGACACCGCCGTGGCGAAGACGCGCCCGTAGGCGTGACGGTAGAGCTTGCGGTCGATGTGACGGCCGAGCAGCGCGACACGCGCGCCGATCACGATGTCTTTGTGGGGCTGCGCCTCGAGGGTGCTCACGAACGCGCCCAGCTCGTCGAGCGGCGTCGCGAGGTCGGCGTCCCAGAAGCCCACGTAGTCGAACGCAGGCCGCGCGCCCACGCCCGTGAGCATGCCGGCGCGCACCGCCTCACCCTTGCCCTGGTTGTGCGGGAGCCGACTGAAGCTCACGCGGGAAGGCTCGCGCGCCGCGAGCGCAGCCAGCCGCTCGGCCGTGGCGTCCGAGCTCCCGTCGTCCACGAAGTGGAAGTGCAGCTCGTGCCCCGCGAGCGCGGCGCGCACGAAGTCTTCCCCGCGCAAGCGCTCGGCCTCATTGAAGCAGGGAACCACCAAGAGCACGCGCGCCATGTGGTGGCGACGATGCCAGCCGGTGGGAGGTCACGCAACGACCAAGCGCGGTCTACACCTCGCGCTCGTAGACCAGGACCATGTTGTTCGCCGGCATGCTGATGCGCTCCACGAAGCGCATGCCTTCGCGCTGCGCGGCGGTGGTCACCTCGGCCACGTCGCGCACTCCCCAGCTGGGGTTGCGCGCACGCAGCCCCTCGTCGAAGGCCACGTTGCTCGGCGCCGTGTGCTGTCCGTCCCACTTGTAGGGGCCGTAGGTGAAGAGCCGCCCGCCCACCGGGAGCAGCGCCTTGGCCCCGCGCATGAGGCCCTCGGTCGCGCTGAAGG
>CAZEAA010000396.1:3746-5738 GCA_964510015.1 uncultured Sandaracinaceae bacterium
CCCACCGGGAGCAGCGCCTTGGCCCCGCGCATGAGGCCCTCGGTCGCGCTGAAGGGGCTGATGTGAATCATGTTGGTGCACAGCAGGGCGTCGGCTCGCTGGACGGGCCAGGGAAAGACGCTGGCGTCGAGGTGCAGCGGCGGCAGCACGCAGGCCTCGACACCCAGGTGGACGCGCCACGCCTCGATGCTGGCGAGCGACTCGTCGTCCACGTCCGTCGGCTGCCAGGTCCAGCCAGGCAAGCGCGGGGCGAGGTGACAGGCGTGCTCGCCGCTCCCGCTGGCCAGCTCGAGCAGCAGCCCACCGGTGACGGGCAGCCGGCTCGACAGGGCGGCGAAGATGGGCTCACGGTTGCGCTCCGTGGCGGGCGCAAAGCGTCGCGCGTCTTTCTGGGTCATGGTGGCGACAAGGTACCGAGCGATGACGATGGGTGACCGACAATTCGCGCGTGAGCGAGCGCTCGTCGTGGGCGCGCTCGCGCTGCTGGCGCTGGGCTGTGCCGACGCGAGTGGGCCGGCGAGCGCGGACCTGCCTGTCGCGCGGGATCCCGCCGCGGGAAACGAGCGGGCGGCCATCCCCCCCACGCAGGTCGAGCCGGAGCGCGACGCCGGAGCTCCGCGGGTTGCCCCGGTGCCGCCCACGCCTCCCGAGCCGCCGTTCACGGGGCCCGTCGACATCGCCGCGGGCGCCGAGCACACGTGCGCGCTGCACGACGGACGCGTGCGCTGCTGGGGGAGCAACGCCTTTCATCAGCTGGGGGACGCGGCCCTCGCGAACGGACGCGGAGCGTTCCGGGAAGAGCGACGCGCCGTGACCGGCCTCGCGCGGGTGGTCGCTCTCGGCGCCGGCACCCACCACACGTGTGCCATCGTCGACTCGGGGGCCGCGCTGTGCTGGGGCCACGGCGGCTACGGGCAGCTCGGCGATGGCGGTGTCGACGACCGCGCCGTGCCCGTGCGCGTGCCGCTCGACGCCCCGGTGCGCTCCATCTCGGGCGGCGACGGCCACACCTGCGCCGCGCTGACGGGCGGAGCGGTGTACTGCTGGGGTCGCAACGACCACGGGCAGCTCGGCGACGGCAGCTTCACGCCGCGCCCGACCCCGGTGCGCGTGGCGTTGCCCGAGGACGCCGTCGAGGTCGCGGCCGGTCGCTTCCACACCTGCGCCCGCGGTGAGAGCGGCTGGGTGCAGTGCTGGGGCATGCACCTCTTCGGACAGCTTGGGGCGCGCGTTCGCGTGACCGGCGGGCATCGCGCCACCCCCGCGGCGCTGGCTCGGCTCGATGACGCCGTGGGCCTCGGAGCCGGCATGGATCACACGTGCGCGCTGCGGCGCTCGGGTCGCGTGATGTGCTGGGGCCGCAACGATCACGGTCAGCTGCGCCTCGATCGGATGCGCGCCCTGCCAGCGAACACCCAGCTGGCGCTCGGCGAAGGCCACTCGTGCGCGTTGGTGCCGGGCGGTCGGCTGTCGTGCGTGGGCAACAACCGGCGGCAGCAGCTCGGTGCAGGGGGGGGTGCGGCTCGTCGGGCCCGCGACGGGGAAGGCAGCGCGCGGGTCGCGCTGGGCTACCGGCACACCTGCTGGATCGACACGGCCGGTGTCATCGTGTGCCGAGGGGAGCCCGAGGGTGGCCGGCTGGGTGCCGAGCCCGGCGCTCCGACGGCCACGCCAGCCACGCCCGCGCAGTGACCGGCGCCCTGCGATCGCGCGCCCAACAATCGGCCACCCGGCTTCGTTGAAGTGGTACAGTTCCCCCCGCAACGGTCGGCACTGGTCCGGCGTGCACTCGCACATACGGCGGGGGGCCTCCGTGGCCACTGCCATTCCATCGATGACTGACGCTCCACCGCCACCGCCGTCGCCCAAACCACCTCCCGCTCCGCCGACGAGCCCGCCGGTGCCTCGCCCGCCGACGGCCGCCCCGCGTGTGGCCCCGCCTCCCCCACCGCCTCCACCGCGACCCCGGCCCGATGGCGCGCCGCCCGTGCC
>CAZEAA010000397.1:0-5734 GCA_964510015.1 uncultured Sandaracinaceae bacterium
GAGATGTTCCGGCTGTGGCGCACGTCGGCGTCCACGTCGTTCACCACCTGATGATGCTGGTGCTGCGCGACCCAGCCGCAGATGCCCTGCCCCGCCTTGATGCGCAGGCGCTTGATGGCCTCGGGCTCCCCTCCCACCGCGGCGCGAAAGCGCAGGTCGCCCGTGTCGGCGTCCGCGAGCAAGATGGAAGCTGCCTCGGCGTTCACGGCACGCATGGTGCGCGCGAGCACCCCCTCCAGGAGTTCGTCCAGCTCTTGGGCGCTGGCTGACACCTGGGCGATCTCGAAGAGCACGTCCAGCTCGCGAACCTTCTGCTGGAGCTTCTCTTGCGCCTCCAGCAGCTCGATGTTCTTGCCCACCATCGACAGGAAGAGCTTGGAGTTCTCGATGGAGACCGCGGCCTGGCTGGCCAGCGCGCCGAGCAGCGCCTCGTCCTCCACCGTGAAGTACGCGCCCCCGCTCTTGTTGAGGCACTGCACCACGCCGATGATGCGGCCGTGGTGGTTCTTCATGGGCACGCACACCGTGGACATGGTGCGGTAGCCGGAGCGCCGGTCCCAGTCCGCGTCGAAGCGCGGGTCCTGGTAGGCGTCCTTGATGTTCAGCGTTCGGCCCGTCTGCGCCACGGTCCCGGCGAGACCGTCGCCCACGCGCAGCCGGATCTCGAGCCATCGCTCGCCCTGGGCCACCTTGGACCACAGCTCGTTGGTCTCTTCTTCCAGCACGTAGAGCGTGCTGCGATCCGCCTCCATGGCCTCGGAGATGCGGTCCACCACCAGGGTGAGCAGCTCTTGGAGGTCCAGCGTGGAGCCGAGCGCAGCCCCGACGTCCTGCAGCGCCTTCAGCTTGCGCTGCTCACGCTTGACGGACGCCTCGAGGGCGGCGATGTCGGACTTGTCGGACACGCAACGAGTCTCGCCCAGCTTGGCCCCGACAATCAATCGGTTCGGCTGGGCGCGGTCCGGACCGTCAGAAGCCTTGACGCATCTGTGCGCGGTCGCCGATCTCCACGGCCCGCATGGAGGTGGTCATCATCACCGTGCAGGAGTGCTCGCGCACCTGGACCACGCGGGCCTCGGCCACGACCTCGTCCGGGTACTCGTCGGGGCTCTCGCTGTCCGGCACGGTCTCGCCGAGATCGGAGACGTTGCTGGGGTGATTGGCCCGCCACTCGTCCTGCGCCCGCACGATCACGAAGCGATTGCCGACCTGCACGCCGTCTTCACTGCCCTTGTCGAGGAAGCCGATCTGCTGGTCGGCCAAGAACACGGTGGGCTGGAGCAGCGCGACGATCAGCGCGTCCACGTTCGCCGCATTCACGCGGGGAGGCACCACGGCAAACTGGCGGTCGATCTCGGCGATCAGGAAGCCGCGCTCGATGGGCTCGAGCGACTCGGTGATGGTGGCCCGACCGAGCTGGCGATCTTCGTCGTAGTCCATCAAGCGCACGGTGCCGAGCACGCGCACGAGCACGCCCGCGTTGTCGTCGGAGCGCTCGTTGTTCTCGATGTTGCGGTACACCGTGTAGTTGCGGCCCGGCACGGGGGTCACGTCCTCGCCGAAGCGCACGTACACCTCGTCGTGCTCGGCGAGCAGCATCTGGTCTTCGCGGGAGCCGACGATCACGCCCGAGCGCTCGCGGGCCTCCTCCGCCAGGTAGCCCTGGTCACGCAGCCAGACCGTCCCGCTCGACGAGCGTGGGCGACGCGTGATGGTGGGCGACGAGTCTTCGACGTAGGCGCCGCCGGTGCGCAGCCGCACGTGGTCACTCGGGTAGATCCAGTGCGGGTTGGTGATCTCGGGGTTGTAGGACCAGATGCGCGGCCACTCCCATGGGTTGCCGTAGTAGCGCCCCGAGATGTCCCAGAGCGTGTCGCCCGTGCGGACCACGTGAACGTCGGGCACCGGGCCACCGCCCCCCACCACGCGCACGGTCTGACGCTGAGCGTGCACGCGAGAAGGCGCTGGCAGCGTGGACCCGACGAGCGGCGCGCCCAGCAGCGCGAGCGCGATCGCAATACGTCGATAGGACTTCATGACGCTTCCTCCCGCGACGCCAGGCGCGCCGCGACGGTGTCGGGGTACTCTTGTTGCACCCGTCGAAACATGGCCCGCGCGCGCGCGGTGTCGCCCCCGTGGGCGTGGCAGAGGCCCATCTTCAGCAGGGCGTCGGCCACCTTGGCGTGGCTGCCGTGGCGCTGGACGAACACCTCGAAGGCGTGCAGCGCGTCGCGATAGCGGCGCTGGGCGTAGATGGACTCCGCCCGCCAGTAGTGGGCGTTGGCGGCGTACGGGTGCGCGGGGTTGGCGCGCAGGAACGCGTCGAACGCCGTCACGGCCTCCACATACTGACGGTCGCGCAGGTGCGCGAGCGCGGCGCGATACGCCACCACGGCGGTGTCCGATGCGGTCGCGGTTGCGGGCTCGGGCGCGACGGGCACCATGGTCCCGCCCGACGCCACGGACGCGGACAAGGTTCCGAGCGGCACGAACGACGGAGGTGCACCGCCCGTGCTGGGAGCGAGAGGCAGCGGCGCCACCTCCACCGGGCCGGCGCTCGGCAGCGGCGGCAGTCCCGAGGCGCTCGCGAAGCCGGGAGGTGCCTCTCCGGTGGGGATGGTCATGGTGGGGGCCGCCGGGGTCGGAACGCCGCGCACGCGCAGCACGGGTCGCGGACGGTCGTCGCGGGCGCTGGGCTCCTCCACCACCACCTCGCCCACGTCGGGCTCGATCCAGCCGGCGTTCGCGTCGCGCTGGCTGGTGCCCGTGAGATCCGTTCCGGGACGAGCGACTTCGTCCGCGCCCTCGGGCGTCCCGCTGCGAATGCTGATGGTCGCCACCCGCGCGCTCGACTGCGCGTTGCGCAGCGTCTCCGCCTCACCGCGGGCAATGGCCAGCTCGTTGCGCAGCGCTCGGATCTCCTCGTCTTGCCGGGCCCGCTCGGCCTCGAGGGTCGCGATGCGCTCTTCGTCGGTCTGTTCGGCGGCGTCCGGCGTAGTGCGGCCCGAACCCGAGGAGGTCGATGCGCAGCCGGAAGAGAGCGCGAGCAGGAGCGCGAGGGCGAGGTGTAGGCGGGTCACGATGGTTCCTCGGGCGCGGAGCATCCGCGTTCGAGTCATCGTAAGGAGCGCGCCGCAGGCCCGTCAAAAAACAGGGCGATGCGGGGACGCCGCGCGCACCTCAGCCGCCGGTGCTGGCGCCGATGTTGCGGAAACGCGCGTAGCGCTGCGCGATGAGCTCGCTCTTGCCCAGCGAGGAGAGCTCGCTCAGGTGGCGCCGCAGCGCCTGGCCGAGGGTCTGCGCGGCGCCGGCAGGGTCGCGGTGGGCGCCGCCGGGTGGCTCGGCGATCAACTCGTCCACGATGCCGTGCTTCAAGGCGTGCGAACCCAGCAGCTTGAGCTGCTCGGCGGCCTTGGGCGCCTCGGCCCCGTCGCGCCAGAGAATGGACGCGCACCCCTCGGGGGTGATGACGCTGTAGGTGGCGTACTCGAACATGAGCACGCGGTTGGCCACGCCGAGGCCCAGCGCACCACCCGAGCCGCCCTCCCCGATGACGGTGGCGATGACCGGGACCGGCAGGCGCGACATGCTGAGGAGCGCCTGGCCGATGGCCTCGCCCTGCCCGCGTTCTTCGGCGCCGATGCCCGGGTACGCGCCGGGCGTGTCGATGAACGTGAGCACGGGCCGCCCGTAGCGCCCCGCCAGCTCCATGATGCGCACGGCCTTCCGGTACCCCTCGGGGTGCGCCATGCCGAAGTTGCGACGCACCTTCTCCTTGGTGGTGCGGCCCTTCTGGTGCCCGACGACGGCCACGGCGCGACCGTCCAAGCGGGCGAAGCCGCTGACGATCGCCGGGTCGTCCGCAAACGCCCGGTCGCCGTGCAGCTCGAGGAAGTCGTCGAAGATGGCGCCCAGGTAGTCGAGGAAGTACGGGCGCTCGGGGTGCCGGCTGAGCTGCACCTTCTGCCACTCGCTGAGCCCCGCGTAGAGCTCCCGCTGGAGGCCATCCGCTTGCGCCTTGAGCGCGCTCACCTCGGCCGAGACGTCGTCACCCGGCGCCGCCGCCGCGCGCAGCTCGTTGATGCGACGCTCCAACTCCACCAGCGGTTTCTCGAAGTCGAGGTGTGCCACGGCCTAGAGGTAGCTTGGATGAGCCGACGCGGCTAGTCGCAATACACGCCTTCCCTCACGCTGCCGGCCCAAGTCAGAACCGAGTCAGAACCAAGTCAGCACGACCCCAGAACCGAACCAGAGCCCGGTGCCAGCCGGCCGGTCAGTTGCTGGCCGTGCGGTCGTCCCAGCCCTGCTGGGGCTTGGCGCGCAGCACGTTGTAGACCTGCAGCGGCTTGGCCTTGCCCTTGGCCTGGATCTCGCGCGGCGGGTCGAACTCGAAGTAGTCCTTCACTTCGTTGTACGTGCCTTCGCTGATCAAGCACTCGCCCGCGGCCGCGTGCGAGCAGAGCCGCGCGCCCACGTTCACCGAGTCACCGATGACGGTGTACTCGAGCGCCTTGGAGCTGCCGAGGTAGCCCGCGACGACCTCACCGGTGTTGATGCCGATGCCGATCTTGATGGGCGACTTGCCCTCCACGGCGCGCCGCTCGTTGAGCTGGTCCAGCACCTGGTACATCTCGAGCGCGGTGCGCACGGCCCGCACCGCGTCGTCGCCGTAGGACACCGGGGCCCCGTACAGCGCCATGATCTCGTCGCCGACGAACTTGTCGAGCGTGCCCTGGTACTTGAAGATGATGTCCACCATCAGCTCGAAGTACTCGTTGAGCATGTCCACCATCTCGCGGGCCGGGATGGCCTCGCTCATGGAGGTGAAGCCGCGGATGTCGCTGAAGAGCACCGTGGTCGGGCGCGCCTCACCGTACTTCTTCACTTCCACCTTGCCGCTGAGCACCTGCTCCGCGATGGCCGGCGAGAGCAGGCGCTGGAAGCGCTCGCGCGTGACGGCCTCGGCCTCGAGACGCAGCGCGAACAAGCTGTTCTGGATGGCGATGGCGGCCTGGTTGGCCACGTTCTGGAAGAGCTGCAGGTCCTTCTCGTTGAAAGCGTTGGCCGCGATCTGCGAGTCCAGCAGCATGATGCCGAACACCTCGCCCGCGTGGAGCAGCGGCACGGCCATGCTGGAGCGGATGCCCTGCATGATGATGGAGTGGGCGCCGGAGAAGCGGCTGTCCACCGACGCGTCGCTCGAGAGCACCGCGGCCTTGTCGCGCAGCACCTGGTCGATGATGGTGGTGGAGAGCACCACGTTCTCGCCTTCGGCCTGCTGACGCTTGGTCTGCACGCAACGCGGGGTCAGCTGCTTTTGGTCATCGTACAGCAGGATGACGCCGCGGTCGGCCGGGAGGATCTGGAAGGCCGCCGACAGGATCTTCGTGAGCAGCTTGTCGACGTCGAGCTCGACGCCGATGGCCCGCATCATCTCGTAGCTGACGCGCAGCTTCTCGTAGTCGCGGCGCAGCGCCTCGGGATCCGTGACCATGTGCGCGGGCACGAACGACTGCTCCAGCACCGCGTCCAGCTTGGTGCGGATGTGGCTCTCCACCATGCCCGGCGCCATGGTGACGTTGGCGGCGCGACGACGGGGCGCCGCGGCGGCGGCAGCCAGCGCGGCCGCAGCGGCAGGCGTGACGGGACCCGAGGCGGGCGTGTGCGCGGGGCGGCCCGCATCGGACGGCGGCAGCGCCTGCGGGTTGGTGACCCCGAAGCCCTGCTGCTCGAT
>CAZEAA010000398.1:0-5705 GCA_964510015.1 uncultured Sandaracinaceae bacterium
CCCCACGAGCGGGAAGCCGGCGTAGAGGCTCCACTCGAGCAGCGCCCACCCGCGCCACGGGCCGCTCGGCACCGAGGCTTTCCAGCGCTCGTGGTAGGCCATGGCGGCGGTGAAGCGGGCCGTGGGGTGGTAGTTCAAGAGCACCACGAGGGCACCCGTGACCGCCGCCGCGCCGAGCGCGAAGCCGAGCAACGTGAGCAGCCCGCGTCGCAGGGGGCGCGCGCGGTGGGGCGTGGCGAGGCCGAGCGCCAACACCACGCCCAGCACCAAGCCGAGCGCGGGCAAGAGCGAGTAGGAGACGTACAGCCCTGCGCCGAAGGTCACGCCGGCCAGCAGGGCGAGGCCCATGACCTTGGCGGAGAGCGACGGCCCGCGCGTGGCCGCGTGGACGCGCATGGCGAGCCCGACCAGCCAGAGCGAGAGCGTCGTGACGAGCGGGTAGAGGGCGCCATCGAGGTGGTAGGTGATGAGCAGCAGCGCAGGGCTCGTGGCCGTCAGCACCGCCGCGGCCGCGCCGGCGCGGAGCCCCGCGTGGGGCTCGGGTGGCTCCCCGCCATCGGACGGACCGAGGGCATCCGGTGGCGCGTGCAGGCGCGCACCCAGCAGCACCACCAGCGGCAGCAGCAGCGCGGTCAGGATCGGGAAGGCGACGGCGGCCGCGGTGAAGCCGTCTTCGTAGACCGCCACGCGCACGTTCGTCTGGGCCAGCTCCCGCAGGCTCGTGAGGTGCCCCGCCAGGGGGCCGCGCCCGAGGCTGTCCAGCAGGGCATAGAAGGCCAGCGCGCCGGGCGGCTTCGTGGGCGTGAACGCCCCCAGCTCGTGAGCCTCCACGCGCTCCTCGTAGTGCTGCAGCGTGGCGATCACGTGGCCGCGCTGGCTGCGGGCGATCTGGTGAAACTCGCCGTGCCCCCCGTCGTGGCGAGCCAACAGCGACCCCTCCCGCTTGGCGTCGAGGGGGATGAACAGCGCCTGCGTGGCGAGCCCGAGCGTGAGGGCCGCGACGAGCGTGAGCCCCACGTTGCCTCGGCGTGCCGCCCGCAGCGTGTGATGAACGAGCCATGGCGTCAGGAGGCAGACCGCGGCCATCGCCCAGCCGGCTCCGAGGCCCCGTGTGGCCGGCCCATAGAACCAGCCTGGGATGGCGCGGACACCCGGGAGCCCGGCCGCGACTAGGACCAGCTGCCCCAGCGTGAGCAGGCCCACGCCGACCGCGGGGAGGGCGCGCACCACGCGCTGACGAGCGGGGAGAGACTGCATTCGTTGGCCTCTCAGCGACGCTCGGCCAAGAACGCGAGGCCCACCGAGGGTGCGTTCTCGGTGAGGCGCCGGGCGTCCCACGCGTTGAGCGCGTCGGTCAGCGTGACCAAGCCGCGCGGCGGGCGGCGATCACGGACGTGCAGGCCGCGCTCCCCCCCCTCGGCCGAGCCCTGGTTTGCCGCGTTGGCCTTGAGCACGCGCTGCAGCAGGCCGGGCAGGTACGCCTCGCTGACCGCCGCGAGGGCCCCGCTCAGCGGGGTGACGCGCGCCACGCGGAAGCCGGCCGTGTCGAGCCAGCGGCTGGCTTGCTCACGCCGCACCAACCACGAGTGGCCGTAGCCGTAGGCGCCGAACGGGAGTGGAGCGCGCGACCGCCTGCGAACGTGGTTGATGGGGTCGTAGGTGACCGGGAAGTCGTGGTTGGGGCAGGTCAGGATCAGCGTGCCGCCGGGCCGCGTGACGCGCGCGAGCTCGGCCACCAGCGCGAGGGGATCGCCCACGTGCTCGATCACCTCGAGGCAGGTGACCAGGTCGAACGCGCCGTCCGGGTAGGGCAGGCGGTCCGCCGTGACGCGGGTGTAGCGAACGTTGCCGAGGTCGGCGTTCAGCGTGGCCGCGCGCGCCAGGTCACCGGCGTGCACGTCACAGGCGTCGCGCATGCCGGCGTGCTCCGCGTGGCATGGGTGCAGCTCCCCCGCGCGGCCGCCCACGTCGCGCGCGCGCTCGAACGCCGGCCCCGCGCTCCCCCGTGGCGCACGCGACGAGGCCAGCTCGGCGAGCGTGGCCCGAATGTACTGTTCGCGCGCGCGATAGGTGGGGAAGAGCAGCTTGAAGTTCATCGCAGTGGGGTGGCGAGCGTGGTCTCCCGCGTCCGCCGCCCGCTGGCCTGACGCAGCAGCAGGGACGCGAGCTCGAGGATGGCACGGCCGATGACGTCCACGCGCGCCCCGCTCTGTCGACCGGTCACGCGTGGCCGATGCGTGACGGGCAGCTCGCCCACTCGCAGCCCCGCGCTGCGCGCGGCGGAGAGCATCTCCGCGTCGATGAGCGCGCCGTTCGCCGTGAGCGTGAGGCCGTCGAAGAGGCGCTTGGGATAGACCTTGAACGCGCAGTTCACGTCTCGCACGTGCACCCCCAGCAGGTGGTTCACGGCTCCCGTGAACGCGGCCCCGAACGCGCTGCGCAGCTGCCCGTCGCGTCGCGCGGCGCGGTAGCCCGTGACCACGTCGTAGCGGCCGAGCATGGCCAGCAGCGTGGGCAGCTCCCCGAGGTCGAATTGGCCGTCCGCGTCGGTGTAGAAGATCCACTCGTGGTGGGCCTGCTCGAAGCCCGAGCGCAGCGCGGCGCCATAGCCGCGGTTGACCGGGTGCCTCACCACGCGCACGCGCGGGTCGGCGCCGGCGAGCGCGTCCGCGAGCTCGGCCGTTCCGTCGCGGCTGCCGTCGTCCACGATGACCACCTCGAGGGTGGCCGCGCACAGGGACCCCACGCGGAGCGCCTCGCCGACCACGTCGGCCAGGGCCTCGACCTCGTCGTGGGCGGGCAGGACGATGCTCAGCCCGCGCACGAGGATGGGGCTCGGCAGCGCGTCGAAGGTTCCGGTCGTGGGCACGGGGTCGGGATGGTAAGGGGCGCTCATCGACCGGGCAACCCCACGTCCGACCGCACCTATTCCCGTGTGAGAGCGCCGACAAGGCCTGCGAAGCTGCTACCGTTCGCCCCGTGTCGGATTCCCCAACGAGCGCCACCGAGGCACCGCACGCGCCTCCCCGCGAGGGCGCCGTACCGTGGCGTGAGACGTGGGTGTCCGTGGCCGTGGTGGCCTGCGTCTACCTCTACGTGGTCCCGTACTACCCGGCGCTGAACAACCCCAACGAGAACGTGCGCGTCTACATGACCGCGGCGCTCGTGGAGGACGGCACCTACGACATCGGCGGGCCGCGCGCGCGCTGGGGCTGGGTGAACGACGCCGCCTGTGTGGACCGCCTCCCGGACGGCAGCCTGGCTCCCTGCACGGGGCGAGTCCCGCCACAGGCCACGCGCGCCTACTACTCGGTGAAGGCGCCTGGCGCGAGCTTCCTCGGGGTGCCGGGGTACGCTCTCTTTCGCGCGCTCACCACCGCCCCGACGGAAGACAGCCTGCGCTGGGCCGTCTACAGCATGCGCCTGAGCGGGACCACGCTGCCCACGCTGCTCTTCCTGGTCGCGCTGCACCGCTTCCTCGGGCGGCACACGCGGCGTCGTCACCTGCGCGAGTTGGCCTTCTTCGGGGTGGGCCTCGGGTCGGTGATGCTCGGGTACGCGTACATGTTCGCCAGCCACACGCAGAGCGCGGCATGCGCGTTCGGCGCCTTCATGATCCTCTACGACGCGCGCGGGAAGGCCCGGCAGCGGGCGGCTCGGGGTCTGCCTGCGCGCATGTCGTGGGACGCGGCCACGGGCGCCGGCATGTTGGCCGCGGGCGCCAGCCTCTTCGAGTATCCGTGCTTCGTGGTGAGCGCGGTGCTCTGCGTCCACGCGCTGGTCGCCATCCGGCCGCTGTCCCGCCTCGTGGGCTTCGCGCTCGGCGCCATGGTGCCCACGTTGCTGATGATGCACTTCCAGTGGCGTGCGTTCGGCAACCCACTCTCGCCGGGTCACCTCTTCGTGGAGAACCCCGCGTTCCGCGCCGGCCACGAGGTGGGCTTCTTCGGCGCCGAGACCTTCCACTGGGATGGTGCGTTCGCGCTGCTCTTCGATGGTCGCCTCGGCATGTTCGGCACCGCGCCGCTGCTGTTCCTGGGTCTCGTGGGGCTGCTGATGGGGCTCGTCGCCGGCCGGCCCCACGGTCGCCGTGCGGAAGCGGCCGTGGCCACCGTCTCGTGTGTCGGCCTGTTCGTCTTCATCTGCTTCATGAACATCTGGCATGCGGGCTGGTCCATCGGCCCGCGCTACCTCGTGGCGCTGGTGCCGTTCTTGGGCTTCTACGGGGTGCTGGCGCTCGACCGCCTGTCCGACCGGGCCAGCGCGCTGGCCGCCACGATTGGCCTCGGGCTCCTGGTCGCGGGCTTCGTCAGCGCGTCGCTCCCCTCCATGTACTACCCGCACTTGATGCCCGAGATCTCGGCGCCCGTGTCGCAGCTCATGCCCGTGCTGATCGGCCACGACTTCGCTCCCTGGAACGCGGGCAACCTGGTGAGCTGGTTCGGCACCGCGTCCATGGCGCCGCTGTTGCTGGTGTTCCTGTTCGCCGCGCGGCTCGGCACGCCATCCGTGCGCGAGCTGCCGTCCGCCGTGGCCCGCGCGGGCGTCATCGTGGGGGCCGTCACGCTCGCCGCGCTGGTCATCGCGCAGCACTTCGTGTGGGCTCCCGAGGAGACGCCCGAGGTGCGCCGCGCCATCGCCTTCGTGTGTGAGCACTGGGATCCCGAAGGGCACGACCGAGCCCGGCAGCTGGCCACCGCGCGGGACGAGGAGCACGTGGCCCAGCGCGTGGACCTGCTGCGGGACGAGGGCCGCGACCGCGAAGCCGACAACGCGCAGCGGCGCCTCGACAGTGTCCGCGCCGCCGAGGCGATCCGCGCGCGGCGAGGCGGCACGCCATGAGCCAGCCGAGCGAGCCCGCGGTCGACCCCCGGGAGCGCCGCGTCGCTCTGCTGGTCACCCTCGGCCTGGCCCTCGGGCAGTGGGGCAGCTCGCTCGTCACCGGCTTCCACACCGGCTTCGGTGACTGGCAGATGGTGCACCACAACTGGGAGGCGGCCTGGGTGACGGTCACCCGCTTCGGCGAGATGCCGCTGTGGGACCCGTTCCACTGCGGCGGAGTGCCGCTGCTGGGCAACCCCGAGAGCCCCACGTACGGCCCGCAGTTCCTGCTGGCGTTCCTGCTCGGCACCACCCTCGCGCAGAAGGTGCTGGTCATCCTGCACGCGTGGTTCGGCTTCTACTGGGCCCACCGCTGGGCGCGCAGCCACCACGGCCTCTCCGTCTTCGGCAGCTACGTGGCCTCCATCACGTGGGCGGCCAGCGGCTACTTCGCGTGGCAGATCGGCGGAGGGCACGCGACCTTCCTCCCGTTCTACTTCGCCCCGGCGCTGCTCATGGCGCTGCGGGCCTCGGCCTTCGACGCGCGCGCCGCCGTGGCCGTGGCTGGGCTCATGGCGCTCACCGTGATGGAGGGCGGGACCTACCCCTTCCCTTACTTCGTGGTGCTAGCGGGCTTCGATGGCCTCTGGCGCTTGGCCGCGCGGCGCAGCGGTGCCGACGGCGCCGAGGTCATCGAGCGGCTCGGGACGCGGCTCGGCGTGCTGCGCGGCCTGCTGGTGTCGGCCGTCCTGACGGCGCTGCTCGGAGCCATTCGCTTCGTGCCCATCCTGGACGTGCTCGAGCGCTACCCGCGCGTGATCGAGAGCAGCGACCACATGCAGCCCTACGAGCTGCTGGACCTCTGGGGGCGCTGGTCGTTCCCC
>CAZEAA010000399.1:0-1892 GCA_964510015.1 uncultured Sandaracinaceae bacterium
TTTTTCAGGGAGTCCCGGGAGGACGCGCCAGCGCGTCCGTGCCCGCCGCGACCCCTGCCACCCCCCGGCTGCTCACGATCACCTAAAGAGCAGCGCTGGTGTTTCCCCCACAGACCAGTAAAGATGGGCACCGCATGTCGGACCCCGAGTCGATTGACGAGCTCATGCAGCGCGCCCGCAAGGCGCTTCAGGACGGCCGGAACGAAGAAGCGCTGGTGGAGCTCCAGCGCGCCATTCAGCTCGCCCCGAACATGGCCGAGGCCCACGGCCGACGCGGCGAAGCCCTGCGTCGCCTCGGGCGCTACCAGGACGCGCTCGCCGCGCTGAACACCGCCATCCGCCTCGACCCGCGCTACGCGTTCGCGCTCGCCTCGCGCGGGGACACGCACCATCGCCTCAACGACCGCGCGCTGGCGCTGGCCGACCTGAGCGTGGCCATCGAGCTGGACCCGAAGTACGTGTGGGCGCTGTACCGACGCGGCGAGATCCAGATGGACGCCGGCCAGTACGACCCCGCCATCGCCGACCTGACGGCCGCTCTCGAGGCCGACCCGCAACACGTCTCCGCGCTGGCCTCGCGCGGGGAAGCCAAGCGCCTGGCCGGCCGCTTCGAGGAGGCCATCCCCGACTTCGACGGAGCGCTGGCGCTCAACCCGAAGCTGGCGTGGGTGCTGGCGAGCCGCGGCAAGTGCCACGCGCAGGCGGAGCGTCGCACGGAGGCCCTGCGCGACCTGGACGACGCCATCCGCTTGAAGCCCGAGTTCCCGTGGGCGCAGGCGCAGCGCGGCGAGCTGCACCGCCTGGCGGGCGACCACCGGCGCGCCATCGCGGACCTCAGCAGCGCCATCGCCCTCGACCCCGCCAACGCCTGGTCGTGGGGCAGCCGCGGCGCCAGCTACCGCTCCACGCGCCGCTTGGAGGAGGCGTGGGCCGACCTCTCGCAAGCCGTGCGCCTCGACCCCAACTACGCGTGGGCACTCGCCAACCGCGGCATGGTGCTGTTCGAGATGGGCCGCTACGAGGCGGCGTTGGTGGACCTCGATCGCTCCATCGCCCTCGACGGCAGCAACCCCTTCGCGATCGGCCGCCGCGCGGAGACGTACGTGGAGCTGCGCCGCTACGACGCCGCCCTCTTCGACTTCGAGCGTCTCTTGCAGCGCAACCCGCAGGACTCGTGGGCCATCTCGCACCGCGCCGACACGCTGCGCCTGCTGCACCGGTTCCAGGAGGCGGTGGCGGGCTTCGAGCGCGCGCTCGACATCAAGCCGGACTACGCCTGGGCCGTGGCCTCGCGCGGCGAGACGCGCTTCATGATGGGCGATCACGAGAGCGCGCTCGCCGACTTCGAGCGCGCCGTGGAGCTGCAGGCCGACTACCCGTGGGCCCACGAAGGTCGCACGCGCTGCCTGCAGCAGCTGGATCGCCACGCCGAAGCGCTCGAGGTGCTCTCCCCGCTGATCGCCGCGCAGCCCAAGTCGGCGCGCCTCTTCCGCATGCGGGCGCAGTCGCGCATGGCCCTCGACGACCTCGAGCCCGCGCTGATGGACTTCGAGGCGGCGCTCGCGATCAAGCCCGACCACGCCGACAGCCTGGCGGGCCGCGCGAACGTGCTGTGGCTGCTGGGCCGTCACCAGGAAGCCGCGGACGCCTACTCGCGCGTCATCGACCACCCCACGCACGGGAACACCGCACTAGCGCGGCGCGGGGACAGCCTGCGCGCGCTCGGGCGCTACGCCGAGTCCATCTCGGACTACACACGCGCCGTGGATCGCGACGCCGGCGACGCCCTCTCGCTGGTGGGCCGAGCCCTGTCGCTGCGCGCCCGCGGGCGCTTGGAAGACGCGCTGGACGACCTGAACGCCGCGGAGACGCGGGACCCGGCGCGGCCCACG
>CAZEAA010000399.1:1902-5699 GCA_964510015.1 uncultured Sandaracinaceae bacterium
CGAGAGCCGCGAGCTCGACCTCGCGCTGGACGCGTACGACGAAGCGGTCGGGCAGAAGGGTGACGACGCGCAGCTGCTGGCCCGCCGCGCCGAGGTGTCGCGCCGGCGAGGCGATGGCGCGCAGGCGCTGCTGGACCTGCACCGGGCGCTCGAGCACGAGCCGGGCTCGGTGGACGCGCTGCTCGGCCGCGCGCGGGTGTACGCGGACGCCCAGCGGCTCGACAACGCGCTCAGCGACATCGACGCGGTGCTGGAGCAGGCGCCCGAGTCGCTCGAGGCGCACTCGTCGCGCGTGGCGCTCCTGCGCCGGCTGGGGCGCCTCGCCGAGGCCCTCGCGCACGTGGACGAGGCGCTGACGCGACACCCCGGCGAGGCCAACCTGTACCTCGAGCGCGCGCTCGTGCAGCGCGCGATGGGGCGCCTGAACGACGCCACCACCGACCTGCGGCAAGCCGAGGACCTGACCCGCGCGCGCATGGACGCCGCGGGCGGAGACCCGAGCGAGCACCCCGCGCTCGTGTTCGAGCTGCTGCTGTACCTGATCGCCTCGGGCCGGCCGCTCGAGGCACGGCAGCTCACGCACGAGCTGCTGCAGCACGGGCCGCCGCCGCACCTGCTGCGCCGCGCCGTGGAGCGCATCGACGCCTTGCAGGAAGACCTCGGCGACGGACAGATCGGCGCGCAGATCCGGGCCTTGCTGGCGCGCGCGAAGTGACCGGCTGTTTTCCAGCGGGACCTATGACAAGCTGCGCGCCACATGATCGTCGTTGATCGCGTCACCTGGCTCCGGACCATCCTGCGCTGGCACGGCAGCGCCCTCCAGAAGGTCTGGCGGCGTGTGTTGTTCAGCACCGCGCTCGCGACCGCCGTGACGGTCACCTACCAGTACCACGACACCATGTTCCACGAGGCGCTGACGCCGCTACCGTTCACGCTCATCGGCGTGGCGCTCGGCATCTTCCTCGGGTTCCGGAACAACGCCAGCTACGACCGCTTCTGGGAGGGGCGAAAGCTGTGGGGCGGCATGGTCAACACCACCCGCACCATGACGCGGCAGGTGCTCACCTTGGTCGGGCCGCAAGAACCCGACGAGGAGTCCATCGCCACGCGCAAGGCGCTGGTCTACCGCGTCATCGCGTACTCGCACGCCGTGCGGAAGCACCTGCGCGACGACCGTGACTTCGAGGAGCTGCGCCCGTTCCTGCCCGAGAGCGAGCTTCTGAAGCTGCAGCACGAGCTCAACCCGCCCATCGCCATCCTGCAGCGCATGGGCGACGAGTTCAGGCGCTGCTGGAACCTCGGCTGGGTGCACCCCATGCACTTCCCGGCGCTCGAAGCCACGCTCACGGAGTTCACGAACCTGCAGGGCGGCTGCGAGCGCATCAAGAGCACGCCCATCCCGTTCAGCTTCAACATCCTCCTGCACCGCATCGTGGCGGTGTACTGCGTGACGCTGCCCATCGGCATCATCGACCAGGTGGGCGTGGGCACGCCCGCCGTGGTGGCCATGGTCTCGTACGCGTTCTTCGGCCTCGACGCCGTGGGTGAAGAGATCGAGAACCCCTTCGGCCTCGACGCGAACGACCTGCCGCTGTCGGCCATCACGCGCATGATCGAAGTGAACCTGCGCCAGCGCCTGCACGAGACCGAGCTGCCGCCGCTGCTGAAGCCGGACCGCCAAGACGTGCTCACCTGAGTGCTAGTCGGCGCGCCGTCAGCCGCGCGCCGATGGCCGCGCCAGCAAGGCATCCACGGCCGCCCGCGCGCCACGCCGACGGGCCGCCCAGCCGCCGCTCAGCACGAGGTAGCGACGGCCGCGCGCTTCGAGGGCCGAGGTGCAGCGCTCGAAGAACGCCTCGCGCGCGTGCGGCAAGAAGCGCAGCGGCTCGGGGACGTACGGGACATCCGGGGCGGTGACCAACGTGAGGTCGTAGTGGCCGGCGTCGGCCAGCTGCTGCACCTCGTCCGGCACCTCGCCACACAGCGCCTGGGCGTAGAGCGCGGTGGTGAGCGCGTCGCTGTCGCAGATCAGCACCCGGTTGGCGTCCGCGGCGAGCGACTGCTCGGAGGCCAGCTGTCCCCGCGCGATGGGGGCGAAGTCGGCGAGCACGGGCTGCCCCTCCCGACCCGCCAAGTAGGTGCGCGCGTACTCGGGCACCCAGACCGTCTCGAGGTCACGCGCCAAGCTCGCGGCGAGCGTGGTCTTGCCGGTGGACTCGGGCCCCATCAGGCACACGCGCTTCACGAAGTGGGGGCGCACCGCGCGAGGCAGGTCGGCCCACGCGGCGAGCGGGTCCTCACGAATGGTGGTGGCGCGGATGGGCAGGATGGCGCGCGCGGGGTCGACCGGAATGAAGCGCGCCCCGAGCTCGGCAGCGAGTCGCTCACCGTAGGGCTCCGACGCGAACACGAAGTCCACCGGCTCGGGCAGGGTGCGCAGCAGGCTCTCGCGCCAGATGTCCCAGAACGCCGGATGCTCGCTCGGGTCCTGGGGGTTCTCGTCGGTCAGGTGGTGCACGCTGGCGCCCGGCACCAGCTGCTGCATGAGGTGGTGACGCAGCGCGCCGGGCATGGTCTCACGCTGCAGCGAGCCGACCACGATGTGCAGGCGCTCCACGTGCGCGAGCGCGAACTCGCACAGGTACACGTGCCCGCGGTGCGGCGGGTAGAACTTGCCGAGCAGCATGCCGACGCCACGCTTCATGCGAGCGCCGCCCGGACGTAGCGGCGCAGCAGCGCCGGGTCCGGGCGAGGACCGAGGGAGGCACCCCGAGGCAGGGCAGCAGCGAGCGCGCGCGACGTGTTCACCAGCGAGAAGTGTGCACCCGTCGCGGCGAAGAGGTCGAGCGCGCGGTGCTGCGCCAGCATGCCGGGGACCCCGCGCGCGAGCGACAGCGCGGCCAGCGCCACATCCCCCGTGGCATCGCGGTGCGCGCCCGCCCGTCCGAAGAACTCACGCGTCGGCAGCGGCGTGAGCGCCACGCCCTCGGCGCGCATCGCGTGGAGCAACGCGGCGAGGGAGGCCGGCTCGCGCGCCGCCACGTGGTAGGTGCCCCCGCCTCCGCGGGTGCGGTCATGGCTCAGCAGCGCCACGCACGCGTCGGCGGCATGGTCCAGCGGGGTCACGTCGAACGCGAGGTGCTCGGCGGCTGCGAGGCACACGTCGGGCAGCGCGGAGAGCCGCGCGAGGCCTCGGATGAAGCGCTCGAGGTGACCCTGAGGGTCGCCGACGCCGGTGTCCGAGGCCCCGGTCAGCAGGCCGAAGCGCACGATGGTGGCGGCATGCTCGCTGGGGTCGGCGCGGCGCACCAGGCGCTCGGCCAGCCACTTGCTCGCCGCGTAGGGGGTCAGCAGCGCATCCCGGTCGGCGAGGTCGTCGGCCTCGAGGCAGGTGGCGGGGCGCGGCGAGGCATCCGTGAAGACCGACAGCGTGGAGGCGTGCAACAGCGCCTTGGGGCGAACGTCGTGGCAGAGCTGGAGCACGCGGCGCGTCCCCTCGACGTTCACCGCCCGCAGCGCGTCGAGCGACGCTGCCCCGCTGAGGCGAGCGCCGAGGTGGATGACCACGTCCACATCACGCGCGAGCGCGTCGTAGCCGTCGTTGGCGAGCCCGAAGCGGTCCTCGCGCAGGTCTCCCACGTGCACGACGACGCGGGCTTCGTCCGACAGCGTGGCGTGCCTGGCACCCGAGAGCGCATCGGGGTGGCGCACCAGGCAGTGCACGCGGCCCGTGGTCCCCAGCTCCGCCAGCAGCAGCGGCAAGTCAGCGCCGCGCGGACCGGGCAGCGGCGCGATGT
>CAZEAA010000400.1:0-5676 GCA_964510015.1 uncultured Sandaracinaceae bacterium
CGCGCCGCTCGGCCCGCCAGACCAAGCCAGCCGCGCGAACGACGGTGGTGTGGAGCCACCCGACATCGGGCCAGGCGACGGTGGAGGCCCACACGACCTGGGCACGAACGATCTGGGCGGGACGGACGGGGGCCCGAGCGACATGGGCTCCGGCCCGAACGACATGGGCTCCGGCGGGAGCTGCCCCTTGATCGCCGGCACCTACAGCGTCGCGAGCGCGGGACCGGGTTGCGGGTCGCTCGGCGCGAGTCAGGTCATCGGCCAGCCGAGCTTGGGGAGCTGCTCGCTGGAGTTCACGTCCGCGGCGGTGCTCAGCGGCGACACGTCCGTCTCTAGCGACGGCTCGTTCGTCGGGCAGTCCCTGGCGCTCGGGGGCAACACGCGCAGCTGCCGCGGCACCTGGAGCGGCACGCTCGGTCAGTACAGCATCGTGTGCGGTTCGGGGCCGACCGTGTGCATGCTCACGCTGAACTGATGGCGCTCACATCGCTGGCTTCCGCGACCGACGAGCGAGCTCACCCGCGGCCGCGCAGCGAGTACCAGGCCGCGTAGGGCGCGTGCACCTCGCCCGTCTCGGGGTGCGTGAGCCACTGCATCTTCAGCTTCACGGGGACGGGGATGACGCCCGGCACGCGGTACGTCCCGAACACCAGGTCCCACAGGGGCGACGTCACGCCGTGGTTCATGGAGGGGTCCACGAAGTGGTGGTAGAAGTGGTGCCGCCGCGCCCAGCGTCCATACGCGCCGATGCCCGCGTGCGTGTGCTCCCGCCGGTGGAGCACCTCGTAGTAGAGGTAGAAGCCCACCAGCCCCGCCGTGTAGCAGCCGCCCACCAGGGGCCCTGCGACCAGCACGCTGGGTGGCAGCACCACCACCAGCGCCAGCAGCGCGGCCAGCGCCTTCTTGTGCGCGGGCGCGAAGTAGTCGCCCTGGCTGTGGTGGCGCGTGTGCTCCTGCCCGAACGGGTTGCCGCGCAGGCGGCGGTCGTGCCCCAGCCAGCGATGGATGCAGTACTCGAGGAAGGTCCACGTGAGGGCGCCCAGCAAGAGCGCGAGCGGAACGGCGAACAACGGGTTCATGGCACCACCTGTGGCGTGTGGGTGAGCAGGGCGCGGCCTTCGTCGAGGGCCGCGCTGACGGTCTCGCGCGCGGCACCGAGCCCCACCAAGAGCGCCTCGAGCAAGCTCTGCACGAGCGCGTCGGTGGCGATGGGCAGGATCGCCAAGCGTTCTTGCTTCCCGAGCTGGAGCGCGCCGTGCAGCGACGTGAAGATCATCAGCGCGCGTGTGTCGGTGGCGCCCGGCGGCAGCTCACCCGCCTCCACCGCGCGGTCCAGCTGGCGTGCCAGCGGCATCAGCGTGCGGTGCATGGCCATGACGATGGTGGCGCGCTCGTGCGCCTCGGGCAGGAGCACCCGCGGGTCCGCCAACATGGCCGAGAACAACGCGAAGGCGTGTGGCTGGGTGAGCGCAAAGCGCCGGTAGCCGAAGCCGAGCGCGACGACGCGCGCGAGCGCGGTGCGCGGGCCGGTGGCTCCCTCGAGCTCCGACAGCTCATCCGACAGGTGGCCCAACAGCCGGACCACCACCGCCGCGAGCAGCGCCGACTTCGAGGGGAAGTAGCGGTACAGCGCGCCGGGTGTGTAGTCCGCGGCGTCGGCCACGTCCTTCATGTTCAGCCCGTCGTAGCCCTGCGCCAGCACCATCTGCGTGGCGGCCTCGAGGATGCGCTCCTCGCTGACCTGGCGGCGGCGGGTCTTCGGTTGGGACGTCGCGGACGTTTCGTGAACCACGCCCTCTTTGTGAACGACGTTCACGACTGCGTCAAGCGGACTCGAGAGCGTCCCCGAACGGAGGGTGCACGCCGGCTACCGCGTCACGTCAGCCGCTTGCCCGACGTGGTGAATCTTTCCGTCGGGTTGAGGGCTTCGATGTCGCCTCGATAGACCAGGATGTCGTTGAGCGTGATGGCCGTGTCGTCGTCTCCCAGCAGCGCCTGAGCCAAGCCATTGGCGCCGGTCGTGACCTGGAAGCTCGCCGAAGCGATGGTCTGCCCGGGGGCCGGGGCGCCGCCATCATCGGTCACACTGAACTTGATAACTCGTGCCATCTATCCCTCCTTCGCCCATCACCACCGACGAGCTGCATTGTGTTTTCACCGTGATAATTGCACCCCGTCCGGCTTTCACCCTGCGGACCCCCAGCAGCACGACCCTTGGTTCCGGTTGACTGGCCGTGTCGCGTGGAGCGGTGCACTCCGACTTAGGAAGATAGTTTGAGCTTCGTTCCGTGGGATCTAGGTAATAGTTCGAATGGTGATAGGATATTCCTATGGAGAGGAGTGACGAGAGTCACTTTCCGCGGAGAGTCGGCGGTGCTCCATGGCGTTCATCGCTCAGACCTATGATAGGATGTGGCCTATGCAATGGCTGAACTACCACCACTTGCTCTACTTCTGGGTGGTGGCCAGAGAGGGGTCGGTCACCCGGGCCGCGAAGGTCCTCCGCGTGCAGCAGCCGACGGTGAGCGAACAGGTGAAGACGTTCGAGGCGGCCCTCGGTGAGCAGCTCTTCGACCGGGCGGATCGTCGCCTCACGCTCACCGAGTCCGGGCGCTTGGTGTTCCGCTACGCCGACGAGATCTTTGGGCTCGGTCGCGAGCTCCAAGACACCTTGGCCGGCCGCTCGAACGGCCGCGTCACCAAGCTTCGAGTGGGCGTCAGCGATGTGGTGCCGAAGCTCATTCTGCATCGCCTGCTGGAGCCCGCGCTGCGGATGGAAGAGCCGGTGCAGCTGGTCTGCCGCGAGGACAAGACCGATCGGCTGCTGGCCGAGCTCTCCACCTCCGATCTCGATCTCGTGATCGCGGACTCCCCGCTAGGCGGTGGGCAGGCGCGGGTGCGAGCCTTCAACCACCTCCTCGGCGAGTGTGGCGTGTCGTTTCTGGCGGTGGAGAAGCTCGCCAAGGCGCACCGGAAGGACTTCCCGGCATCGCTCGACAACGCTCCCTTGCTGCTTCCGACGGACAACGTCTTGCTGCGACGTTCGCTCGACCACTGGTTCGAGTCGGTCGGGGTTCAGCCGCGAGTCGTGGCCGAGTTCGAAGACAGCGCGCTGCTCAAGCAATTCGGCCACCACGGCGAGGGCATCTTCGCCGCTCCGTCGGCCATCGAGTCCGAGATCATCGAGCGCTACCGAGTGCGGGTCGTGGGTCGGACCGAGCAGGTGGTGGAGCGCTTCTACGCGATCACGGTCGAGCGGCGCATCAAGCATCCAGCGGTCCGCGCGATCAGCGACGCCGCACAGGGGACCATCTTCGGGTGAGCTCGACGTGACGGTGGCGCGGGCGCGCGCCTTGCCGACCTGCGCAGACGGGGAGTAGGTTGCACGCGTGATTCGCGCCGCTCTCGCAGCCGTCGTGTGCTGGGCCACGCTGGGCGCCCTCGGGCTGTTCCAGGGGGTGGCCTCGCCCTACCCCGCGCGAGAACCGTGGGACGCCGGGATCGTCTCGGCTCCCGAGTCGCCCGATGACCCCCGCGTGGTGGAGGTCGAGCGGCTCACGTGGAGCGCCACCCTCGAGCGCAGCGCGCCCGGGGCGGGACGCGCCGGCGGCCGTGGCGTGGCGCTGGTGGGTGGCCACGGGCTTCCGCTCGCACGCAGCCCCTGGGACGTATCGTGCCCTCACGACACGCGTGTCGCGTCGCGCATGAGTGGCGTGGCGCAGCGCGCGGTGGACCTGCGGCGCGAGGTGTTCCGCACACTCCCGGGGCGCCGTGTCGGCCGCGCCGAGGCGGCGCCCTCTTCCGCGCCTCTGCAGGCGTGATCCCAGGCGACACCGCCCGGCCCTCCGCGAGCCGCTGATCGCGAGCGCGCGCCCACGTTGGGCTGCGTGCGGCATCCCGTGTTCTCTCTTCGCGCAGCCCGCGTGGCTGCGACGCGTGAGGTCTCTCATGTCCAACGACCACGACCACTTCGCCCGCCCGGTCTCGTCACTCGATGACGCCACGGACGTCGCCCCCGTTCCCGTTCCGGCCCCCGTTCCTGCTCCCCACGTGCCCCAGCCGATGGATCTGCTGCCTTCGCCCGACAAGGGCACGCAGATGGACGCGGGCCGGCCGCTGCTGCTCATCGTCCTGGTGATCCTCGGCATCCTCGTCTACGGCGCGTTCGCCAAGTAGCCGCGAGGCCACCTCAAGCGCCGAGCGCGCGCTCCACCACCCAGTAGAGGGCGACGAGCGCGATGACCAACGACCCGCCGCGTACGATCCCCCGCTCGTACGCGGCCGGACGCTTCGCCGCCGCCAGCAACGGGCCGATGGCCAGCGCAACGAACGCCAGCTGCGCCAGCTCGATGCCCACGTTGAACGACACGAGCGCCAGCACGGTGTCCTCTCGGGGCAGGCCGAGCTCACGCAGCACGGAGCTGAAGCCGAAGCCGTGGATCAGCCCGAAGACCCCGGCCACCCATGGCAGCACGCGGCGCCCGTGCGGCCGAACGCACGTGTGCAGCGCCACGGCCACGATGGAGGCCGCGATGGCGATCTCCACGGGCTGACTCGGCAGCACCACGATCTCGAGCGCGGCGAGCGCCAGCGTCACGCTGTGGCCCACCGTGAACGCGGTGACCAACCACGCGAGGTCGCGCAGCACCTTGCGGAACGTGGGCTGCGTGCCTGCGCCCAGCCCCACTCCCAGGATCAGCGAGAGCAGGAAGAGCACGTGGTCGAAGCCGAGCGCGAAGTGCAGCATGCCCTCCCACACGAAGGTCAGCGCCAGGTCGGCGGCCGAGCGAGGCGGCCCTCCCAGCACCAGCTCACGTTGGCCCGTGCGCAGCACCGCCGCCCCGTCGGCACGGCCAGCCAGATAGACCAGCGCTTCGTGCTGACGGTCGTCCGGGAACACGGTGTCGTCGCGGAGCGTGAGCGTCTCACCCGGAGCGCACTGGAAGCGGAGCTGCACGGCGATGAACGAGCGCGCGTCCCGCTGTTCTTCGACCGGAGTCCCGGCCTCGACGGAGCACGGCGTGGCCCCTCGCACCCCGATGCCCGCCAGCAGCCACGCCGTCACATCCGGCGCGCGGGCCAGCACCGCCGAGGCCGGTGCGTCTTCGCCCAGCCCCAGCTGCATGGCCACGTCCACGGTCTCGAGGGCCACCCGCACGCCCACGGCGCCGTTGGATCCCGGCTCCACATGTAGGTACTTGGTGCTGCCGAGATGAGCGCGCGCCGGCGAGGCGAAGATCCCCAACAGAATCAAGGCCGCGGGCGCGAGAACGAGAGCCGAGCGAAGCACCTGCCGGGCATACCATGGACTTGGGGCCTGGGCGGCGTTATGTAGCGCGCGTGGCGCACGACCCCGACGACGATCATTTCCATGACCAATGTGGCGTTTTCGGCGTTTTTGGCGCGGAAGAAGCTGCCAACCTGACGTACCTGGGGCTGCACTCGCTGCAGCATCGCGGCCAAGAGGCGGCGGGCATCGTGACCAGCAACGGCGCGCAGCTCTTCGCGCACCGCGGCATGGGCTTGGTGCAGGACGTCTTCACCAACCCCGTCATCGAGCGCCTGCCGGGCAACCGCGGCATCGGGCACGTGCGCTACAGCACAGCCGGAGGGAGCCACATCAAGAACGCGCAGCCGCTGGTCGTCGAGTACCAGGGCGGGGCGCTCGCGGTCGCG
>CAZEAA010000401.1:0-5273 GCA_964510015.1 uncultured Sandaracinaceae bacterium
CCGCTGCTCCTCGATGGTCAGCGCGTGCGGGTTCGCGCCCGCAGCTGGGCGCTGCCCGGAGACGTGGTGGCGTTCGAGCGAGCGGCCGGTGACGCGGGGCTCGCGGTCCATCGCTTGCTGGGGCTGCGCCTGTCGCGCACCGGGCTCGTGTTCATCACCCAGCCCGACAACGAAGCGGCGCCCGACCCCGTGTTCGGCCTGCACCGTCTCGTGGGCGTGGCCGAGGTGCCCGTCTCCCTGCGCGACCGCGGGCGTGCGCTGCTGCGTTTTCTCCCCGCGGCGCTGGCGCCCGTCACCCGGCGCGTTCCATTCGGGCGGAAGACACCCGCGGCTCGGCGTGCGCCGGTTCCCGTGTCATTCTCCGCGTCTCGATGAAGCCCGCGACCGAATACCTGGTGGATGGAATTCCTGCGGCAACGGCCGACGCCTGGGGACCGCACGCCCTCGCGCTCCGCTTCGCCGAGGTCGACTTCGTGTTCCGCGGCTTGTCTGCGGCGCAGCGCGACATCGTGGTGGCCCGCTTCGATCGACTGGTCGTCGCGGCCCCTGCTGGGGTCGCCCCCGACACGTTGCCTGGCGCCGACTTCCGCCCGGCCGCCGCCAGCGCCTTCACGCCCACGCCCAGCGTGTGCTGGGAGTACGACATGGCGCTCGACTTCCAGGCCGACCGCTTGGACATCGCCGGCCCTTCGTTCTTCGCGCGGTTCCAGCGGGGTACGTGCCGCGCGGAGGTCCGCACCTGCCTCGAAGACCGCATCTTCCTGGGCGCCTTCGAGAACCTCTTCCGCGTGGTGGCGGTGTACTTCCTGGCGCGGCGCGACACGCTGGTCCTCCACAGCGCGGGCGTGGCCCAGGGGGGCGAGGGCTACATCCTCTTCGGCCGGTCGGGGGCGGGCAAGACCACCAGCTGCTCGTTGCTCGCCGCGCGCACGCCGCAGCCCGGCAGTCCCGCGCACGCCATCCTGTCGGACGAGCTCAACGCCGTGGACCTGCGGGCCGTGGCGCCGGGCGTCCTGCTCCAGCCCATGCCCTTTGCCGGGGACTTCGGGCACGACACCCTCAGCTCGGAGCCGGTCCCGCTCCGCCGGATCTACGCGCTGGTCCAGGCCCCCGAGGCGCGCGTCACCCCGTGTGCCAAAGCTGAGGCGCTGGCCCGGGTGGTCGCCGCCTGCCCGTTCATGAATGTGGACCCCTTCGAGAGCGACTCAGTGTTCGCACGGGCGCAGCGCTTGCTTTCGGCCGTGCCTCTGCGGAAGCTACACTTCCCCAAAGATCCTTCTTTCTGGTCGGCCGTCGAGGCCGACGTCGAGTCCCATGCCGCCGCTTGAGCGTTTCGCACTCCATCCCCATGCCCGCTTCCGCGTCATCGACGACGAGGGCGTCTTCGTGCTCCAGGAGTCGGGCGAGGTGCTGGTGGTGAACCGCGTCGCGGCCAGCGTCGTGACCGGCGTGCGTCAGGGCGCCTCGGTGGAGGAGCTGGTGGCCACGCTGGTGGGGCGCTTCGACGTCAGCGAAGACCGGGCGCGCAACGACGTGGACACGCTCCTTCGCGATCTCATGGCCGCGGGCGCCCTGGTGGCGGCCCCGGAGCCGGGTCCGCGGTGAGCTGGTCCAGCTTCAACCAGCGCGCCTGGAACGAGAACCGCCTCACCTCGGTGCTCTTCGAGCTGACCTACGCCTGCAACCTCGACTGCGAGTTCTGCTACAACGACGTCTCCATGGGCGGGGAGCCCATGACGTTCGCGGAGTACTCCGCGGTGCTCGAAGAGCTGGCCGACATGGGCGTGCTCAACGTGACCTTCAGCGGAGGCGAGCCGCTGGCCAACAAGGACTTCTTCGCCATCGCCGGCCGAGCGCGCGAGCTCGGGTTCGTGATTCGCATCAAGTCCAACGGGCACGCCTTGCGCGGAGCCGTGGCGAAGCGGCTCCGTGAAGAGGTGGACCCGTACATCGTGGAGGTCAGCCTGCACGGGTCCAGCGCGGCCGTGCACGACAAGCAGACCCGCGTCCCGGGCAGCTTCGACCGCCTGCTCTCGAACCTGCGAGAGCTGCGCGCCCTCGGCATTCGCCTGAAGGTCAACAGCACGCTCACCCGGTACAACGAGCACGAGCTCGAGGGCATCTTCGCCATCTGCGACGAGCTGGGTGCCCAGATCCAGGTGGACCCCGAGGTGAAGCCGCGCGACGACGGCGACCGCACGCCCATCGATCTCATGGCCAGCCCGGCGGCGAAGGCGCGGCTCAGCAGCCTGATCCGCGCGCGAGGCGCGGCAAAGCGCGCCAACCCCGACGCCGTGGTCGCGCCGCCGGTGGACATTCGCGCGAGCGCCGAGGCCCGCCGGGCGCAGACCGCGGGGAACGACAAGCACTGTGCGGCCGGGTCGGCCCATCTCACCGTCGATCCGATGGGCGGGGTGCTGCCCTGCGTCCAGTGGCGAGTGACCGTGGGCAACGTGCGGCAGGGCCTGCGGGCCATCTTCGAACACAACTCCCAGCTGGCCGAGGTGCGCGAGACCACCCGGGCGGTCAAGCGCATGGTTGACGCGCACGGGGACGCGGGCCAGATGATGAACTTCTGCCCGGGCGCGGCGCACGTGTACTCCGGGGACCCGCTGGCGCTGTACGCGCCGGCCATCGAACGACTGACCGTAGCCAAGCGCTACTTTCTTCCTGTAGTATGAAGGCCACACCATGACCAACCCGAACGACCGCATCGCAGACGGACCCGAGCGCGAAGTCTACGAGTCCCCGAGCATCCTCTACCGCGAGCCCCTCGAGGCCGTGGCGGCGGTGTGTTCGCCCGTCCACCCGGCCAAGGCCAACCCAGGCGCCTGCCCAGAAGGCCCCATCTCTTCCTGAGTCGGTTCGGCCGGGCTGGGGGGCTCGGTCGCCACCCTCTCACGGCCCTGGGGGTCTGATGAACGACCTGGCGGATATCATTGAGCGTTTTTGGGGACTGACGAGCGATCGTATCCCCGTGGGCAAAGCTGCCATCGCACAGATGCGCTCTGGCCACCCCGCGGAGGTGTTCGCGCTGAAAGACGTGGTGCACGGCATCAAGGGCGAAGCGCAGCTGCTCCGGCTGCGAGCGTGCGCCACCCTCATGGAGGCCGCCGACAAGCTCACCAACGTGCTGATCGACGCGCCGCACACGACCGAGGCCTGTGACGCGCTCGAGGCCGCGCTGAGCAAGCTCGACCGCATGGTCATCGAGCGTGTGGGCGTGAACATCGACCGCGAGGTCGCCGAGCTCGACCGCGTGCGCGCCGTTCTGCGACCGTGAGCACGCGCCCCCGTCGCTGCGCCGTGGTGGACGACTCGAAGGTCGTGCTCGACTTGCTGCGCGTGGTGCTGACCGACGCGGGCTGGGACGTCAGCACGCACTCGGAGGTCAGTGGTCTCGAGCTTCGCCTGCGGGAGTGGAGCCCCGACGTGGTCCTGCTGGACGTGGGCATGCCCGGCGTGGGTGAGCGAGGCCTGCGGCAGCGCGTCATCCTGCTGCGTGCCGCCACGGGGGCCAAGGTGGTGCTTCACTCGGCGCGCGAGCCCGCGGATCTCGAGCAGCTCGGCCAGCGCGCGGGCGCGGACGGCGTGTTCGTGAAGTCCGGAGACCTGGCCGCCATGTGCGCCACCCTCGACCGCTTCGTGCCGCGCTAGCCACGCGGCGCGCCAGCCACCCGGCGCGCCAGCACCGCGGCTCACGGCCCTTCGATGACCTCGTTGCTGACCGCGGCCGCGAGGACGTCGGCTTCACAGAACGGCATCTCGTTCCACATCCCCTGCCCATACATCCGCGTCTGGTCCGCATAGTGCGGGGACGCGGGGTCGGTGGACTGGCTGTAGGTCAGGATGGTGTAGGCGCGCGGGCAGGGGTCGCCTTCGTCCCACGTGACCGCCTGAATGTGGCTGTTGCCCGCCCGGATGTTGCTGTAGCCGGAGTCGTCCACCAGCGACGAGGACATCACGCTGAAGCCCAACGAGTCGGGCATCCCGGGCACAGGGATGTGCTCGTCGCCCACGATGCGGAACTGCACCTCGGACCAGGCCCGGTCGAGCGGGATGGCGGCGGCGTCGAGGCGGGCCGTGGCGTCCACGATGGCCTGACGGACGCCGTCCGCGACGTCCGCGTCGGCGGTGTTCAGGCCGCGCGGGGTGCTGACGGGATCGCCGACGTCGAACGCGGTGGTCCAGAGGTCGTCGAGGCCGCTGATGCGCCCGTACACCTCACGGAACAGGTGCGCTCCCTCGCTGCTGGGGGCGAAGCGGCGGTCCCAGGCCAGCAGCACGGCGCACGCCGCCTCGGGGCGCGAGGCGTCGGCGGTGAAGGCCGACCAGTCGGCGGTGCTCGCGCAGACGGCGAGGATGCCCTCCATGCTGAGGTCCGCGGCGTAGGACCGGCCGTCGAACACGTAAGCCATCAGGTCTTCGAGGACGAAGCCCGGGGCGCCGCCGCCGTCCGTGCCCGCGCGGCGCTCCTCGGCCTGCGTGAAGGTCTGGCGCGTGCGGATGCTCTGCTCGTAGGCCTCGTCTCCGGAGAACGGGCCGTAGTCTTCCAGCAGCGAGCGCGGGTTGCTGAGCCAGAACGAGTCGTTCGAGTTGGCCACGTAGTCCGTGGTGCGCAGGTGCGGCAAGCGCTCGTAGCCCACGATGCCCGCGGGAGCGCCTTCGTCATTGCCCCACTCGCAGGCCGAGCGCGCGCCGTCGAGGCTCGGGAAGCCCTGCCGCGTGAGCAGGCGCGCGATGGCGGTCTGGCTGCAGTCTGCGAGCTGCTCGTCGGTCACGTTGGGCACCACGGTCACGTCGCCGTAGTAGGCCTGGCCGTCGCGACTCGCGGCGATGGTGTTCACCCACGGGATGCCGATGAGCGCCAGCGCCTCCTCGAACTCGTCCATGTTCTGCGCCTGGCCCATGCGCACCCACTGTTCCACCAAGCGGTCGTTCTCGATGTTGCCGTCGCGGAAGGTGATGGCGGAGCGCGCGATGGTGGGCCAGCCCCCCACCAGCGACGAGATCGCACTCAGGTCCACGATGGGCCCGAAGTGGCTGGTGTAGCGCGTCAGCGAGCGGGTCTCGAGGGTGCCGTCGTCTTGCAGGACCTCGACATCCACGGGGTGGGCCTCGATGCGCCGCTCTTCGCCGTCGTAGAGGTACACCATCGGATCGCCGGGCTTGAGCGTCAGCTCGTAGAACGAGAAGTGCAGCGAGGACGCGACGGTGTGGCTCCAGGCGACGTTCCCGTTGAAGCCGATGTTGACCACGGGCACCCCGTGCAG
>CAZEAA010000401.1:5283-5674 GCA_964510015.1 uncultured Sandaracinaceae bacterium
AGCGAGGCGCCGGCCGCGTCGTAGACACCCGGGATGGTGAGGTGGGCTTGGTAGAAGCGCTCGGGGCCACTCCACGGGAAGTGCGGGTTGCCCAGCAGCAGGCCCGCTCCGGTGCGTGAGCTGCTCGAGCCCACGGCGTAGGCGTTCGAGCCCATCTCCTCGGGCGGGCGGAAGCCGAGCGCGGGGCGCGTGATCTCGGGCACGCGGCTCGGCAGCTGTGCGGGACCGTCGAAGCGCGCCATGGCCACCTCCGGCGACGCGGCCGCGATCAACGGGGCGAGCGTGCCCGTGGTCGCGCGCAAGCCGAGCTTGCGGTAGACGCGCGCGAGGTCGAGCTCCGTCAGCTCGCGCACCCACGGCTCGTTGCGGCACCCCTCGGGCCCCTGCGCGA
>CAZEAA010000402.1:0-3305 GCA_964510015.1 uncultured Sandaracinaceae bacterium
CGCTCGGTGCCGGCGACATCACCAAGACGGGCCGCGAGCTGCTCGCGGACATGACCACCGCTTCCTAGCGTGAGCCGCGTCTGGTAGGCTGGGCCCTGGCTGCTGCTGGAGTCCATCCAGCGCCGAGGAGGTCCAGCATGGCTCGTCGTCTGCTCTGTGCGTTCACCGTCGCGTCCACGCTGCTCGCCGCGGAAGCGCTTCCGTCCGCGCGCGCGTGCGACCACACCGGCTGGGTCTACGACCCGGTGGATGTCCCGGCATGCGTGGAGGTGAGCTACGTCGCGGCGGGCCAGTTCGAATTCGCAAACGGCTGCTCGGAGGCCCTGACGCTCGCAGCCCCAGACTGCGACGATTGCACGGTGCCCGGCGTCATACCGCCCGGCGGGTCGGGCGCGCTCGTGCTCGACCCCGAGCCTACCCGTGAGCGCGATGGCGTCGTCGACCTCGAGTGGGAGGTCGGCGGCACCAGCGGGACGCTGACGTTCACGTATCCGGTCAACGCCTGTCGGAACTATGGCGACACCTGTGCTGCGTCACCCGTCACTTCACGCGGCTGGGCACTGATATCTCTCCTGGCGTTCGCGCTGGCGCTCTTGGCGCGGCGGCGGCCCGCTCGACTCGAAGGGAGATCATAGATGCTGTTTCGTCGACATCTCGTTCACGCACTGTTCCTGGCGCCACTGTTGGCGTTCACCACCACGACTGTCGCGAGCGCCTGCCAGCCGCTCGACTGGGTGAACTACGACGGGTTCCCATCGTGCGTCACCGTGCTGGGCGGGCAGGAGGCCTACGCCTTCGAGGTCCTCAATGGGTGCCCGGATGAGCTGACGCTCGCCTCCAGCGACTGCCCGAGCTGTGTGTCGCCCGATCCCATCCCGAACGGGGACAGAGGCGAGATCGCCTTCGGAGGGCCTCCCGATGAAGGCGAGTCCGTCGACATCGACTGGGAGGCGGGCGACACGTCGGGCAGCGCCGCATTCTCGTTCCCTCCGCTCTGTCCGGAGACGCACGCATTAGGGGACGGCTGCGCGGCAGCCCCCGGCTCTTCCAGCAGTGCGCCTTGGGCACTGGCCATTCTGCTAGCCGTTGGCGCCCGGCTCCGCAGTCGACGCGCGCGCCTGCCAGGACGTCAGCGGGTGTGCGGTGCGCCCTGGGTCCGAGGGGTGACTCGGTCATGAGCGGATATCGCGCCGTCGCTCGTCTCTTTCTCGCTGCGGCCACAGCGATGTTGCTCGGCTGCGGCGGAGCCAGCGAATACGGCGACACGAACGAGTACGGTGACGCCGTCGGTGGGCTCGCCATCGGTGTGGCTGCCACGGGGGCCAACCGAGCCGCCAACGGGGACTGCTGGGGTCGCTGCTCCCCGGGCTTCTCGTGCAACCGCGAGAACGGCTTGTGCGAGCGTGGGGACTGCGACCCGCCGTGCCCCGGCGGGATGTCCTGCACGTTCAACGCCACGGGGACCGAGTGCCGTGGTGACCCCGAGCCGGTGCTCGAACCTTACTGAGCGAGCGTGGGGAGGTGCACACTCACGGGATGCGACACCCCATCGATGGGTTTCAGGTCCCCGCACCCATCGTGCGCTTGTTCGAGCACCTGGCCGCGAACGAAGAGGCCGAGTATCTCGAGGCCTGGGAGCTGCAGCTGCGGTACGCGGCGCTGCTCTACGACTTCTCGAGCGACCTGCTCGCTGCCCACCCGTGGGTGACGCCCAGTGAGCAGCGCATGTCCTGCATGGAGCTCGACTACCTCACTACGCCATTCGAGCTGTCGCCCGTGTCATGGAACGGCGGCGATGGCCTTCACTACAGCTGGGTGGTGCACGCGCCCGAGCTCGACCTCACCGACTTCCCGATGGTGTCGTTCGCGCCGATGGAAGATGGCGCGGTGTGGCTCGGCGACGACACGGCCGAGGGTCTCGGCCACCTGATGGTGGGGAAGCGCAAAGGCCGCCTCGCGTTCGGCCAAAACGACCCGCTCGGTACGGACGAGTGGGAGACGCTGGTGACGATCCTCGGCCAGCGACCCGACCCCGACGACGCGCGCATCACCGCGGGGGCGCGCAGCAAGGTCTCCTGCGTTCCCCCGGTGCCCGCGGGCTACCGCTTCGAGGACGGCCCGGACGGTGTCGGCGTGCTCGCGCCGGCCCACCTGTTCGGCGATCGCGACTTCGAGCCGATGCCCGGCGAACCCGCGCTGTTCGACCGGGAGGCCGGGCGTCTGGCGGCCGAGGGCATGCACGCCGGAGCGCTGGTGCTCCAGAAGCATTTGCGCTCCTGGGAGCCCGAGGACGTGAGCATCGTCGAGCGCATGCGGCAGAGCTACGTGGCGCTGGGTCGTCCCATGCACGCGTCGCGAGCGGCAAAGTGGATCGAGAAGCGCTGACGCGTCACGAAGCCAGCGCCGGCTGGCCACTCACCCGGCATGACCCGTTTCCTCCGAGTGGTGATGCTCTGTTCCCTCTTCTCCGTATTGGGCAGCGGCTGCGGCGGCAGCTCCGGTGACCCGGATGCGGGACCCTCGGCGGACGCGTCGGGCTACGACGTTTCGGTGGTAGACGGCCACGTCCGGGACGAGGGCTCCGAGGACGCCAGCGCAGACGAGGGCACCGAGGACGCCAGTGTGGACGGTGACGTCGTGGACACCGGGGTGGCCGACGCGGAGCCCGATGCCCCGAGTACGACGGCGCGCCTCACCGTGGTGTTCGAAGGCGATGGCCACGGCCGGGTCACGTCCGCGGACCCGGTCTTCTCGTGCTCCGACGACTGCGCGATGGACTTCCCGTTCGGGACCGCGCTCAGCCTGGTCGCCCTGCGCGAGGACGACAGCACCTATGACCGCTTCTGGGGGCCGTGCACCGAGGTGAACGGCACCTGCACCCTGACGTTGGACCAGGACGCCACGATCCACGTGGAATTCGACGGGATCCACAACTACGCCTTCGTGACCAGCGAGCGCTTCGCCCCCTCGGAGCTGGACGGCGCGCTCGAGGCCGACGCGCTCTGCAACGCCGCTGCCGCGGCGGGCGACGAGCGACTCCACGGGCGGACCTACGTGGCCTGGGTCTCGGACAGCAGCTCGGACGCTCGCGACAGGCTCGGTGCCGCCAGCGGGTGGCAGCGCCTCGATGGCCTCCCGTTCATCGCGTCCCGCGAGACGATGGTGGGCAGCAGCACCGCGCACGTGCTCTATCCGCCGCGGCTCGACGAGCACGGGGCGGACGTGTTGCCTCCGAACGACGGATCGGACCCCACGGGCGGCACGACGTACTTCGCCACTGGCATCGGACTCTCGGGCGAGCCGGG
>CAZEAA010000402.1:3405-5658 GCA_964510015.1 uncultured Sandaracinaceae bacterium
CCACGGGCGGCACGACGTACTTCGCCACTGGCATCGGACTCTCGGGCGAGCCGGGCGAGAACTGCAACGACTGGAGCAGCGCCAGCGGCAGCTTCGCGGCGGGGGCCGCTCACTCCGCCGGGGTGAACTGGACGAGCGACATAGGAGCGGCGTGCGGCATCTCGGCGCGTCTGCTGTGCTTGGGCAGTGACTTTGCCACGCCATTCCTCCCGCTGACCCCGCCCACGGGCGCGACGCGCGCCGTGTTTGCCACGAGCGTCCCCATTGGGATGTCCGGGCAGGGTCGCTCCGTGCTGGACGCTCGCTGCCAAGAACAGGCCGAGGCCGCCGGCCTCACGGGGACCTACTTGGCCCTCTTGGCCGCGCCGGGCGCGAGCGCCCTCTCGCGCTTCTCCGCGACGGGTGGCCCTTGGGTGCGCATGGATGGGGTGACGGTGGTCCGCGATCCGTCCTCGTTCCTCACCACCGGAGTCCCGGACTCCGCGCTGGGGACCTTCACGCGAGACGGTGGAGCGACACGCAACGGCTTCGCCACGGGGGCGCCCAACCTGACCACCGCCGGCACCGACGAGACCACTTGCATGGGCTATGCCTCCGCGGACTCGGACAACTACTTCTCGTACTCCCAAGCCGGGACCACCTATCCGGCGCTGCTAGGCCTGCTCGGTGTCCCGTGCTCGAGCTTCTACTCCATCGTCTGCATGGCGCAGTAGGCGGTGGCGGGCGATGCCCGGCGAGCGCCGGCCAGGCCCGTTTCTTGACTATCGGCCACCCACCACGCGAGAAGGACCAAGGGCGCCCCGCACTGTGTGGCGCGTCCCCAGGCACGCTTCGAAATGGTCGCGACAAACAGACGTCGGCAGGGTCAGGCCGAGCCCGATGGTGGGCCCGCGCGTCCGCGCTCGAACGGCCGTACGTCCGCTCCCAGCGCGCAGCCTCCACCCGTGACCACGCCGCCGCCGCGGGCGACCACGCCGCCACCGCGCAATCAGCGCACGCGCGAGCCCGCGGTCACCGAGAAGGCCCCGCCTCCGCCGCTGCGCGCCTCGGGCGCCGAGCGTTTGCTGGCCACGCGCGCTCGCCTCCGCGGGTTCGCGAGCCGCGTCTGGCAGCGCACGCGAGGTCCCCTGCGAATCCTCGGCAAGCTGGTGGTGCTGGTGGCCTGCGTCATCGGCACCATCGCCGTGGGCCGCCTGATCGAGAAGCACGTGCGGACCTCCCCGGCGTTCGCCATCCGCACCATCACGTTCGCGGGTCACGAGCAGCTGGAAGAGTCCGAGCTGCTCACGGCCAGCGGCCTCAGCGTGGGTCAGAACGTCTTCGAGCTGGGCCCCGAGGACGTGCGCGACCGCCTCTCGCGCCACCCGTGGATCGCCACCGCGGAGGTGCAGCGTCGGCTTCCCGGGACCTTCACCATCGAGGTGCGCGAGCGGCGCGCCGTGGCCATCCTGGCCCTCGACCAGCTTTACCTGGTGGGCGAGGACGGCACCGTCTTCAAGCAACTCGGCACGGAAGACCTGGTGGACTTGCCCGTCATCGTGGGCATCCCGCGCGACCGCTTCGTGCGCGACCGCGCCTACCGCGCCAGCATCCTGCTCGAGATCGTGGCCGTGATGCACGACTACCGCGGGGTAGGGCTGTGGCGGCGCGAGCCCATCGCCGAGGTGCACGTGGAGGCAGACGACTCACTGAGCCTCTACGTGGGCGCGGACACCACCTACGTTCGTTTGGGCCGCGGGCCTTTTCGCGATCGTCTCCAGAAGCTCCGCCGCGTGTTCGACGCGCTCGATGCTCGGGAGACCCGCGCGGCCTACATCTACGCCGACAACGTTCGAAGGCCCGACCGCGTGACCGTGCGCTTGAGGGAACAAGACGAGCTCGTCGCGGCTCACTGAGGCGCTCACGAATTATTTTGCTGCAACTTTTTTGGCAGCGCCTTCGCACTCCTGTATCGGTCGCTCCATGGCCGCCAGCGAAATCATTGCAGGGCTTGATCTAGGGACGACGAAGGTCACCGTGATCGTTGCCGAACTCACCGACGATGGCTTGGATGTCATCGGCATCGGGTCGGTTCCGGCCAAGGGCCTCAAGAAGGGTGTGGTCGTCAACATCGAGTCGACGGTCCAGGCCATCCGTGCCGCCGTCGAGCAGGCCGAGGCGATGGCGGGCGTGGAGATCAACACGGTCTTCGCCGGCATCGCGGGCAGCCACGTCAGCGGCATGAACCAAGAGGGCGTTGCCGCCATCGCGAGT
>CAZEAA010000403.1:0-5651 GCA_964510015.1 uncultured Sandaracinaceae bacterium
CCCCGAGACCACGCGCTTCGTCGGCGGCGTGCACGACACGACCACGGACGAGCTGCACGTGTACGACCTGGACGGCCTCGCGGAGTCCCACTCGGACGACGTCAGAAGGCTCCAGCGAGACCTCGTGGCCGCGAGCGATCGAGCACGCCGAGAGCGCGCGGCCAGCTTGGGGCTCGAGGGTCTTGGCGACGAAGCGCTCCAGGCCACGCTGCGCAGACGCTCGCGCGACTGGTCGGAGGTGCGCCCCGAGTGGGCCCTCGCCCGCAACGCCGCGTTCATCGCGGCCCCGCGTGAGCGAACCCGCGGCCTGAACCTCGGTGGGCGAGTCTTCCTGCACGAGTACCGCCCCGCCGAGGACGAGGGCTTCCGGGTGCTCGAGCAGATCATGTGTGCGCCCATGGTGGTCGCCCACATGATCGGCATGCAGTACTACGCGTCCACGGTGGACAACCCGCGCTACGGCAGCGGAAACAAGGTGCTCCACAACGTGGTGGGGGGCACCGTGGGCGTGTTCGAGGGAGCGGGTGGCGACCTGCGCATCGGTTTGGCGCTCCAGTCTCTGCACGACGGCAGCGACTGGGTGCACACGCCACAGCGCCTCAGCGTGCTGCTGGAGGCGCCGCGCGACGCCATCGACGCGGTCGTGACGAAGCACGCGCTGGTGCGTGACCTCGTCGAGAACGAGTGGCTGTTCCTGTTTTCGATCGAGCCCGGTGGCGGCGCCGTCTACCGGCGCACGGCGAGCGGGTGGCGAGGAGGTGAGTATGCGTAGTGCACACGTGGGCGTGATCATGGGCAGCCAGTCCGACTGGAAGACCATGAAGGCCGCCACCCCGATCCTGGAGGAGCTCGGGATCCCCTACGAGGCGCGCATCGTGTCGGCGCACCGGACTCCCGAGCGGCTGTGGGACTACGGCAAGCACGCGGTCGAGCGCGGGCTGCGCGTCATCATCGCGGGCGCCGGCGGAGCCGCCCACCTGCCCGGGATGATGGCGTCCAAGACCCGGTTGCCCGTGATCGGGGTGCCGGTGATGTCCCAAGCCCTGTCCGGCGTGGACAGCCTCTACTCCATCGTGCAGATGCCGCGCGGCTATCCCGTGGCGACCATGGCCATCGGCGCTTCGGGGGCCGCCAACGCCGCGCTCATGGCGGCGGCCATCTTGGCGCTCACGGACAACGAGCTCGCGGAGCGCTTGGACCGCTGGCGTGAGGCGCTCTCGCAGTCCGTGGAGGAGGTGCCGCGTGACGAGTGATGGTTCGCGCACGCCCGTGCTCACGCCCGGGCAGACCATCGGCGTGCTCGGCGGTGGACAGCTCGGGCGCATGCTCGCCATGGCGGCGGCGCGCCTGGGGCTGCGGGTGCACGTGTACGACCCCGATCCGCGCTGCCCCGCGGCCGACGTCGCGGCCGAGCTGACGCAGGCCGCCTTCGAAGACGCATCGGCTATGGCGCGCTTCGCCGCGAGCGTGCACGCCATCACGTTCGAGTGGGAGAGCGTGCCCACCGCGGCGCTGTCGGCGCTGCACGCCGCGCCCCCCATTCGCCCGCCGGTGCACGCGGTCAACGTGCTGCAGGACCGGCTGGCCGAGAAGCGCTTCCTGACCGAGCTGGGTCTGCGCACGGCGCCGTTCGAAGAGGTGGACAGCCCGGAGCAGCTGGCGCCGGCCCTCGCTCGCATAGGCTATCCAGCCATCTTGAAGACACGCCGGTTTGGCTACGACGGCCGGGGGCAGGTGCGCCTCGACGGACCGGATCGGCTCGACTCGGCGCTCGCGCTGGTCGCCACCCAACCCTGCGTGCTCGAGGGGTTCGTCGCCTTCGAGCGCGAGGTCTCCGTGGTGGCCGCCCGCTGCGTGAGAGGGAATCGTGCTTGCTACGAGCCGGGCGAGAGCGCGCACGAAGACGGCATCCTGCGAACCACCCGAGTGCCGGCGCAGCTCGGCGACGAGCAGGCCCGCGCCGCTCGGCACGCCGCCGAGCTCGTGCTCGAAGCGCTCGACTACGTGGGCGTCCTGGGCGTCGAGTTCTTCGTCACCGAGAGCGGGCTCGTGGTCAACGAGGTCGCCCCACGCGTCCACAACTCGGGGCACTGGACGGAGGCGGGCTGCCACGTGGATCAGTTCGAGCAGCACATCCGCGCGGTCGCCGGCTGGCCGCTCGGAGACCCACGCCGTCACAGCGACGTGACGATGAAGAACCTCATCGGCGACGACGTCCACGGCTGGCCCGAGTACCTGACCTCGCCCCACGCGGCCCTGCACGTGTACGGGAAGCGAGACGTCCGCCCGGGCAGGAAGATGGGTCACGTCAACTTCATCGGGGAGCGCTCGACGGCCAGCCCTCGACCGGAGTCGTGAGCCCGCGCGCGTCGACGCTGGCGGCGGGCGCCGGTCGTGGGCGCCCCCACCGGAACCGGTTGGTCAGGTCTGCGGCGACGGCGTACCGTCCCGGCCAGATCCGACCGGCACGAACCGAGCACCCCTCATGGACACCACCCAGGTCACCGACATCCACGACGGCATCCCCGCCACGCACCACGGCCTGCGTGGCCTCTCGCTCGACGCGGCCAGCGTCATGCACCGCGCGGCGTTCAAGGGCACGCGCGCCACGTTCGACGAGGTGCCGGTCTCCGAAGAGTACGACCTGGTCGTCGCGGGGGCAGGCCTCAGCGGCCTGTCCACCGCCCTCTTCTATCGCGAGCGCTTCGGGGCCGACGCAAAGATCTTGATCGTGGACCCCATGGCCGACTTCGGCGGGCACGCGGCGCGCAACGAGTTCACCGTGGATGGCAAGCTGCTGATCGGCTACGGGGGGTCGGAGAGCCTGCAGTCGCCGCAGCAGAACTTCGGGCCTGCCACGAAGCAGCTCATGAGCATGCTCGGCGTGGACATCACCAAGTTCGAGACCACCTACTTCCACCACGCCACCTACGCGGACCTCGGGCTGTCGCGCGGCACGTTCTTCAGCGCGCAGCACTTCGGACAGGACCGGCTCGTGACGGGCGACCCCACCGCGTGGATGTCGGACGACGTGCCCAAGGGGCGCCTGAACGCGCGCTCCTTCGAGGCGTTCTTCGGCGCCTTCCCCATGGCTGAGGCCTCGCGGGCGCAGCTGCTGGCGCTGTACACGACCGGGCGCGTCACGCTCGAGTCCATGGGCACGGCCGAAGAGCGCGCCGCGTACCTCCGCACCAAGAGCTACCGCGACTTCCTGCGCGACGACTGGGGCCTCGGCGACGAAGCCCTCCACTACTTCGCGCAGCGCACCGCCGACTTCTTCGGCATGGCGCCCACGCACATCCCGGCGCTCGAAGCGGGCCACTACGGCTTGCCCGGCCTCGAGGGCATCGCGCTCCCGCAGGGCCACCACGACGGCGAGCTCGGCCCGCTCGACGAGCCCTACGTGCACCACTTTCCGGACGGCAACGCATCGCTCGCGCGCTTGATGGTGCGCAAGTTGATCCCGTCCGTCGCGCCCGGCAGCACCATGGAGGACGTCGTGCTCGCGCCCTTCGACTACACTCAGCTGGACCAGCCCGGCAACGCGGTGCGCATCCGCTTGGGCAGCACCGTGGCGTGGGCCCGCAACGCCACCAGCGACGGGAATGGTGGCGTGGACGTGGGCCTGCTCCACAACGCCGACGGTCACCCCACACGGGTGCGGGCCAAGCACAGCACGCTCGCGTGCTTCAACATGAGCGTCCCGTACTTGCTGGACGGCCTGCCGGCCGAGCAGAGCAGCGCCCTCGCGAGCAACGTGAAGGCGCCGCTGATCTACACCAACGTGGCGCTGCGCAACTGGCACGCATGGGTGAAGCTCGGCGTGCACGAGATCTTCGGCGTGGACACGTTCCACTCGCGCGTGAAGCTCGACTATCCGGTGGCCATGGGCGGCTATCGCTGCGCCTTCGACCCGAGTGAGCCCATCTTGGTGCACATGGTCTACGTGCCCACCGTGCCCGACGCCGCCGACCCGCGCACGGCGCTGCGTGCGGCGCGCAAGAAGCTCTTCGGCCTGAAGATCGAAGACTACGAGCGTCACATCCGCGAGGACCTCACGCGCATGCTCGGACCCGGCGGCTTCGACGCCGACCGCGACATCGCGGCCATCACGGTCAACCGCTGGTCCCACGGCTACGCCTACGGCCCGAACACCCTGATGGAGCCGGAAGAGGTGGGGCAGCGCAGCATGGAGCGCGCGCGTGAACGCGTGGGGAACGTGACCATCGCGGGCTCGGACGCCGGCTGGGACCCGTACGCGCACTCCGCCTTCGAGCAGGCCCACCGCGCGGTCAGCGAGCTCGTGTAGAGGGCGGAACTCAGTCGTCGCCGTCGTCGAAGTCGTCGACGTCATCATCCGTCACCGGCCGCACCGCAGTGGGCCGCGGGTCCGCCTCCGCGATGCGCTCGCGGAGGTACTGATACAGCGCGCGCCGCTTGGCCGAGGCGCTCTTGCCGCGCGCAGCCTGGTCCTCCGTGTCGCCGGCCTCCTTCGACGCACCACGCGCCAGCTGGCGCAGCGTCTGGCGGTCGGCCGTGGGGTACGAGGCCAGGAATTCCTCGCTGCCCTCGTCCACACGGCGCGCGTCCATGAGGCGGTCGCGCCAACGCTCGATGAGCTGGGCACGGGCCAGGGACACGGGGCTGGACGGGTCCAGCAGGGCCACCGCGTGCGCCAGTGCCTTGCCGTCGTAGGAGCGCAGCTGGCGCGCCACGAAGCGCCGCTGACGAACGTGGGCCCCCTTGCTGGCGCCGGCCAGCTCGCGGAGGGCCTGCTCGAGCGCGTCCGGGAGCTCCAGCTTCGCGCGCACCGCGGGCGTCATGGCCGCGAGCGCCAGGCCGAGGCTCGCCATCTCGGAGGTGACCTCGTGCTGCTTCGCGCGTTTCTGGCCGCGAGACGGAACACCCTCGTAGGGGTCCGGCGCCTCGGGATCGGTGGAGTGCATTCGGCGCGCCATGGTGTCCTCAGAGCTCCCAGTTGGTCTTGGCGCCCAGCACGAACGCTCGATAGCCAGCGGCGCGAAGCCGAGCGCCCGCTCGCGGGCTGGCCCGACCGCCCAGGCAGTAGACCACGATGTCGCGGTCGCGCGGCAGCTCGCCCATGCGCGCGTCCAGCTCGCTCGAGGGGATGTGCGTGCGGCCCTCGATGAGCGACTGGTCGGCCCGCGCGGTTGGCGTGACGTCCAGCAGGACCGCGCCACTCGCGACCATGGCGCGCGCCTCTTCGCCCGTGACGCGCGGCGCCTCGGGGAGGGACTCGTCTCCGCTGGTGGCGGCGCTCTCGCTGCCGTCGGCCTCGGTGCTGCCGCCGCCGCAACCCGCGAGCAGCCCCATCAACACACCCAGCATCGCGATCCGCGTCATCATGGCCGCAGTGTCCCCCACTCTGGGCTCGAGTCCAGCCCGCTTTGCCCGGGGGCGATTCGGTCCTATAGATCTCGACCATGCAGCAACGCACCGGCCTCATCGCTTTCTGGAAGGGCTACGACCGCAAGCTCTACCTGAAGGCCGCCATCCTCGCGGACCGTCTCGGCTACGACTCCTTCTGGCTGCCGGAGGTGTGGGGCTACGAGAGCTTCCAGCTGCTCACCGAGATCGCCATCCACACCAAGCGCATCAAGCTCGGCACGGGCATCATCAACGTCTTCAGC
>CAZEAA010000404.1:0-1797 GCA_964510015.1 uncultured Sandaracinaceae bacterium
ACCTCGGCCCCCAGCGCTTCATGCGCCGGCTGGTGTTCGAGAACGGGCTGCTCGTGGAGATCGAGCAGCTCGACCGCGGCCGCTGAGGGCGCCGGCTACTGGGCGGCGCTGGTCTCGAGGCGAATCGCGTACTCGAGGCTGTCCACCAGCGCGAGCAGCGACGCTTCGATGATGTTCGTGGACGCGCCCACCGTGCTCCACGACGCGTCGTGGCTGCGGCTGTCGATCAGGACACGCACGGTGGCGCTGGTGCCGTTCTTGCCGTCGAGGATGCGCACCTTGTAGTCGCTCAGGTGCACGTCGGCCACGGCCGGGTAGGTGGTGCGGATGGCCTTGCGGATGGCCTGGTCCAGCGCGCTGACGGGGCCGTTGCCCTCGCCCGCGGTGTGCACCACGTCGCCGTGCACGCGCAGCTTCACGGTGGCCTCGGAGAACATCTCGGTACCCTGGCGGCGGCCCACCGCGGTCTGGAACTCCAGCACCTCGAAGGGCGCCTCGTAGCCCGCCTCGCTGCGCGCGATGAGCAGCGCCACGCTGGCCTCGGCCGCTTCGTAGGCGAAGCCCTGCGCCTCGGCGCGCTTGATCTGCTCCAGCACGGCCGCGCCCTCCACGGAGGACACGCGCACACCCAGCTCCTCGGCCTTGCTCAGCACGTTGGCGCGGCCGGAGAGCTCGCTCACCACCACGCGGCACTCGTTGCCCACCAGCTCGGGTACGATGTGCTGGTAGCTGCCGGGGTCGCGGCGGATGGCCGCCACATGCACGCCGCCCTTGTGCGCGAAGGCGCTGCGACCCACGTACGCGGCGTGCTCGTTGGCCGGCACGTTGGCCACCTCGGCCACGAAGTGCGAGAGGTCGTACAGCTCGCTCAAGCGCCCGGGCGGCAGGCAGCTGAGCCCCAGCTTCAGCTCGATGTCCGGGATGATGGCGCACAGGTTGGCGTTGCCACAGCGCTCGCCGTAGCCGTTGATGGTGCCCTGCACGTGGCGCACGCCCGCGCGCACCGCGGCCAGCGTGTTGGCCACGCCGCAGCCGCCGTCGTCGTGGACGTGGGCGCCCAGCTCGATGTCCGGGCCCAGCTCCGCGAGCACGACGCGGACGATTTCATCCACTTCCCAGGGCATGGAGCCGCCGTTGGTGTCGCACAGCACGAGCGTGCTCGCCCCGCCGCGCTGCGCGGCCCGCAGCGTGGCCAGCGCGTAGCCCGCGTCCAGCTTGTAGCCGTCGAAGAAGTGCTCGGCGTCGTAGATGGCGTGGCGCTTCTGGTCCACCAGGAAGCGCAGGCTGCTCTCGATCATCTCGAGGTTGATGTCGAGCGAGGTGCGCAGGATCTCCGTGACGTGCATGGTCGACGTCTTGCCGAAGATGGTGCACACGCTGGTGCCGGCCTCCACCAGCTTCACCAGCTGCGGGTCCTCTTCGGCGGCCACGTTGGCCTTGCGCGTGCTGCCGAACGCGGTGATGCGCGCGTTCGTCCAGCGGATGTCTTTGGCGCGCTCGAAGAACTCCACGTCCTTCGGGTTGCTCCCGGGCCAGCCGCCCTCGATGAACGAGACGCCGAACGCGTCGAGGCGCTCGGCGATCTTGATCTTGTCGTCGCACGACAGGCTCATGCCCTCGCCCTGCGTGCCATCACGGAGGGTGGTGTCGTAGACGTGCACCACGGGGGTACGCTGGCTCTCGGTGCTCATCAGTGGGCCCTCGTGCGGCTCAGGGGCGGGACTGCTCGTACTTCGTGATCGCGTCCTCGAAGCTCAGGATGTAGCCGAGCTGGTCGATGCCGTTGAGCAGGCAGTG
>CAZEAA010000404.1:1807-5644 GCA_964510015.1 uncultured Sandaracinaceae bacterium
CTGCCGTCGGGCAGCGTGAGGGTCTGCGACGCGAGGTCCACCTTCACGCGCGCGGTGCGGTCCGCGTTCACGGTGGCCATCAGCTTCTGGTGCACTTCCTTGCTGACCTCGATGGGCAGCAGGCCGTTCTTCAGCGAGTTGCTCTTGAAGATGTCGGCGAAGCTGGTGCTGATGAGCGCGCGCAGACCCCAGCCGACGAGGGCCCAGGGCGCGTGCTCGCGCGAGCTGCCGCAGCCGAAGTTGTCGCCGGCCAGCAGCACGGAGGCGCCCTGGCTCGCGGGCTCGTTCAGCACGAAGGCGGGGTTGTCGCTGCCGTCGGCGAGGTAGCGCCAGTCGCAGAACAGGCTCTTCCCGAGGCCGTTCTTGTCGGTGACCTTGAGGAAGCGCGCCGGGATGATCTGGTCGGTGTCCACGTTCTCTTCGGGGAGCGGGACGACGTGGGACTCGAGGGTCGTGAACTTGGCCATGGTGGTGTGGCTTTCAGTCGAAGTGACGAAGGGGAGAGAGGTTCAGCCGAGCAGCTCGCGCACGTCCGTGACCTTGCCGGTGACGGCGGCCGCGGCAGCGGTGAGCGGGGAGGCCAAGAGCGTGCGACCGCCCTTGCCCTGCCGGCCCTCGAAGTTGCGGTTGCTCGTGCTCACGGCGTACTGGCCGGGCTCGAGGTTGTCGCCGTTCATGGCGATGCACATGGAGCAGCCCGGCTCACGCCACTCGGCGCCGGCTTCCACGAAGATCTTGTCGAGCCCCTCGGCCTCGGCCTGGTGCTTGATGTCGTGCGAGCCCGGCACCACCAGGGTGCGCACGCCCTGGACCTTGCGGCCCTTGAACACGCTGGCCGCGTCGCGCAGGTCTTCGATGCGCGAGTTGGTGCACGAGCCGATGAACACCACGTCCACCTTGTGGCCGAGCAGCGCCTCACCGGGCTCGATGCCCATGTAGGCCATGGCCTTCTCGTACGCGAGGCGCTCGCTGCCTTCGAAGGCGCTGGCGAGCGGCGTGCTCTCGGTGATGCCCATGCCCATGCCCGGGTTGGTGCCGTAGGTGAGCATCGGCGTGAGCGAGGCCGCGTCGATCTCCACGAGCGCGTCGTAGGTGGCGCCCGGGTCGCTCGGCAGCTGCTTCCAGCGGGCCACGGCGGCGTCCCAGTCGGCGCCCTGCGGCGCGAACTCGCGGCCCTTGATGAACTCGAAGGTCTTCTCGTCGGGGGCGATCATGCCCGCGCGCGCGCCGGCCTCGATGCTCATGTTGCAGACCGTCATGCGGCCCTGCATCGACAGGTCGCGGATGGCGCTGCCCGTGTACTCGATGACGTAGCCCGTGGCGCCGCCGACGCCGATCTTGGCGCACAGCGCGAGGATGATGTCCTTGGCCGTGACGCCGGGGGCGAGCTTGCCCTCCACGCGCACTTCCAGCGTCTTCGGGCGCGTCTGCAGCAAGCACTGCGTGGCGAGCACGTGCTCCACTTCGCTGGTGCCGATGCCGAACGCCAGGGCGCCGAACGCGCCGTGCGTGGACGTGTGGCTGTCGCCGCACACGATGGTCTTGCCCGGCTGCGTGAGGCCGCGCTCGGGGCCGACGACGTGCACGATGCCGTTCTTCAGGTTGCCGAGGCCGTAGAGCGTGATGCCGAACTCCGCGCAGTTGGCGGTGAGCATGTCCAGCTGGGCGGCGGCCTGCGCGTCGATGACCTTCAGCTTCTTCGGGTCGGTCGGCGTGCTGTGGTCCATCGTCGCGAGCGTGTTCTCGGGACGACGCGCCTTGAGTCCGCGCTCACGGAGGCCGGTGAAGGCCTGCGGCGAGGTCACCTCGTGGATGAGGTGCAGGTCGATGTAGAGGATGGCGGGGCAGCCCTCTTCTTCGGCGACCACGTGCTGTTCCCAGACCTTCTGAAACAAGGTCTTCGGCTGGTTCTGACTGGCTGGCATCTTCGTTTTCTCTTCTTCGATTCGCGCGGGGCGCGGACTCGCTCAGGTCGAGGGGGCTACCTCGGCCTCGCGGGCGGAACGGATTTGTTGGACCGAGAGCAGACGGTTGAGCGACGCGAGGTACGCCTTCGCGCTCGCGACGATGACGTCGGTGTGGGCGCCGTGGCCGTGATAGACGCGCGCTCGGCTGCCGCCGCTCTGCGGGTTGATGCGGCTTTCGTCCACGTCCGTGGGCTCGTCGTCCGCGCGCACGCGCACGTTCACCTCACCGAGAGCGTCGATGCCGCGCGTGACGGACTGCACGCTGTACTCGAGCAGCGTGACCGGGATGTTCACGATCTGCTGGATGGCCATGTAGACCGCGTCCACCGGGCCCGTGCCCACGGTGGAGACGGTGCGCAGCTCACCGCCCGGGATCTCGAGGCGCACGGTGGCGGTGGGCATGCCGGTGCCGCACGTGACCTGCAGCTGGTCCAGGCGGTACAGCTCTTCGGGCTGGTACAGCTCGTCGCTCACCAGCGCCAAGAGGTCGGCGTCGGTGATGTGCTTCTTCTTGTCGGCCAGGCTCTTGAACCGCTCGAACGCCTTGTGGAGCTCGGTCGCAGCCAGCGGGTAGCCCAGCTCGGTCAGGCGGTTGGCGAAGGCCGCGCGCCCCGAGTGCTTGCCCAACACCAAGAGGCTCTGGCTGGCCCCCACGGTCTCGGGCCGCATGATCTCGTAGGTCTCTTGGTTCTTCAGCATCCCGTCCTGGTGGATGCCCGCCTCGTGCGCGAACGCGTTGGCGCCCACGATGGCCTTGTTGGGCTGGACGGACATGCCGGTCACCTTGCTGACCAGGCGGCTGATGCGCGTGAGCTGCGTGCTGTCCACGCTGGTGGTCAGCTTGAAGCGGTCGTGCCGCACCTTGAGCGCCATCACCACCTCTTCGAGCGACGCGTTGCCGGCGCGCTCGCCGATGCCGTTCACCGCGACCTCCACCTGACGGGCGCCGTTCTGCAGGGCGGCCAAGCTGTTGGCCACGGCCAGGCCGAGGTCGTTGTGGCAGTGCACGCTGATGATGGCGCGCTCGATGCCCACCACGTTCTGGTGGATGAGCGCGATGCGGTTCCCGAACTCGTCCGGCGTGGTGTAGCCCACCGTGTCGGGGATGTTGATGGTGGTCGCGCCCGCCTCGATCGCCGCCTGGATGGCCTCGTACAGGAACTCCATCTCGGTGCGGCCCGCGTCCTCGGGGCTGAACTCGATGTCGGCGCACAGGCCGCGCGCGTAGGTCACCATCTCGGTGATCTTCGCGAGCACCTCGGCCTTGCTCATGCGCAGCTTGTGCTCGCGGTGGATGGGCGAGGTGGCCAAGAACGTGTGGATGCGCGGGTGCTTGGCGGGCGACACGGCCTCCCAGGCCTTGTCGATGTCGCCCTTCGCGGCGCGAGCCAGCGAGCAGATGCGCGGCGGCTCGGCCACGGGGCGGCCTTCCACGGCGGTGATGCCCACGCCCTCGGCGATGCCGCGCACCGCCAGGAGGTCGTCGGGCGAAGCGGCCGCGAAGCCCGCCTCGATGATGTCCACGCCCAGCCGGCTGAGCGTCTTCGCCACCTCGAGCTTCTCGGAGCTCGTCATCGTCGCGCCGGGGGATTGCTCTCCATCGCGCAGGGTGGTGTCGAAGATGCGTACGTGGTCGGGCTGGGACATGGGCTCTTGGCTCCTCTAGACCGTTACTCTGCCGCTACGGCGGGCCGCACGTTGACTGTCGGGTGACCCGGGCGAGGCGCGACGGAGCCGCGCATCATGGACACGGTGCCGGTCTGCACCATCTCCTCCACCCCGAAGGGCTTCAGCACCGCCAGGAACGCGTCGATGCGCGTCTGGCTGTCCGTGATCTCGAACGTCATGGTGTCGAGCGACATGTCCACGG
>CAZEAA010000405.1:0-5608 GCA_964510015.1 uncultured Sandaracinaceae bacterium
GCACATCTCGGCGTTCAAGGCGCTGTCGCTGTTGACGATGAAGTTGCCGCAGACCGTGCAGGCGCCCGTGCTGGGGCAGACGGCGCCGGGTTCGACCTGGCACGTGGCGGAGCATCCATCCTGCGTGGCGAGGTTCCCGTCGTCGCACTGCTCCCCGGTCTCGAGCTGGCTGTCGCCACAGCGCGTGCACTCGCCACCCGTGGGCGGGCAGACCCCACCGGGCTCGATCTGGCAGTCGCGGTCGCAGCCGTCGCCGATCAAGAAGTTGCCGTCGTCGCACTGCTCGGGCAGACCGCCGTCCACGCTCGAGGGGTCCACGATGGTGTCGCCGCAGCCCTCGAGGGGGATCCCCATGTCTTCGGGCGGGCCCATGTCTTCACGGCCGTTGTCCACGCCGAAGTCCCGGGGACCGACGTCGCCGGCGTCGGGGTCGAAACCCATGTCACGCACGGGCCCCGTGTCGCCTCCGCCGCAGCCAGCGAAGAGGAACGTGAGACACAAAGACGCAGCGAGAAGTGAACTTCTATTCATGTGATACCCCGCGAGCAGCCACGACGAACGTGCAGGTTGCAGGGAAACACTAGCGGCGCGCACAGCGGATCGAAAGTGAAACTTTGCACGCACGACGTCATTTATTCCCACTTACGTAGCTCTGCGTCAGGTGGTTGCAGAAATTGATCTCCCGAGCAATTCATGTTTGTTTCGACGCCATACGGGCCAGGCGAGGGTTGGATACGGTTAAATCGCAGAGCCATTGAGTTCGATCGGCAGGCTAGCCCCCGGACTGCTTCCTGCTCGTGGGAGCGGCTCGCCGAAGCGGTGCTCAGTAGAAGATTCCGCTCATCGCACATTCGCCGGTATCCGAGCCAAAGCGCAAAACGTACACAGCTCAATGGCAATCTCCACCTTGGGCTCCGTTCCCATCGCCACAGCCCGGCGGCGCATCGCCGCGCTGCTGCTCGGCGGGGTTGCGGCGTGCTCGGAGGCGCCGCCCAACGGCCCTGCGCTGGACGGCCACATCGCGTACGGAGCCCCGGATGGCGCGGTCGACGCCGAGGTCGATGCGGGACCCGTCGAGCCCCAGCCTCCTTCGGGGTGCTTCCTGGCAGGGCCCATCGAGGTCTACCGCGGCACCGACCCGGTCACGTCGCTCTCGTTCGCCCCCGGAGACGAGGACTTCCTCGTGGCCTACGCCGTCGACGGACCGGTGGGGAGTGACGTGCGGGTCCGCCACCTGGATGCGGCGCGCACCATGCACTCGCCGCTCACCGTCACGGACGCGCCGGGCGAGTACGCGGAGATCGCACTCACCGCCACGTCAGCAGGGTGGCTGCTCGTGTTCACCGACGGGCAGCGGGGGGTGGTGTCCCGACACCTCAGCCCCGAGGCCCTGCGACTCGACGAGGCGCCCTCCTTGGAGGTGACCCTGACCGAAGCCGGAGCCGGGTCCCCGACGCTGGCTCGGACGGGAGAGGAAGTGGTCTTCGCGTACCGAGGACAGCTCGATGGCGTGGCGGGCGCGTTCCAGCGTCGCCTCGGGTCAGACGGGACGCCCACGACCAACGCGTCGCTGGTGGTCTCGGACGACCTGATCGACCTCGAGGTCATCGGCGGCTCCGAGGGCTTCTTCGCGGCCTGGTCGGACCCCGCCGGGCGCGTGTACGGCCGCCGGATGACGAGGACCTCCCTCGGACCCATCTCGGCCCTGAACGAGCTGGACCCCGCGCCCACCGGAGCCTTCGAGCTGGGCTTCAGCGGCGCCACCTTCTCGACGCTGACCGGCCTGGCGGAGCTCGACGTGCGGACGGTGCGCTTCCGGCACATCTCCGAGAGCGGCAGCGTCAGCGGTGAGCCGAGGGTCTTGCCGTATCGACGCGGCGAGTACGCCGAGTTCTCCGTGGCTCGCTTCGCGGCAGGCTTCGCGGTCGCCTACCGCCACGTCGAAGCGGGTAGGAACCAGCTGCGCATCGCGCTGATGGACGTGGACGGCGACGAGCTGTTCAACACCGCTTTGACCGGCCTCTTCAACGGAGAAGGGGACGTCGTCATCCGACAGTCCAAAGACGGAAGAATCGCTGTTCTTTGGAGCGATGTCAGCCTGTCGGGGGACAACCTCCTCCGAGTCGCGGACGTTGGGTGCAATCCGTGAGACGAGGTTGAACGGGACATGTCGAACCACTCCCCCCCCTCGATCCCCTGGTTTGGTGTGCTCTTGGCGGCGCTCGCGCTCGCGGGCTGCGAGACGGCCACGTTCGACGCGCCCGACTCCCACGACGGCGGCGGCAGCGCCCCGCTGACGTGCGCACGCCCCGCACCGGGGTGCGCCTGCGAGCCCAATGACGGGCCGATTCGCTGCGTCCCCCCACGCCAGGGGAGCTCCACGTGCTTGGTGGGCGACATGTACTGCCGCGGCGGCGAGTGGTCGGGCTGCGAGTCGCTGCGCGCCTTCGAGGACACGCAGCAGCAAGCCGTGGGCGGGAGCACGGCGGCCCTCATCGGCGCGCCCACCGCGTGCGACAGCTGCAACCCGGAGTGTGCCCAGGTGGTGGACGCCCCCACGTGCGCGGAGATCACGGCCAGCAACTCCAGCGGCGACACCGTGTGCGCCCCGGGAGGCGGCTTCACCATCCCGCCGGGGGACACCATCATCCCGCCCGTGATTCCATCTTGCACGGAGGAGCAGGTGGGCTTGCCCCCCGGTGGCACGTACGCGGAGTTCTGCTCGGCCGAGGGGTCGTTGATCCTGTTGGCCGCCGACCCATCGACGGGCACCACGGACCCCAGCACCGAGGTCTGCGCGGACCAGCTGGCGGCAGACACCTTCACTCAGGCGCTCTGCAGCTGCAAGAACATCGACTCGAGCTACTCGCTCTCCACCGACTCCTTCAACAGCGTCACCGGCACCACCCTCGGAAACACGGCGCACGTGTTCACCAACCAGCACTGGCGACCGGGCGGACGCGCGGACATCGGTGGCGACGTGGTCGCGTTCGGCACGGGTTCGCACACACCGGGTGGCCAGAACCACATCCAAGCGGACGTGAGGCTCAACGGCCCCCTCACCACCAGCCGCGCCTTCAACGTGGGGCTCACGGCAGGCGACCTGTTCGTCAACGGCAACCTGAGCTTCGGCGCAGCGGTCTCGGTGGACGGAGACGTGCACCGACCGGCCGGCTCGACCATGACGGGTGGCGGCGGTCTCACCAGCGTGCTCGGCCCGGTGGTCGTCCCGCGGCCCTGCGACTGCGGCGCCGCCGAGGTCATCGACATCATCGGCTTCGTGGCCGCGTTCCGCGGGGCCAACGACAACGCCATCATCGGACTCGATGAGGACGCCTGGGCCTCCGGGGCCAGCGGAAATCTGACCCTGCCCTGCGGTCGTTTCTATCTCAGCGAGGTGAACACGGGCGGCAGCTTCACCATCACCGCCACCGGCAGAACGGCGCTGCTAATCGACGGTGACCTGACCACGGGGGCACAGCTGACCATCGGTCTGTCCGGCCCCGACGCCGAGGTCGACGTCTTCGTAGCGGGCACCGTCGACGCGGGCGCGTCCGTCACGCTCGGCGACCCCGATCGCCCGGCCTCGGTGCGCCTCTACGTGGGCGGCTCCGACCCGATCGACTTCTCGGGCCACGGCTCGTTCGGCGGCAACTTCTACGCGCCCAACGCGGACGTCAACTTCGGCGGCACCATCGACGTGTACGGGTCGCTCTACGTGGGCAAGGCCATCGGCACGTCCAACCTGAGCATCCACTACGACGAAGGCGTCCTCACCCCCGACTGCCCGCCTCCCGCCAGCGGCACCTACTCCCGGACGTACGACTCGTCGACGTACTGCGGCGCCGACCTCGAGACGCGCCCCGACTGGGGTGACTTCGTGTGGGACGCCGACGTGCCCGAGGGCGCTGGCTTGCACTTCGAGTTCCGCACGGCCGAGTCCGAGACGGGCCTGAACACGGCCACGCGCGTGGTCGTGGAGGTGCCCCCCAACACCTCGCCCATCAACGTGGGTGACCTCTTGATCGCGGCGGGCCTCGAGAACTACCTGCCGTTCCTGCGCGTGACGGCCGTGATGACCAGCGACGGGACGTCCGCTCCGGTGGTGCGTAGCTTCGCCGCCGAGTTCGACTGCGGCTTCGGCTCCAGCGGCGTCAGCGACCCCGACAACTACACGTGCGGCGGCACCCCGCTCACGTGCGAGCAGGTCTGCACCGCGGAGGCGTGCGGCGACGGCGCCGACAACGACTGCGACGGCATCGTCGACTGCTCCGACGCGGACTGCGGAGGGAGCCCGGACTGCTCGCACGGCGAGATCTGCGGCAACTTCCTGGACGACGACGCGGACGGGCTCGAAGACTTCTGGGACGACGACTGCGCCTGCGCAGCCGAGACGTGCGCCGACGGCCTCGACAACGACGCCGATGCGCTGGTGGACTGCGCCGACACGGCATCGTGCACCACTGGCGACACCTGCAACGCGTGGGGCAGCCGGTGTGTGGGCACCGCTTGCGTGTGTCCGGGCGGCGGCACCGAGGTGCTGTGCGAAGACGGCTTCGACAACGACTGCGATGGCTACGCCGACTGCGGCGACCCGGATTGCATCTTCACCACCGCGTGTCTCTGCGGCAACGGCGCGCTCGACCCGGGTGAGGCCTGTGACGAGGCCGGCGCCACGATGACCTGCGATGGAGACTGCACCGCGGTGATCTGCGGCGACGGCACGGCCAACGCGGCCGCCGGCGAGCTGTGCGACACGCTCGGCGAAACGGCTGGCTGCGACGCGGACTGCACCCCGGCGCAGTGCGGCGACAACCACGTCAACCCGGCGGCGGGGGAGACCTGCGACGTGGGCGGCGTGGAGACGGCGGCGTGCGACACGAACTGCACCACGGCCATCTGCGGCGATGGCACGCGCAACGCCACGCGCGGCGAGCAGTGCGACGAGGGTGCCGCGATGCCGACCATGACGTGCGCCAACTGCATCGTGGTCGGGTGCGGCAACGGGGTCGTCGAGGCCATCAACGGCGAGACCTGCGACACGTCGGGCGAGAGCGCGACGTGCGACGCCAACTGCACGGCGGCCACCTGTGGCGACGCCACGGTGAACGCCACCCGCGGCGAGCAGTGCGACTTCGGTGCGCCTACCGCGGCGTGCAATGCGATGTGCCAGAACGTGGTGCTGCCGACGCTCACCTTCGAAGGTGTCTTCAACACCAGCACCGGGACCCTGAACGGCGCCCCGGTGGTTGGCTGGAACGCGGCCACCCACACGTTGAGCTGGGCCGGACACCTCCAAGTGCGCGCCGGCATGACGCTGACCGTCACTGGAGCGAACCCGCTGCTGGTGGTGGCCGCCGGCAACATCACCGTCGCCGGCACCATCCAGGCAGCCGGTGGAGCGGGCACCACCATCACGGCGCCGCTCTCGCTGCGCGGCGCGGGTGGTGTGGCGGGGCCGGGCGGCGGCGCGGGCGGCATGGGCGCCGACGAGTACTACTTCTCGAGCGCGGGCTCGAACGCGCTCGGCGCAGCCACCGGACGCGGCGGCGGCGGCGGTGAGCAGAGCGGCCAGCCTGGCAGCGGCGGGGGCGGTGCGGGCTATGCG
>CAZEAA010000406.1:0-5600 GCA_964510015.1 uncultured Sandaracinaceae bacterium
GACGTGTTCAGCCGTCGCGACCTCCGTCGACGTTCTGCGGTCACGAGCACGAGCAGGTCAACGAGCACGACGAAGAGCACGGCGACGTAGACGGCTACGACTACGTCGACGTCGACGACCGGTGTGGATTCCTCTACCGCACGGCCCGGCCGACCCACCCGACCCGGGCCGAGGCGGTGACGTTGCTGGCGAAGGCGAAGGGGTCCGAGCCGGCGCGCACGCCGTAGAGCTGGAGGGTCATGGCCAGCGCGAAGCGGTAGTCGAGGGCCACGGCCAGGTCGAAGGTGCCGCGCAGGGTGCGGCGGTTGGCGCCGCCCAGGTCCGAGACGAACCAGTCCGCCTGGAACGAGCTGGTGACCCTCTGGCGCGCGGTCTCGAAGAGGGTCCACGGCGCCAGCGTCACCACGAAGCCCGCGCCCGGCAGCGCGTTGCGGTTGGGGTCCAGCAGCTCGACTTCGACACCGCCGTTGAAGCGCACGCTCAGCAGGGGCCGCAGCGTGAACTGCGCTCCCACGGTGGTGCGCAGCACCATGTGCCGGAACATGCGCTCCACGGGCTCACTGAACTCGGTCTCGAGGTAGGCCTCCACGAACGGCTCGGGCACGTACCAGGAGTCGTTGTCCGTGCGGAAGCCGCGCCAGCGCGCCGTGCTGCGGTAGCGGATCTGGTCGTTGCCTTCCACGTACCCGCCCTCGGTCGCCGACGTGCGGGTCAGCATGTACTGGAGGTTCAGCGAGTTGTCCCAGGCGTAGAGCGGCGCCTGCGTGTTGGCGGCCGCGTCCAGCTGGAAGCCGAAGGTGGCGGTGTTCTCGCGCAGCAGCTGAGAGTCGTCGTAGGCCGCGCTGTTCCGCACCGAGGAGCCACCGAAGTTCACGTCGCCGTCCACGCGGAAGGTCCACTCGGCGTCGTCGGCCGGGTCGCTCACGCGCTCGCGCGGGTCGCTGGTGGCGGGCACGTTCAGGTAGTCGAGCATGCTGTCGCGCAGCGTCGGGTGTTCCCCCGTGACGGGCTCCCACACCCCCTCGTTGGGGAGCGGGGGCAGCAGCCCATCGCCGCCGTTGGCGAGGAACCGCAGCGTCACCACGCTGTAGTGAGCGCGCGCCTCGACCGTGCGTCCGTTCACCAGGATGCTCTCGTCCACGGTGCCCGCGTTGGTGATGGTCACTCCCACCGGAATCAGCTCCGGGTGCCGCGCGCTACGGCGGGCCACCTCGAGCAGCCAGTCACCGGGCACGTCGGCGGTCACCAGCGCCTCGTCGTACTGAATGGCCACGTGCACGTCGCTCGCCCGCAGGACGCCGGGCTTCGTCTGGAACCAGCTCGAGTCCAGCAAGCCCGTGTTCACGATCGCCACCTCGGTGGCCGTCTGCTCCCGGACGATGTTGGCCCCGAGCGTGAGCAGCTGCACCCCGGTGATCTCCTCCGTGAGGGTGCCGCCCGGCAGGTCGTTGCCCCAACGCGAGCAGTAGCGCTCCCCGAAGCGATCGATGAACGCGGTCACCGCGCGCGCGGGGGCTGGCGTGGGAGCGAGCGGCCGCACCAGCATGTCGAAGGTGGCGGCCTCCGTGTTGCGGCGGATGTCGATGCGTGCGCCGCCGGCGGGGGGCGCGGCGGCCACGGCGGGGTGAAAGCCCACGGGGCGCGCGAAGAGCAGCTCGCTCCCCGCGTTGGCGGCGATCAAGAGATCCGGCCGGTGGGACTCCCGCAGCTGCCGGGCGAGCGACAGGATGCGGCTAGCGGCCTCGGCGCCGTAGCCGTCGTCGATGATGGCCACCACCAGCGTGGCGCCGCGCGCGCGAGCGGCCTCAACGGCCGGCCCGATGGCCTGCGCGATGGGCGCGAGGCGCAGACCCGCCGACAGGTCGGGGGCGGCGCGCGTGATCGCGTCCTCGGCGATGAAGGTGAGCACGGCGATGCGGTCGTTGCCGCGCGTGATCACGGGCACACCGTCCGACGCGTCCACGAGGACTTCGCACAGGGCGGCCGCGCTGGGCACGTTGGGATCGCAGCGCAGGTTGCTGGCGATGCTGGGCACGCCACGCGCGCGCAGGGCCCGCAGGGTGGCGACCAACTCCCCGCGGTTGGCGGAGAGCTCGCTCTCACCGAAGGTCAGCGCGTGGTAGCCCAGCTCCGCGATCAGCTGTGCGTACGAGTCGGGTTCGTGGCGCGCCGCGTACATGGAGACCGCGTTCGGGGCGAGCAGTCCGCCGGTGTCGAGCACCAGCGGGTCGAGCGCGCGGAGCGACTCGAGGTGCGGCGCGATCTTCGCGAAGGCCGACGGCGAGAGCGACGTGTTGGCGTCGCACAGGGGCTCCGTGAAGTGACCCCCGACGCCCGACGTGATGAGCAGGCGCGCGGCGATGGGCAGCGCGGCGGTGTCGGCGGGGCGCATCGCGGCGAGCGCGGGCGCCACCACCGGTGGTGGGTCCACCGCGGGAGCCGCGTCTGCAGGCGGAGCGCTCGCCGGAGGCGCGCCATCGGCGGGTGATGTGCTCGTCGGCGGAGTGCTCGCGGGAGGCGTGCTTGCTGGCGCCCCCGAACTGGGCGGCGTGTTCGCAGGTGGCGCATCCGCAGCGGGCGACGTGGCTTGCGGCGCTTGCGGCGTGGGCTCCTGGGCACGCGAGCGCGACTCCGTGGGCCACGCGGACGCGGCCAGCACCCCGAGCAGCAGTGCGGCCCCGGCACGCTGTCTCGTGTGGGAGGACACGGGCACTACGACGGGTTGTGGCATGGCGCCGAGATATCGCGTCAGCGCCGCGCTCGCGCAAGGCGCCGCGTCACGCCCCAGCGCCCCCCCGAGAGGGCAGCGACGCCCCTCCGAGTTCCCGGAACACTCGCTGATTGATTGATCATTTGAGCAGTGGTTTCGCCGGTTTGCCCGGCGATCTTCAGGTGCTCTCAAGCGTGCCCCAGCGGCGCTTCTTCACGGCGCAGGGTGTGCTCGAAAAGGGTGCTGCGCCTGTATCTTGTGCAAAATTTTGGAGCCAACCACCACATCTTGTAGGTTCGAGGCAGATGGTCGACCTCACCGCCACCCCGCTGAAACCCCACGAGACGGCCCTGGCCGATCGCTCGGGAGGGCGGGTTGGAGCCCCAAAGCGAACCCTGACCAAGATTTTTGTTCAGTGGTTTCCGCGCCTTCGGGGCTCGCGGTCGGGTTTCGAAAAAAGGGGGCTTGACCTCGCCCCCCGACGAGCGGATAACGGCCCTCCCCCTACAAGGGGTAGTGGTGCTGCCGCTGGCAACACCCCTCTGACTTGTGGGGTAGCGGTGGAAATCCTGTGGAGAGTCTGTGACTCGGGCGCCTTTTCGCGGGTTTCGCTTCGTCCTGGTTCGTGGTTGGTCGTGTCCGTAGGTGGTGTGCTGTCTGGTGGAGGTAACCGTGGCTGTTGAAACGCAAACGCAGAGCAAGAAGATCGAACTCGAAGGCGCCAACCGCGCAGGTCGCTCGCAGCAAGCGGGCGGGCTGCTCATCGAGCGTCGCTTCACGGCGGCGGGGGAAGACCCGCTCGAGACCACGGTCTACGAGAAGCGCGACAGCGCCATCAGCAACTCGGACGGCTCCACGGTGTTCGAGCTCAAGGGCGCCGAGGTGCCCGTGGGCTGGAGCCAGCTGGCCACCGACATCGCGGTCTCCAAGTACTTCCGCAAGGCGGGCTTGAACGGCGACAAGAACAGCGGCGAGCGCAGCGTGCGCCAGCTGGTCTACCGCATCTCGCACTCCCTCCGCGAGGCCGGCGACCAGTTCGGCGGCTACTTCGCCGACAAGACCGCGGCGGACAACTTCGAGGCCGAGCTCAGCCACCTGCTCGTCGACCAGAAGGCCGCCTTCAACAGCCCCGTGTGGTTCAACTGCGGCCTCTACCAGCGCTACGGCATCGAGGGCCAGGGCGGCAACTGGTACTGGGACGCCAAGGCCGACCAGATGAGCGAGACCACCAACGCCTACGAGCACCCGCAGTGCTCGGCGTGCTTCATCCAGGCCGTGGAAGACGACCTCATGGCCATCTACGAGGTGGTCCGCAACGAGGCGCGCCTCTTCAAGTACGGCTCGGGCACCGGCTCCAACTTCAGCGCCATCCGCGGTCGCCAGGAGAAGCTCTCCGGCGGCGGCACCAGCAGCGGCCTCATGAGCTTCCTCGAGGTGTTCGACCGCGCGGCCGGCAGCACCAAGAGCGGCGGCACCACGCGTCGCGCCGCCAAGATGGTGTGCTTGGACCTCGACCACCCGGAGATCGAGGACTTCATCGACTGGAAGGTGCGTGAAGAGAAGAAGGCGCGCGCCCTCATCGCGGCCGGCTACGACAGCGACTTCAACGGCGAGGCCTACCGCACCGTCAGCGGCCAGAACTCCAACAACTCGGTGCGCGTCACGGACGACTTCATGCGCGCCGTGGAGGCCGATGGCGACTGGCAGACCCGCTTCCGCACCACCGGCGAGGTGGGCGACACGCTCAAGGCGCGCCACCTGTGGAAGAAGATCAGCGAGGCCGCGTGGTGGTGCGCCGATCCCGGCGTGCAGTACGACACCACCATCAACGACTGGCACACGTGCCCGAACACGGACCGCATCAACGCGAGCAACCCGTGCTCCGAGTACATGTTCCTCGACGACTCGGCCTGTAACCTCGCGTCGATCAACCTCACCAAGTTCCTCTCGGACGACGGCCACTTCGACGTGGACGGCTACCGCCAGGCGGTGCGCGTGTTGATGATCGCGATGGACATCATCATCGACTACTCGAGCTACCCCACGCGCCGCATCGCGAAGAACAGCCACGACTACCGCCCGCTCGGCCTCGGCTACGCCAACCTCGGCACCATGCTGATGCGCCTGGGCATCCCCTACGACAGCGACCAGGGCCGCGGCATCGCGGGCGCGCTGACCGCCATCATGTGCGGCCACGCGTACGCCACGAGCGCCGAGGTGGCTGCCGCCAAGGGCGCGTTCGCCGGCTTCCAGCGCAACCGCATCGCCATGCTGCGCGTCATGAACAAGCACCGCGACGCGGCCTACGAAGTGGGCGACCCCAACTGGATCGCGATGCGCACGGGCGAGGATCCGAAGGTGCCCGCGTACCTGCTGAAGGCGGCGCGCGAGGACTGGGACCTGGCCGTCACGCTGGGCGAGCTCTACGGCTACCGCAACTCGCAGGCCACCGTGCTCGCGCCCACCGGCACCATCGGTCTCTTGATGGACTGCGACACCACCGGCATCGAGCCCGACTTCGCGCTGGTGAAGTTCAAGAAGCTGGCCGGCGGCGGGCACTTCAAGATCGTGAACCAGAGCGTGCCCTCGGCCCTCAAGAACCTCGGCTACACCGAGGCGCAGGTGACCGACATCGTGTCGTACGTGACGGGCACCAACACCTTCACGAACGCGCCGCACGTGGGCCGCAAGGTGCTCTTGAGCAAGGGCCTCAACGAGCGCGAGATCGAGAAGGCCGAGAAGGCGCTCCCCGGCGTGTTCGACGCGTCGCAGGCGCTGGCGCCCTGGGTGCTGGGCACCGAGGCCCTCGAGCGCATCGGCGTGCCGGCCAAGGTCTACAACGCGCCGGGCTTCAACCTGCTGCGCCACTGGGGCTTCACGCCCGCGCAGC
>CAZEAA010000407.1:0-5521 GCA_964510015.1 uncultured Sandaracinaceae bacterium
CCACCCACGGGTCGGTGCGGTCGGTCAGGCGCACGTACAGGCGCCCGTTGCCGAGCGGCTCGCCCGCCCACGCCAGCTGATGCATGCCGAGGTCGGCGTGCAGGTGCGGCACGCTGCTGGTGCCGTCGATCTGGCCGAGCAGCGACCACGTGCCGCCCAGCTCGGGCATCTCCTCGAAGCCCTCGGTGGCGGAGAACGGGATGTTGTCGGCGGAGACGCTCATCTGCAGCACCCCACCGAGGCCCATGGTGCCGGCGATGGCCACCGTGCCGCCGGCCTTGTGCAGCGCCAGGTGCGTGACGTCCAGCTCGGCGCCGTCGATGCCGCGCGGGTAGTCGAGCCAGCGGAAGTCGGCTTGCAGGGCCCCCGCGTCGAACGCGAAGCCCGCGAAGTGCGCGCTCGAGAAGCCGATGTCCACCGAGGCGCGCAGCGTGCCCGTGGGCAGGTCGTCCGGGAAGCCGGTGGTGTAGCGCACGCGCGTGGTGCCGTGCGCCACCCCTTGGAACGGCGTGAAGCGCTCGTCCGTCTCGAGCCGGAACACGTGGTAGAGGTCGGCCAGCACCATGCGCTGCGCGTGCACCGTGGTGGTGACCTCGAAGCGGTCGTGCCGGAAGTCGATCATCAGGTCTTCGGCGGTGTAGCGGCTCTCGTTCTTGACCGCCGTCACCAGCGGGAAGCGCACCGACATGCTGTCGTTTTCGAGCACGAAGTCCGACTCGATGTTGCCCGCGCGGAACGTGTCGAACTCGAAGCCGTTCATCTGCACGTGGCCCTCGAGGTGCGGCGTGCCGTACGGGCCGACCAGGCTGGCCCGCCAGCTGCCGCGTCCGCCGAGGTGCAGCGTGGTGAGCGGCGTCACGTCGGCGAGGTCCATCTGCGTGCTGTGGCCCGTGACCTCGATGTAGTCGCTGAAGCCCAGCAGCACGTCCACGTGCGCGGTGGAGTTGGGCATGGTCACGTCGAGATCCCGGAAGCCGAGGCCCACCGGCGTGATCGTCACGCGCCCGTCGATGCGTCCGCGCTCGATGCCCATGATGCGGTTCGCCGGCCGCTCGTGCCACGCCCCCGAGGTGACCAGGAAGTCCTGCGTGCGCAGCCGCAGCGGGCCGCCGAGATCGAGCGGGCTGATGGTGCCGGCCAGCTCGATGCGACCGCCGAGGGTCCACTGCGCGATGGTGTCCGGCGTGACGTCCAGCTGCTTCAAGAGCTTGTGCAGGTGGAGCGCGTCGATGTCGAGCGTGGCGGTCAGCGGCAGGTCCGCGGTGAAGCCCACGCGGGCCTGGCCCGTCACCACGCCGCCGCCCTCGATGACCGCGAGGCGCAGCGCGGTCACGTTCGCGCCCGTGGCGTCGAAGGTGAAGTCGAGGTCCACCGTGTCCCCGAGGCCGTAGATGTCGATGCCCCCGTCGGCCAAGCGCACCTGGCCGTGCCCCTCGGGGCTGCCGTCGCGCATGCCGATGACCGCGTCGATCTCGGCCATGCCACTCAAGGGCGGCAGCTCGATGCCCAGCGGCAGGTCCGCGAGGTGCGCGAGGTTGGCGCGCACCTGCACGTTGCCCTGCAGCTGCCCCAGGAACGGCAGCGGGATGGTCGCGTCGCTGGCGCCCACCGAGAAGTGCTCGCTCGCGATGCCGAGCTCGTCGATGGTGACGCCGCTGTCCGGGTCGATGCTCACCACCGCGTGCAGCGACGCGAGGTCCAGGCGCTGGTCGCCGTGCCGCACGTTGCCCTCGGCGCCGTCCACGCGCAGGTGCAGGATGGTGCCGTCCTCCACGCGCAGGTCCACCTCGAGGCCGGCCAGCTGCAGTGACCCGTCGGGGCTCGCGTCCACGGCGACGGTGGCGTTGGTCAGCGTGAGGCGCGAGAACGGCAGGCGCGTGGGGCTGTCCGGATCCGACTCCACGCGCGGGCGCGGCAGGTTGCGGATCTCGCCCTCGCGCACGATCAAGTTCACCACGGCGCCGTCGATCAGGATCTCGTCGAGGTCCAGCTGACCGCGCAGCAGCGCCCCCACGCTGGGCGAGATGACCAAGCGGCGGGCCTTCACGAGGCGCCCATACACCGGGTCCACGAGCGCGATGTCCACGGCCACCACCTCGATGCGCGGCGGGAGGACACCCAGGTCCACGCGCAGCTCGCCGAAGCTGGCCTCGAGCCCCAGCTGGTCGCGGATGACGTCGATGGTCAGCTCGCGGATGCGGGCGCGACCCCAGTTGGTCTGCGTGAGCCCGACCGCCACACTGAGCACCGCCAAGACGGCGAGCGCAGCATGGCGCAGCCATCGCAGGAAGCGGGCTCTGCGTGGGGGTTCAAGGGGCACGGAATCTTCTGCTTTTCATAGCACGCGACCCCCTTGGACGGCCTGTTTTCAACGGTCGCGGGGGCGCTTGGTACGTTGTACGTCCGTGGCCACTGGGCACCCCCTCGGCTGGGCGCTAGGGTCTCTCCATGGACGTGAACGAACTGATCTCGGGGGCTGGTGCGGGTGACGGTGGGCCGCCCCGCAGCCGTGAGACGGACATTCGGCGCGACGCGGCGCGACGCTGGTGGAAGGGGGAGGAGCGCATCGACCACCCGAACCTGGCGCGCAGCTTCGATGGCTGGATCGACCGGGCCGAGGATGGGCGCTTCTGCTTGAGCAACGACATCAACTGGGCCTACGTGGCGCTCGAGGGGCCGGCCTACTTCGTGGACAGCGTGGCGGTGCACGAGGGCGGGGTGACGCTGCGGCTGAGTGGGGACCGCGAGGAAGAGCTGGTGCCGGGGACGCTGCGGCAGGACCCGCAGGGGGCGCTGTGGTGCGATGTGCGCGAGGGGCGCTGTCCGGCGCGCTTCGAGAACCACGCGTCGAGCGCGCTCGCGGGGCTGCTGGACGAGGACGAGCAGGGCGTGCTGCTGCGGCTCGGCGGGCACGTGATTCGGCCGCCGCTGGTCGCGGATGGCGCGGCGCCGCTTCCGTGATAGGCCAGTGCCGCTATGAAGAGGCGTGAGCAGCTCGCAGCGTTGATCGCGTTCCTGGTCGGTGCCCCGCTCGTGGCGGTGTTCAGCACGGCGGTCATGGACGGCGAGGTGCGGCGTTCCGAGACCGTGTTCCGCGCGGTGCTCGGCAACGAGCGCTTCGACGCCTTGATGGCGGGCGAGGGAGGCTTCCCGCACTACCTGGGCAGCAACCGCCTGGCGCCGGACTTCCAGCTCACCGACCGGCACGGGCAGCCGTGGCGTCTCCAGGACCACCGCGGCAAGGTCGTGGTGCTGAACTTCTGGAGCATCACCTGCCCGCCGTGCCTCGAAGAGCTGCCCAGCCTCGAGCACCTGGGCCACCTGGCCCAGCAGTGGGGCGACGTGGAGGTGGTGGCCGTGAGCGCCGACGAAGGCTGGTCGGCGGTGACCAACGTGGTGCCGGACGACACGCGCCTCACCCACGTCTTCGACCCGAACCGCGAGGTCATCACCGGGCAGTTCGGCACGCGCCTGTTCCCCGAGACGTGGATCATCGACCGCGAGGGCCGCGTGCGCTTCCGCTACGACGGGGCGCTCGACTGGGGCAACCCCATCGCGGTCGAGCTGGTGGAAGCCTACCGCTGAGCGGGCACGGTGCCCTGGGCCCTCACGGAGCCGGGGCGACCGCGGGGCCGGGCGTGGGCACGGGCTCGGCGTAGGCATCGACGTCTTCGTACTGCTGGCGACGCGCAGCGTCGTCCTCGAACTCGCTGCGGAAGAATTCGATGATGTCCCGGACCTCCGGGTCGGTGGCCGTCCAGCGCAGCGTGGCGTCCGTCCCCTCGGTGGCGAGCACGAGCGCGCGCACGCCGACGGCGATGGGGGGAGCTTCGCGCATCAGCTCGTACGTGGCCTGCTGCTGGAGGTCCTGCGACGCGTCGAGCACCACGCGCGCAGCGGCCTCGGTGACGGTGTGCACGCGCCCACGGACCTCGAGCCCGGCGCTGCTGGGGGCGACGCTCATGGCCGCCCAGCGTGCGTCCGCCACCATGTCGCGGAAGCCGCGCTCTCGGCCCAGCTCTTCGCGCAGCTCGCCGAGCGGGACGCCCACCGCCGTGAAGTACGTCTGGTAGCCGTCCACGGCGGCGATGGCGCTTTGCAGCGGGACCGTCTGCGGTGCCGGATCCTCGAGCCCGTCGAGACGGTCGAGGACACCGTCCACGCTGCTGTGCTCGGCGAACACCAGGTAGCGGCCGTCGACGACCGTCCCCATGCTGCGGCGCCCGTGCCGAATGAGGTGCTGGCGCCGGGTGGTGCGCTCCTCGCTGGTCACGAACGCGAGGTCGGCCGGCGTGTAAGACCCTTGCAGCACCGCCACCATGCCGTTGTTGCCCGCGCCGAGGGCCAGCACCTCCGTACGCGCCGCGGTCTCGATCATGCCGGCCACGCCTTCGCGCGGGCCGGTCGCGCGGATCATGGCGACGAGGGCACGCTCCGCCATGGCGCCCAGCGCATGCCGGCGGATGGCGCCGAAGTCGACGCGCATCGCCACGAGCAGGTCGCCGCCGAGCAGGGTGAGTGGGTCCTGCGCGGGGCCCGGGCCGGCCACCCCACCGCGGCAGGGCGCGCCGGTGGGGGTGACGTTGGCCGCGCTGCCCGGCGTGGGGCAGCTGCCGCCGCAGGCCGTGGCGGTGAGGCCGAGCAAGAGGGTGAAGGCGGTGACCGAGGCCCGAGGAGAGCGTGCGAGCATGCCCTTGGTATACACCCATGCGCGCGCGGGCGGGCTCCGTGGTAAAGAGGCGGCATGGCCACCACGCTTCGTCATCGTGTCTTGCGCGCCGGGCTCCGCATGGTGGCTCCCGCCATCTCGGAGCGTGTGGAGAGCGTCGCCGCGCAGCGCCGCATGGTCGACTCGCTGTCGCGGGTCATCCGCATGCCCGAGGGCGTCAGCATGAGCGAGACCGAGCTGGGCGGGCGGCCGGCGCGGCACATCAAGCCCGAGCACGGCGGCGCCGAGGGGCACCTGCTCTACCTGCACGGCGGGGCCTACGTGTCCGGCGGGCTCACCAGCCACACGCCGCTGGCCGCGCTGGTGGCGCAGGCGGCGGGCACCGAGGCGTGGCTGCTGGACTACCGGCTGGCCCCCGAGCACCCCTATCCCGCGGCCCGCGAAGACGCGCTCCAGGCCTACAAGGACCTGCTGGACTGGGGCATCGAGCCCGGCCAGATCATCATCGCGGGCGACTCGGCGGGCGGCGGCCTCACGCTCTCCACGGCGCTCGGCATCCGCAACGCGGGCTGGCCCATGCCGGCGGCCCTGGTGCTGCTGTCGCCGTGGACCGACCTGTCGCTGTCGTCGCCCAGCTACCAGTTCAACAAGAAGCGCGAGGCCATGCTGAGCGAGGCGTTCTTGTCGCGCTCGGCAGGCCACTACTGCAACGAGACCAACCGCGGGCGGGCGACGCGTCGGCAGGACTCGGGCGCGTCACCGTTCTTCGCGGACCTCGCGGGCCTGCCGCCCATGTTGGCGCCCGTGGGCGGCGACGAGAGCCTGCTGGACGATGCACGGCTGGTCATCGAG
>CAZEAA010000408.1:0-5508 GCA_964510015.1 uncultured Sandaracinaceae bacterium
CGCGAGAGAGGCGGCCGTCAGTGGCGCGGCCGTCAGTGGCGCGGCCGTCAGTGGCGCGGCCGCTGTGGCGCAGCCCGTCGTCCGCGAGCAGAGCCCCGCCAGCACCCTCACCCAGCTGTTCGCCGACGAGCTCGAGGAAGAGGCCCAGGCGCAGGCGGCGTCGCGAGACACCCGCGGCGCGAGCGAGCCGCTCTCGGACGACACGGAGCTGTTCGGGACCGACTTGTTCGGGGACCTCGGGACCGACGCGTTCGACGCCCCGCAGGACCGCTTGGACGACGTGGTCAGCAGCGACGCCCGGGGCTCGCAGGCGAGCGCCTTCGTGGACCTGGCAAGCCTGCTCGAGCAGGAAGAGGCCCGCCCCGCAGCCAGCCCGCAGCGCCCGGCCTCCGAGAGCGACGACGTGATGTCGGCGCTGTTCGACGAGCCCGCTGCTCCCGTCGCCGAGGCGCGTCCCCGCACGGTTCCCCCGCCCGTCCCGACGCCGGGCAGCGTTCGTCCTCCCGCGCTGCCGGCCGCCACGCTGGGCGTCGCGCGCGAGTCGTTCGAAGACCTCAGCGACGAGATCGACATGATGGAGGTCGACGACTTCGACATCGTCATCGACGAGAGCGGGCTCGACGAGGACGCGGGCACCGGCACGGAGCTTGACGGGCCTGGGCTCAGCACCGAGGAGCTGGCCCCCGACGCGATGCACACCGCGCCCGACGGCACCGAAGACCCCGAGAAGAAGGGCGGCTTCTTCAAGAAGCTGTTCCGCTGAGCGGCTAGGGCTGGCTGGGCAAGCCCAGCGCGTGCGCGACCAGCGGTAGACGGTCTTGCCCCCACAGCGTGAGGCTCCCCACGCGGAACGAGGGCACCCCCCACAGGGCCGCCTCGTCGTGCAGCGCCATGTTGTTGTACTCGGCCAGCTCGAGGCCGGGCACCAGCTGCGTGAGCGCCACGTCCACTTCGTCGGCCCGGATGCCGGCGCGCTCCGCGAGCAGGTAGAGACCCGCGTCGGTGGCCACGTCCACCCCCTCGGACCAGATGCCGCGCGCGGCTTGCTGCGCGAAGTCGAACCCGCGCCCGCTCGGCTCGACGGCCGTGTACACCGCCATGCAGCGCTCGGCGCCCGCGCCCACGGGGTCCGCGATGCGACCGAAGGGGATGCCCAGCCGGTCGGCCTCACGCTTGGCGTCCTTCAGGAGCTGCATCTTCTTCGCGGTGGGCACCTGGAGGCCGCGCATGACCATGGGCAGCACCGGCCGGAAGCGAAAGCGCCCCGTGCCCGCGAGCGGCCCGCGCACCCACGGCGCCACCTGCTCCACGGCGAGGTAGCTGTAGGGGCTGCGGAACGAGAACCAGAACTCGAAGGGCGCGTGCTGCGGCTCGATGGGCAGCGCGGGCGGGAAGCGCTTCGTCAGCACGGACGGCGCATCGCCCAGGCCGTCCGCGCGCAGGCGCTCTTCCAGCGTGACCACGCGATGCGGGCCCTCGTACCACTCACCGCCGTAGCGCAGCGTGGCCGACTGATAGTGGCCGCGCTCGATCAGCGTGGCGTGGCTGAGGTCCAGGCTGGAGGTGACCACCGTCCCTTCCACGGCGCCCAGGCGGCGGGCCAGCTCCGAGACCGCGTCGCCGCCGTGGCCGAAGAGCGCCTCACCCACCTGCAGCAGCACGTCGAGGTGCTCGCGCGGCGGACGCGCGGCGAGCGCGATGGCGTTGGCGCGCCGCACCCTATCCGGCGTGGGCGTGATGGGGTGCTCGGGGAAAGAGAGGTCGTAGAAGCGCGCGAGGGCCTGCGCGTCGCGCACCGCGTGGGCCGCGCGCAGCTGCGGCTCGGGGTCCACCTCGGCGGCGGCCGCGGGCACGATGTTCAGCTCGAGGTCGAGCGGATAGGTGTCCACCAGGCGCGCCACGAGCTGCGCCACCACGTGGCTGTAGGCGTCGTCGGCGCGCCAGTAGAACTCGAGGCGCGGCTTCCCGCTGCTCAGCTTCTGCGCCAGCCCCGCGAGCTTGCGGCGCAGCGCGAGGCTACCGAGGTAGCCCGCGACCATGCGTCCGGCAAAGGGCTGGTGACTGGCCACGCGCCCTCGCTCAGCTCATCAACGCGAAGATGGAGGCCACGGCTTCGTCGAGCTTGCTGGGGTCCGAGCCGCCCGCCTGCGCGAAGTCCGGTCGGCCGCCACCGCCGCCGCCCACGATGGCCGCCGCGTGCTTCACCACGTCGCCCGCCTTGATGCGCTTGATGGCGTCCTGGCTGACCGAGCACGCCAGCAGCGCCTTCTGGCCATCCGCCGTGGGCGAGCCCAACAAGATGACGGAGGGGGCCAGCTTGTCGCGCAGCTGGTCGGCCAGCTCGCGCAGCGCCTTCGGGTCACCGAGCGGCACGACTGCGCCCAGCACGTTCACGCCGTTGATGTCCCGCGCCGACGCGCTGAGGTCGCCCGCGCCGCCCTGCATGAGCTGCTGCTTGAGGCGCTCGATCTCGCGACGCAGCTCGCGCTCGCCGTCCAGCACGCGCTTGACCTTGTCGGCCACCAACATGGGCGACGCCTTGAGCAGCGCGCCCGCGGCGTCGAGCTCACCGCTCAGCTCGCGCAGGTGAGCGAGGGCGTTCAGGCCCGTGGTGGCCTCGATGCGCCGCACACCGGCGGCGAGGCCGCTCTCGCTCAAGATCTTGAAGAGCCCGATGTCGCCCGTGCGCCGTGCGTGCGTGCCACCGCACAGCTCGAGCGAGGGCCCGATGCGCAGCATGCGCACCACGTCGCCGTACTTCTCTTCGAAGATGCCGATGGCGCCCGCCGCCTTGGCCGCGTCCATGGCCAGCTCGTCGGTGGTGATGCCCGCGTTCTCGAGGACGGCGCCGTTGACCATGTCCTCGATGCGCGTGAGCTCGGCCTGCGTGAGCGGGCGCGTGGCGCTGAAGTCGAAGCGCAGGCGCGACGGCCCCACGAGCGAGCCCTTCTGCGTGGCGGTGGGGCCCACCACTTCGCGCAGCGCCCAGTGCAGGAGGTGCGTGGCGCTGTGGTTGCGGCGCGTGGCGCTGCGCAGCTCGGGGTCCACCGCCGCCTCGAGCTCGTCGCCCAGCTTGAGCGCGCCGCTCTTCAGGTAGCCCACGTGCACGTGCAGCCCGTCCACGGGTGCGCGCGTGTCGGTCACCACGAAGACGGCGTCGCCGACGCGCAGCTCGCCCTGGTCGCCGACCTGGCCACCCTTCTCGGCGTAGAACGGGGTCTTGTCGAGGATGACAGCCTGCGGCGGCGCGTCGCTCTCTTCGAGGGCCTCGATCACGGCCGGGTCCACGGTGCCCAGCACGTTCACGGCCTCGCCCGCGTTCACCAGCGCCAGCACGCGCGAGCGGGTCTGCTCGGCGGTGTAGCCCACGAACTCGCTCTTGCCGTGCTGGTTGGCGACGTCGTGGAAGACCTTGCCCACCGCTTCGCTCTCGTTGAGCTTGCTGCCCTTGCTGCGCTTCTTGGCGGCCGCCATCTCGGCGTCGAAGCCGGCCTGGTCGATGCCGAAGCCATGCTCGCGACCGATGACCTCCTGGAGGTCCACCGGGAAGCCGAAGGTGTCGTAGAGCTTGAACACGGTGGCACCCGGCAGGGTCTTGATGCCGCCCGGCGTGGTCCACTCGGTGTTGGTGTCCAGCAAGTCGAGGCCGCGCTTGAGCGTGGCGCGGAAGCGCTCTTCCTCCTGGCGCGTGATGTCGGAGATCAAGTCCCGGCGCTCGCGCAGCTGCGGGTAGATGTCGCCCATGTCGTCGACCACGCGCAGGGCGCACTCGTGCAGGAACGGCTCCCCGATGCCGAGGCGATGCCCATGCCGGATGGCGCGACGCATCACGCGGCGCAGCACGTAGGGGCGGCCCACGCGGTCCGGGAAGATGCCCTCCGAGATGAGGAACGCGGTGGTGCGCGCGTGGTCGGCGATGACGCGCATGGAGACGTCGTCCTCGGACTGCGACGCACCGTAGCGCTTCCCGCTGATGGTGGAGGCGAGGTCCACCACGGGGCGCAGGAGGTCCGTGTCGTAGTTGCTGAGCACGTCTTGGGCCACCACGCACACGCGCTCGAGGCCTGCGCCGGTGTCGATGCTAGGCGCCGGGAGCGGCACCAGGCGGCCGTCCGCCTGACGGTCGAACTGCATGAACACCAGGTTCCAGAGCTCGAACCAGCCGCGACCGTCGGGCGTGGGCTCCTCACCGAACTTGCGCGGGTCCACCTCGTCCACGCCGAGGCAGTAGTGCAGCTCGCTGCAGGGGCCGCAGGGGCCGGTGTCGCCCATCTGCCAGAAGTTGTCGGCCGCGCCGCATCGAATGATGCGCTCGTCCGGGAAGCCGGTGACGTCCTTCCAGATGGCGGCCGCCTCGTCGTCCGCGGGCGCCAGGCCCTCTTCGCCGCCGAAGACGGTGACCACGATGCGGTTCGGATCGAGCTTCAGGACCTCGGTGAAGAACGTCCACGCGTACTTTATGGCGTCGCGCTTGAAGTAGTCGCCGAACGAGAAGTTGCCCAGCATCTCGAAGAAGGTGTGGTGCCGCGCGGTGTAGCCCACGTTGTCCAGGTCGTTGTGCTTGCCGCCGGCGCGGATGCACTTCTGGGCCGTCGTGGCGCGGCTGTAGGCGCGCTTGTCGAAGCCGAGGAACACGTCCTTGAACTGGTTCATGCCCGCGTTGGTGAACAGCAGCGTGGGGTCGTCCCCCGGCACCACGGGGCTGGAGGCGACGATCTGGTGTCCCTTGGATTCGAAGAACTTCAGAAAGGTCTGGCGAATGTCTGCTGCTTTCATGCGGCCACTTTCATTGCGGGCGTGGGCCCGGGGCAAGGGCGTCGACGACGCGGTAAATACTTGATTTTTGGGGATTTTTGATTATAGGGGCGGGCATTGCCCGAGGGGGCTTTGCGGCCGGGGTAGAGTGCTGTCTCCACACCCCCCATTTCCGGAGTTCTCAATGGACAGCAAGACCCCCGCCCTGGCCGCCCTGGACGATGCCAGCCTGTTGCGCCAGCAGGGGCTCATCAACGGCGAATGGGTCGGCGGGGAGGCGCGCTTTCCCGTGACGGATCCGGCCACCGGGCAATTGCTCGCCGAGGTGGCCAACCTCGGTGCCGCCGAGGCGAGTGCGGCCATCGCTGCCGCCAACGCCGCCTGGCCGATGTGGCGCAGCAAGACCGCCAAGGAGCGCGCGGCCATCCTCATGCGCTGGTACCAGCTGATGCTGCGCCACGCCGACGACCTCGCCCGCATCATGACCGCCGAGCAGGGCAAGCCGCTGGCGGAGGCCCGCGGCGAGGTGGTCTACGGCGCGAGCTTCCTCGAGTGGTTCGCGGAGGAGGGCAAGCGCGTCTATGGCGAGACCATTCCCACCACCGACAACAACAAGCGCTACCTGGTCATCAAGCAGGCCATGGGCGTGTGCGCCGCCATCACGCCCTGGAACTTCCCCATCGCCATGATCACCCGCAAGGTGGCGCCGGCCCTGGCGGCCGGATGCACGGTCGTGATCAAGCCGGCCGAGGC
>CAZEAA010000409.1:0-5508 GCA_964510015.1 uncultured Sandaracinaceae bacterium
CGACTGCCGCGACCTCGCTCACGTGGACGTTGACGTTGACGTGGTCCTTGACGGCCACGGCGACGAATCAGAAGGGGGCTGGTGGACTGGTGCTTCCCATTGTGCGCCTTGTTTCAAGGGGATTTGGCCACCCCGGCTCGAGAGCCGGGGCAAGGAGTCCGCGGCCTGGACTCGTGGACAAGTCCTCCCCTTCGGGAAGGACTCGAGGTTCGTGAGCGGGGGAAGTTCGGGTTGCGGGCTTCCGGCAGGCGAAGAGCTGTGTCGGCCCACCGATGAATGAAGTGGAGCTCGAGGCGACTCTGCAGGGGATCGTCGCCGTCGCCGTCAACGACCACGACCACGATAGGGTCTACGGCTGGCTGTACCGCTCGCGGACCACTTGGATCAGCCGCTCCTGCCGGCCGCGCCGGATGCGGAGGATGGCGGCCACGCCCTCGGCGCCGCGGAGCATGGAGCGGGCTTCGCCGGGCGAGTTGACCGGCATGTCGTCGATCTCGATGAGCTGGTCGCCCACGCGCAGGCCCGAGCGGGCGGCGCGTGAGCCTTCGACCACGGCGCTGACCTCCACCTCGCGCGCGCCCATGGCCAGGGCGATGGCGACGCCCGTGACGCGTTGACCCGCGCCACCGTCTTGCTCGGGATCCTCGGCGCGCAGCTCGGTGGTGCCCTCTTCGTTGGGCAGGGGCACGCGCCCACTGAGCCGGATGTAGGCGTCCTGGACCAGCTCGCCCGCGTCCACGCGCACGGGCCGGGTGGTGTTCCCGGTCCCGGCGGTGGGGTGCCTCGCCATCAGCATCAAGTCACCCGCCAGCACCGGGCCCAGCACGAACTCGCCGGCGTCGTTCACGCGCGCCGCTCGGCTCCAGTCGGGGTCGGGGCCCACGGCCACCTCGGCGCCCACGGCGGCCTCGCCCAGCATGTCCACGACCAGCCCCGAGATGTGCGCGCCGCGCGTCAGGGTGATCTCGTCCACGTAGGCGATGACCTCGCCACGGCGCAGCAAGAGGGACGCCGTGGCCTCCGCTGGGAGGTGCGTCACGGAGCTCAGCTGCAGCGTGTAGTCGCCCACGCCGATGCGCTCGAACACGAAGCGGCCCTCGATGTCGGTGTAGGCCTGCTGCCGCGGACGACCGTCGCGGTAGAGCACCACCTCCACCTCGGGCGCGGGACCGATGTCGTCCACCACGGTGCCGCGCAGCGTGCCCGCGGGCAGCAGCACCACCTCGAGGTCGTCGGCCGTGGTGGTCACGTCCAGCTCCTCGTCGGCCAGCTCCTCGTGGGTGACCACCACGCGATACGGAGGAGGTGGAAGCCCGGTCATCTCGAAGGAGCCGTCGTCCGCGGCGACCATCACGCGGTGGTGCGGGAAGCGCGCCGACAGCGACTCGAGCCGCAGCGTGGCGCCGGCCACGGGCAGCTCGTCCAGGTCGAAGACCCGCCCGCGCAGCGTGTGCAGCGTGGCGGTCAGGCGCAGCGTCACCTCCTGCCGCTCCACGTCTTCTAGCGCCACGCGCACGCGCACGGCCGGCAGCGCGGGCGGGCTCGCGGTGAGGGTCACGTCGCCCCGACCCGCTTGGAACGTGAAGGTTCCGTCGCTGGCCGACATGGTGCTCTCCTGCGGATGTCCGGGCATGCGCAGCTCCACGATGACGTTCGCCACCGGGAAGTTGGACGCGTCCACCACGCGTCCCTCGATGAGCGTGCCGGGTTGCAGCACCAGCTCCACGCCCTCGCGGTCTTCGCCCGGCCGCAGCGTGAAGGGCTGCGTGGAGAGCGGCGCATACGAGGGCGCGCTGACCCGCAGGCGCACGCGACCCGGCGTGATGCCCGTGACCACGAAGGCGCCGTTGGCCTCCGTGACGGCCTGGCCCGTGAGCGTGTGAGCCACGGCGCTCACGTCGAGCGGGATGGGCGGGATCTCACCGAGGGTCACGCCCAAGGCTCCATCCGACGTGAGCGGCACCGGACCACGGCGCTGCACCGCGAACAAGTCGGCGAAGTTCAGCGACGCATGCGGTGCGTCGTCCACCACCTCGACCAGCGCGCCCGCCACGGGGTGACCGTAGGAATCGATGACGCGACCTGCGAGCGACGCGGCGCGCTGCAGCGTGACCTCGAGCGGGCCCTCGCGCGGGTCGTGCTCGCCTTGAAAGGGCACGAAGCCCTCCGCGAAGACCCGCACCACGTGCTCTTGGGGCAGCAGGCCCACCACCGTGAAGGCGCCCGTCGCGCCGCTGGTGGCCGCGCGCGGCAACAGCGAGATGGCCTCTTCGAGCACCAGGATCTCGGCGTCGGGCAGCGGCGCGCCGGCCTCGTCGTGCACCACGCCCGTGAGCACGGCGCCCTGCATCAGCTGCAGGCGCACGAACGGCGTGGGCGCGTGCCGGCCCACCACGATGCCGCCACGCGGGGTGCCCACCCAGTTGCCGTGCGAGGCCCGCAGCTCGTAGATGCCCGCCGGCACGTTGGGCCACGCGAAGCGACCGGAGGCGTCGGTCTCCACCTCGCGCGGCGGCCACACCCCGCTGCCGGCCAGCACCACGCGGGCGTCTCCCACGGGCGCTCCAGACGGGTCGACGACCACACCCGCGAGCTGCGCGGCGATGGCCAGCGCGATGGAGGCCGCGATCTCACTGCCGGCCGCGGGGGAGCGCAGCTCTTGCTGACTGCGCTCGTACCCGGGCGCCGTGGCGTAGAGCACCAGGTCGGTGTCGGGGGGCAGCGTGTCGAAGACCAGCACGTCGCCTTCCACGTGCGCGACGAAGCGTGGGTGCTGGCGACCGGGGGGCACCGCGAACACGGAGATGTCGTCGAGCGGCAGCGGGGTGCCCTGGCGCTCGGACGTCTCGCGCCCTTCCACGTGGATGCGCGCTCGCGCGGCCGGGGCCAGGTCGCTCGTGGCGTCGATGGACGTGCCGGACTCGAGCGTGACCTCCTGAGACGTGGCCACGAACCCCGGGACGTGCAGCGTGAGCGTGAACGTGCCCGCCGGCAGGTTGGTCAGGTGCACCGGCACCGCGCCCCGCATGGCGCGCCGGAGGGCCACGTCGTCTCCGTGCAGCGTGATGAACGCACCCTCGGGCAGCTCCGCGAAGAGCGTGGCGTCGAGGCGCACCACCAGCTCCGCGTCCCCCCGCTCGTCGTCCCCCGGCTGACCGGGCAGGGCGCCGTCGGGGGTCTCCTCCACGGGCAGCGGCGCCAGCTCGGTCAGCAGAGCGCTGGACCCGGGCACCAGCACCAGCACGAGCGCGAGCAGACCCACCCACGTGCCCACGCGGGGGGTGTCGCTGCGCGCGCTCGGGGCGGCTGCTTTCGGTGCGTCTTGCAAGCTGCGGTGGGTGTCGTTCGGTCTAACGGGCGGGGGTCGCGGTTTCGTCCCGGGCGCACCATACTCGGCGTTCGTGTCCGATGCTCCGTACATCCCGGTGGGCTGCGACCCCGCGTCCATTTTGCTGACTTTCCCTGTGGCTCGCGAGTTTGCGGGGCTGCGTCTCGACCGCTTCATCCAGAACCGCATCCCGCGGCTCTCGCGCACCCGGGCCAACGAGATCGTCAAGGCCTGCGCCTACCGCCAGGACGGCACCCGGCGTCGGGCCAGCGAGCGCGTGCGGGCCGGAGAGGTGGTGCTGCTGGTGCGCCCCCCGATGAACGAGCCCGAGACCCCGCAGGACTTCGTGATCCTGTACGAGGACGAGCACGTCTTGGCCATCGACAAGCCGGCCGGCCTGCCGATGCACCCCACGGCGAGCTACCACAAGCACACGCTCACCTGGCTGCTGAAGGAGCGCTATGGCGTGGACGCTCCGCAGTTCGCCCACCGCCTGGACCGCGAGACCAGCGGGGTGGTGGTGTGCGGGAAGTCCCGCGACGCCGAGCGCGCGCTGAAGAACGGCTTCCAGTACCGCCACACCCAGAAGACCTACCTGGCCGTGGTGCACGGGACGCCGCCGGACACCGGGCGCATGGACGAGGATCTGGCGCCGGTCACCGACGGGCTGCACGTCATGATGCAGGCGCTGCCGCAGGGGCAGGGGCTGTCCGCCGTGACCACGTTCCGCACGCTCCGCTCGGGGCCGCGCTTCTCGTTGCTGGAGCTCTCCCCCGAGACTGGGCGCCAGCATCAGCTGCGCGTCCACCTCTCGCACCTCGGCTACCCCATCGTGGGCGACAAGCTGTACGGCGCGGAGGGGCCGGCGCCCTTCATGGAGTACATCGAGACGGGCATGACGGACGCTCTGACCCGCCGCCTGGTCCTGCCCCGGCACGCCCTGCACGCGCACGCGCTGGTCATCGACCATCCGTTCAGCGGCGAGCCGCTGCACATCACGTCGCCCCTCCCGGCCGAGCTGGCCGACCTCGTGACCACCGTGTAGGCAGGGACTCACGTTGGCCCATTCGGGTAGAGGGGTTACAGTCGGAAGATGACCTGCCGGACCGCCGCTTCACGTGCTCCTCGTGTCTCGTTCCCCCTGCTGTTGGCCGTTGGTTTACTGGGTTGCGGCGCAGCGGCGCCCGAGGTGGTGGCGCCCACGCCCTTCACCGAACAGGACACCGAGCTGTTTGATCGGGGCATCAGCTACATCAACGATCCCGCAGCCCTCGGTGGTGGCTGGGAGGCCGAGTGGTCGGAGGCGCTCGAGCTGCGCGTGCAGCACGCGGACGCCGTCGCGATCGCTACCGGTCACACGTTCCGCGAGGACACCAACCCCCGCCAGCAGCGCACCCATCGCCTCTCGCTCGCCCTCGACACGCGCCTCTACGGTGAGCTGCCCGACGAGCTCGACCTGATCTCGCGGCCCGGCGACCCGGGCTTCGAGTCCGTCGACGGCCAAGAGGCCCGCATCCTCCAGAAGCGCTTCGTGGTGTTCGTGAAGTGGCAGCTCAACGAGGAGACCGGTGCCCGCGAGGCGGCCTTCCACCTCGAGCCGGCCAGCGAGACCGTCCGGGCTCGCGTGAACGAGCTGGTGGAGCGCATGCACGGCGTGAGCATCGGGCCGCGCACCACCGTGCACTACAACTGATCGATCACGAGCGCGGTCTGCGACGCCGTCGTTGACGTGGACGTGGGCGTGGGCGTGGACGTGGACGTGGTCCTTGACGGCGACGGCGACGATCGTGGGCTTTGGTGTCGCGGATGCGCCTTATTTCAAGGCATTTGGCCACCCCGGCTCGAGAGCCGGGGCAAGGAGTCCGCGGCCTTGATTCCTGGATAATGTCCCCCCCTTTGGGAGGGACTTTAGTCTCGACCGCTCGTCCTTCGGCGGGGAGGGGTTGGGCTGTCCGAGTGCTGGGTTCGAGTCCGTCGTGCCCGCATGGTCGGACGGGGGCGGAGGTGACCTGCCGAGCGAATCGCGCTTCTGGCAAGGTGAATTGGGCACCCCGCACTGAAGTACGGGGCAGCGAACCTGGCCTCGACGAGATGCGGAAGTCCAGCCCCTGTCGGGCCCGGACTGCGTTGAGTGAGCCAGTCGCCTTGTGTGATCTCGGGCCAGTGCCGGATGAGTGTGT
>CAZEAA010000410.1:0-4450 GCA_964510015.1 uncultured Sandaracinaceae bacterium
TGCGTGGGCAGCGCGGCCAGCTGCTTCCCGAGCGCCGTGGGGCGCAGCGCGCCCTGGTGTTCTTCGAGGGCGCCGAGGCGCAGCAGCAGCTCGAGCGCGGCCGTGCGCGCGGCGTCGGGAGGCGCCTCGAAGAAGGCGAACGTGCGCGCGTCGTGGCCCAGCGTGGCGAGCAGCAGGAGCGCCTCGGCCAGCTCGGCGCGCGCCACCTCCGGGGCGTCCTGCGCGTCGCGCGAGTCGAAGTCGTGACGCGTGTAGAGCCGCTCGCAGGTGCCGGCCTGCACACGGCCCGCGCGCCCTGCCCGCTGCACCGCGCGCGCCTTGCTGATGCGCTCGGTGACCAGGCTGCTGAGCCCCGTCCAGGCCTCGTGGCGCGCCACGCGCGCGAGCCCGCTGTCGAGCACGTGCGTGACGCTCGGCAGCGTGACCGAGCTCTCCGCCACGTTGGTGGAGAGGATCACCTTGCGACGCGCCCCCCGCGCCACGGCCTGGTCCTGCTCGCGCGCCGGCAGGTCACCGTGCAGCAGCGCCAGCTCGGCGCCTGCATGCTGGACCAGCTCGCGGCAGGCGTCGGCGGCGCGGCGGATCTCGGCGGCGCCCGGCAAGAACACCAAGACATCGCCCGGCGTCTGGGCCAACGCGCGGCGCACCCCGCCGGCCACGCGCTCTTCGAGGTGCCGTGTGTCCTCGCGCTCGGCGAAGCGCACCTCCACCGGGAACTCACGACCGGGCACGCGCAGCACGGGCGCGTCCAAGAACGCCGCCACGGGCGCGGGGTCGAGGGTGGCGCTCATCACCACCAGGCGCAGGTCCGGCCGCTGGGTGCGGCGCGCATGGCGGCACAGCGCGAGCCCGAGGTCGGACGCCACGCTGCGCTCGTGGAACTCGTCGAACACCACGGCGCACAGGCCGCGCAGCGCGGGGTCGTCCGCCAGGCGCCGCAGCAGCACGCCCTCGGTCACGAAGCGGAGGCGCGTGCGCGGGCCGGCCAGCGTCTCGAAGCGGACCTGCACGCCCACGCTCTCGCCCAGCGGCTCGCCGCGCTCGTCGGCCACCCGCGCGGCGGCCATGCGCGCCGCGAGGCGACGCGGCTCGAGCACCCACACCTCACCGGCGTGCCCGTCGGCTTCGCACTGCGCGAGCACGGCCGACGGCACGCGCGTGGTCTTGCCCGCGCCCGGCTCGGCCACCATCACCAGCGCGCCCGCCTGCCGGAGCGCCTCCCGCACCTGCGGGAGGAACTCGTCCACGGGCAACGGGGGCAGGTGGGGCAGCGCGGCGGGGGCGCGCGGTGTCTCGGCGCGAGTCACGCTGCGTCAGGCGCGCGTGAGCTTGCGGTACTTGATGCGGCGCGGCACGTCCGCGTCGTCGCCGAGGCGCTTCTTCTTGTCGGCCGCATAGTCGCTGTAGCCGCCCTCGTAGAACACCACGCGGCTGTCGCCCTCGAAGCCGAGGATGTGCGTGCAGAGGCGGTCCAGGTACCAGCGGTCATGGCTGACGATCAAGCAGCAGCCGGGGAACTCGAGCAGCGCCTGCTCGAGCGACTGCAGCGTCTCCACGTCGATGTCGTTGGTGGGCTCGTCGAGCAGCAGCACGTTGCCGCCGCTGCGCAGCAGCTTGGCCAGGTGCACGCGGTTGCGTTCACCGCCCGAGAGCGCGCCCACCTTCTTCTGCTGGTCGCTGCCCTTGAAGTTGAACCAGCCCACGTACTGACGCGCGCGCACGGTGCGCCCGCCACCCACCTCGATCTCCTCGGTGCCGCCCGAGACCTCGTCGTAGACGCTGGCGTCGTTCTTCAAGTCGGCGCGGCTCTGGTCCACGTAGCTGAGCTTGACCGTCTCGCCGACTTCGATATGACCTTCATCCGGCTGCTCTTGGCCGACCAGCATGCGGAAGAGCGTGGTCTTGCCGGCGCCGTTCGCGCCCACGATGCCGAGGATGGCACCGGGCGGCAGCGAGAAGCTGAGGTCTTCGTACAAGAGCTTGTCGCCGTAGGCCTTCTTGATGCCGTGCACCTCGATGACCTTGCGGCCCAGACGCGGGCCCGGCGGGATCTTGATCTCGGCGCCGTCGCGCTGCTCCTTGCCGGCCTCGGCCACCAAGGTGTCGAACGCCTCGAGGCGCGCCTTGCTCTTGGCCTGACGGGCCTTGGGCGAAGCACGCACCCACTCGAGCTCGCGCTGGATCTTCTTGCGGCGCGAGCTGTCGGCCTTCTCTTCCTTCTCGAGGCGCTTCTCCTTGTTGTCGAGCCACTCGGAGTAGTTGCCCTTGAAGGGGTACGCCTTGCCGTGGTCGAGCTCGAGGATCCACTCCACCACGTTGTCGAGGAAGTAGCGGTCGTGCGTGACCAGGATGACGGCGCCCGGGTAGGCCTGCAGGTGACCCTGGAGCCACGCCACGCTCTCGGCGTCCAAGTGGTTGGTGGGCTCGTCCAGCAGCAGCATGTCGGGGCGCTGCAGCAGCAGCCGGCAGAGGGCCACGCGGCGCTTCTCACCGCCGGACAGCACCTTCGGGTCTGCGTCGGGCGGCGGCAGGCGCAGCGCGTCCATGGCCAGCTCGAGCGTGTGCTCGAGGTTCCAGCCGTCGGCCGCGTCGATCTTGTCCTGCAAGTTGGCCTGCTTCTCGAGCAGCTTGGCCATCTCGTCGTCGCTCATCGGGTCGCCGAACTTCATGCTCAGCTCTTCGAACTCGCGCAGCAGGTCGCGGATGGGCTTCACGCCCTCTTCCACGGCCTCGAGCACGGTCTTGGCGTCGCCGAGGTCGGGCTCCTGCTCGAGGTACCCCACGCTGAGGCCCGCGCGCTTCCAGGCCTCGCCCGTGAAGTTCTGGTCCACGCCCGCCATGATGCGCAGCACGGTGGACTTACCCGTGCCGTTCACGCCGATGACGCCGATCTTCGCGCCGGGCAAGAACGACAGGTAGAGGTTCTCGACGACCTTCTTGTCGGGGGGGTGGACCTTGGTCACCCCCTGCATCGTGAAAATGTAGTCAGCCATCGAGGGTCACTCCTGCTCAGTTGATCGCCATGAGAGTCACGTCGAACACGAGCGTCCCCTGCGGGCGCTCGGGCTGGCCATCATAGGCGAGGTTGCCCGGGATCCAGAAGCGGCGCTTCTCGCCCACCACCATGAGCTGCATGCCTTCCGTCCAGCCGGGGATCACACCATTGAGCGGGAAGGTGGCCTCGCGGCCGCGGCGCAGCGACGAGTCGAACAGCTGACCGTCCGTGGTCCAGCCGCTGTAGTGCACGGTGACGGCGCTGCTGGCCGTGGGGTGCTCGGTGCCGCTGCCCGGCTGCAAGACCACCGAGGCGATGCCGCTGGCGGTGCGCTCGGCGTTGCGCGGGGCAGCCGCCACGTTGTCGGGCGTGACGGGCGGGACGGTCTCGATGCCGAGCAGCTCCACGTCGAACACCAGCATGCCGGCGGGGGCACCGGGCTGTCCGCGATACGCGAGCTCCTGCGGGATCCACAAGCGGCGCTTCTCGCCCACGACCATCAGCTGCACGCCCTCGGTCCAGCCGGGGATGACGCGGCCGAGCGGGAACGACGCAGGGGCGCCGCGCTGCACGCTCGAGTCGAACATCGCGCCGTCGGTGGTCCAGCCGGTGTAGTGGACGATGACGAGGTCCTGCGCGGTGGGGTGCACGCGACCGCTGCCCGGCGTGAGCACGCGCGACGCGATGCCCGAGGCCGTGCGCTCGGCGTTGGCGGGAGCCGCGGCCACGTCGTCGGGCGCCGGGATGGGCGGCGGCGCGTTGGGGTCGGCCGGCGGCTCTTGGGCTGCGGCAGCCTGGGCCGCCTGCGCAGCGCCGGGCGGATCTTCGTGCGCTTGCGCACGGGGGCCACGCGGGACCTCTTCCTCGGTACGGTCTCCTGCACCACCGCGGTCGTCGCGGTCGGTACGGCAACCGGAGGTGGGGACCAAGAGCGCCAGGGCGAGCCACAGCGCGGACGAGCTTCGGACAGTGAACGACATGCGCGGGGTGGTACCCGACGGCGCGCGGGATGTCGAGACGCCAGGCCCGGGACGCGACCTGCGGGAGCGACGGAGGCGCTCCCCAAACGGTTCCAAAATGTGACGACGGTCGCTACCATCGGGTGAGGAACGACACTCCGCGTGACCCCTCTCGAAGACGACCGCCCGACACTCCTGCTGTTCGGCGACGGCGAGCCGATGCTCGACGCGCTGGTCGCGGCGCTGCGAGGGCACGCCATCGTGACGGTCGAGGACGACGCGGACTCGGCGGTGGCCGCCGTGCTGGCCAACGTGCCGGACGTCACGGTCTTCGTGGGTCGCGCGGCCGAGCCCGAGCGCGCGACCGAGCTGCTGCACGAGCTCGTAGCGCACCCGCTCACGTCGTCGAGCCCGGTCGCGGGGGGGTGGGGGGGCCGCCGCCCGGGGGGGGGCGGGCGGGCCCCCCCCCCCCCGGGGGGGGGCCCCCCGGCGGCGG
>CAZEAA010000410.1:4460-5487 GCA_964510015.1 uncultured Sandaracinaceae bacterium
ACGCCGCCGCATGCCGACGCGATGGCGCGCCAGATGCTGGAGCTGGCCACGCGTCTCTACGACGACCCGGGGGTGCACGAGGCGGGGGAGCTGGCCGAGGCCTCGGTGGACGACCTGGTGCAGATCCTGGGGCGCGAACTGCAGAGCGGCATCCTCTCCATCACACAGACCGACGGCGCGCGGGCCGAGCGCTTCGTGGTGCGCGCGGGCCAGCCGATGCGCGCGGCCATCAAGCAGTTCATCGAGCGCGTGCGGCCGCTGATCGCCGAAGCCAAGCCCCTGCGCTATGCGTTCCACGAGGCCCCCGTGGCGCCGCTCTGGACGCTGGACGACGAAGCGGAAGCGGCCGCGGACGGCTCGGCACGCACGGGGCTGCGCGAGCGGCGCTTCTTGCTGATCGCGAACAACCCGGCGGCCGCCGACGCGCTGGCGCAAGAGCTGCGCGCCAACGGTGCGCTGGTGGTGGTGATGTCCGCCGACGGCTCGGGCTGGGACCGCGCGCGCGACCTCGACCCCGAGATCGCGCTCATCGACGAGGAAGGCCTGAACCACTGGGGCTTCGACGCGGTCGCGCGGCTGCGGGCCGACCCCCAGCTGCGCTGGGCGTCCCTGGTGGTGATGGACGCGAAGGAGCTGCTGCCGGGGGATGGTCCTCCGCGCGTGGAGCGGCTGGCCGCGAACATCGCCAAGCTGACCGAGTCGGACGCGGCCCTGCGAGCCCGCGCGGCCACGCACGAGGTCTTCGACGCGCGCCTCGAGACGGTCGGCCCCACGCGCCTCGTGCGCGCGCTGCTCAGCACGGGCGGTGCGTGGAACCTGAACGTGCGCCCGCGCGGCGGTGCGTTGCTGAAGGTCGCCCTCGCCGAGGGCCTCGTGGCCGGCGCGAGCGCTCAGCTGCCCGACGGGCGAGCGCTCGAAGGCGCCGCGGCCTTCGCGTGCCTGTTGGTCGCGGGGGCCGGTCGCTTGCGCGCCGAGCCGGCCACGCACCCGGCGCTGGCCAACATGCTCATGCCGCTCGACGAAGCGG
>CAZEAA010000411.1:0-4291 GCA_964510015.1 uncultured Sandaracinaceae bacterium
GACGTGCACCGACGTGGCGGCACCCGGGACCGGCTTCACCTGCGGGTCTTGCCCCGCGGGCTACTCCGGCAACGGCGTCACCTGCACCAACATCAACGCGTGCACGACCATGCCCTGCTTCGCGGGCGTGATGTGCACCGACCAGCCGCCCCCGAGCCTTGGCCGCACCTGCGGCAGCTGCCCGACGGGCTACAGCGGTGACGGCGCGACGTGCACCGACATCAACGGTTGCACCGCGGCCCCGTGCTTCGCCGGCGTGACCTGCACCGACGTGCCTGCGCCGGGCGTCGGCCGCACCTGCGGCGCCTGCCCGACGGGGTACACCGGTGACGGCGTGACCTGCACCGACATCAACGGCTGCGCGGGCAACCCCTGCTTCGCCGGTGTGACGTGCACCGACGTGGCGGCACCCGGGACCGGCTTCACCTGCGGGTCTTGCCCCCCGGGCACCACGGGCAACGGCATCACCTGCACTCCCACGGGCTGCCTCGCCTACGATGTCACGTACGTCTTGGACGGAAGCCTCCTTCAGACGGAGAACACGCCGGCCAACCTCGCGAACGTCAACCGCATGCAGCACACGCCGTATGCGAACCGCGATCGCTTCGGTCCCGGAACCATGACGGTGCGCTACTCGCCCAATGCCGGGAACACCGGCCCGGGCAACGGTGCGTTCCAGGTCGTCAACCTGAGCGTCACGGTCGGCATCACCATCCCGGTCAGCCTCCTCATCTTCAACGCCAACATCATCGTTGACCTGGTGGTGACGGCAGGTCAGGCGGCGGGTGTGATGTGTACGCCTGCCGAAGGCACCTTGGCGGGTGGCTACCACACCGCTGCGGCGACGGCGACGTTCAGCTCCACCATGCGGCAGGCGCACGTGGACGGGACCATCACCTGTTCGGGAAGCGGGACCATCTGCAACATGATCCCCGCGTTCGATCCGTCGGTCTCCGACCTGGCGGTCATGGGCGCAACGGGCACGTTCGCGGCCAATGCGCCGTCGACGCCCACCGTCCCGAGCGGTGCCCGCCTCAACTGCGGGAGCGCGCCCAACTGCTTCTGGATGAACCAGCGCGCACTCGCCATCACCATCCCCGGCACGTTGAACGCGTACATCCAGCTGATGGGTACTCACAATGGGGCCGCGCCCGTCTGCGTGAGCGCTGCGACGCCGGCGCTGTGCGCGCCGTCCCCCACGCCCTGAGCCGCTAGTCGAACGCGAGTTCGAATGAATCGGAAGGCCCGCTACGAACCCTCGTAGCGGGCCTTTTCGTTTCACCTCTTATCGAGGTGTGGCTCTTCGTGGTTGTTGATGCGCGCATCACCTACCGGTATCGTTGCGCCGCCATGAGCCAAGACATCCCGCCAGTGCCTCCTCCCGTGCCGGAACCCGATGACCTCGAGGAGCTCGGTCTCGAGGAGCTGGACAGCATGCCGCCCGTGCCGCCGGCTCCCGGCGAGGTGGACGCTTCGCTCGATCCGTTCGGCGCTGCTGCGCTCGTCGCGCCGGCGCTGCCGGGCGACCCGCCGCCCAACCCGCTGCTCGCGGTGCAGCGTCCTGCGGCGCAGCGCGGGGCCTCGCCGCTCGGTGGCGGTGGCATGACGCTCGGCGAAGAGGACGATCAGTCGCTCGAGAAGATTGGCACCCGCACCACCAAGTCGGGTCGCCTGATCTTCGCGGCCATGATCGTGGCCATCATTGGTGTGGGCGTGTGGGCCTTCATCAGCCGCCAGCATCATGAAGACCGCTTCGAGCGCCTCGAAGAGATCGGGCGCATCGACGACCGCGAAGAGATGCTCGCGGCGCTGCGCGCCTACTTGGCGGAGGCGCCCTATGAAGACGTGAAGGAGCGCATCCTCGCGAACCTCGGCCACTTCAAGGACGCGGAGTCGGTCCCGGCGATCATCGGCGAGCTGCAGCACGCCGGTGTGGTGCGTCGCGCTGCCGCGCGCGCGCTGGCCGAGATTGGCCTGCCCGCCGCCGAGAGCGCCAAGGGGCCGCTCTTCGACGTGCTGCCCGACACCGACGAGCGCGACCGCGCGCAGGTGGTGTGGACCCTCGCGCTGCTGCGCGAGGAGCGCGCCGGCGACGCCGTGCTCGAGATGTTCACCGCGGGGCGCCTCCAGGCTCTCGACGGTTTCTCGCCCGAGATCGTGGTGGGAGTGCTCGGAACGGAGCGACTCGGCAGCGACGCGCTCATCCGGCATGACAGCGAGAGCGTGCGCGTGCTCACCGCTCACGCGCTGGCCGAGGGGCGTGGTGCGGAGGTGGTGGAGCCGCTTACCCGCATGCTCACGGCCGAGCTCGAGCGCCCGGCGCCCACGCGCGAGAACGCGTCGGCCACCGGGGCCGCCAGTCCGCGCTCGCCCGAGGTCATCCGCGCCGTCACGGCGGGTCTCGGCCGTACGGGTGACACGCGCGCAGCTCGTCCGCTCTTCAACGTGCTGAACGCGCACCGCGACCTGCGGAGCGGCGTGCTCGAGTCCCTGCGCCAGAGCGCGTCGGGCACGCAGCTGGCGGTGTTGGCGCGCGAGGCCAACGACCGTGAACTGCTGCTCAACTTGGTGCAGATGATGGCCCGCACGCACGACCCGCGCGTGGCCGACACGCTGGCGGGGTACTTGGAGCACGCGGACGAGGAGATCCGCACCGAGGCCGCCTTCGGCTTGGCCGAGCTCGAGGACCCGCGCGCTGCAGCGGTGCTCGTGGCCGTGGCCCGCACCGGGGTGGGCCGCGCGGACGACGCGTTCGGCGCGCTGCGCTTCGTGGCTTCGGCGGCCGTGGCGGCGCCGCTGCGCGAGCTGCTCGAGCACCGCCCCGCGCGCCGCGCCGACATCCTTCGCGCGATGGGTCGCTCCGGCGACACGTCGTTCGGCTCGTTCTTGATCGAGCAGCTGGAAGAGACCGACGCCGGCGCCGCCGCGTTGGCGCTCGCAGACCTCGACTACACGCCCGGCTTCATGCAGCTGCGTCGCCTCGCCAACCGCCCGCGCAACCTGAACATGGGCACCACGGGTCCCAGCGACCGCTCGCTCGCTACGCAGGCCGTGCTGGACGCGCGTCGCTCCGCGCTGATGGGCCTCGGCGCCTTTGGCCGCTCCGACATCGTGGACGACATGATCGTCATCGTGGAGGACGGACAGGACGACTACGAGCTCCGCGAGATCGCGGCCGCCAACATCGGCATGGTCGCGAGCGACGAGCAGATGGGCACGGTGATCACCAAGATCCTCGACGCCTCGCTCTCGCTGCAGTCGCGCAAGAATTACGCGGCCGCGCTCTGGCAGCGCTCGCGCCCCGCGCTGAACGCGCGGATGCTCGAGCTGGCCGGGAACCAAGAGGCGCCCTACGAGATTCGCCGCGCGGCCTCGCTGGCGGTGGGCTACGCCGCCAACCCCGAGTCCGACGCGGCCCTCGTCCGCATGCTGGACAACCGGGAGACGGAGCGGGGCGCAGCCATGGCCATCGCGCTCGGCGGCGGCCCCGAGGCCGTCACCCACCTCATGGAGAAGCTGGTGGAGAACCGCGAGCTGGCCCAGATCCTCCAGGAGGCCGTGCTCAGCGAGGAGCGCGGCTGGTTCAGCCTGATCACCGAGGACATGGCGCAGGGCGCTCTGTGGCGTCGTCTGCGCACGGCGCAGCAGCTCCGCGAGGGCCTGTCGGGTTCCGCCGAGAGCTACAGCTACGCCTGGAACAAGGTGCTCGACGTCATGCGCAACGGCTGGAGCGGCCCAGGGGGCGCGAGCCGCGCCTACATCCGTGGGCAGCTCTGGAACGCGGTGCAGAGCGAGGACGCCACCACGCGCCGCCTGGCGGCCCGAGCCATGCGCGACCTGCCGGAGCGTGGTCTCTTGCTGCGTGCGCGTGACACCGAGGGCGTGGCCTCCGAGGCCGCGCGCGAGCAGCTGGCCGACGAGCTGCGCGCCGAGACCAACGAGTGACACCCATCGAAGCTGGTTGACCGGACGATCGACCTTTCTTATTCTCGCCATGGTTCCGCGCACTTCGAAGGTGCGCGGCAGGGTGCATGACGATGACCAAGTCCGAACTCATCGACGCTGTCGCGCAGCGAACCAAGATCACGAAGAGCCGCGCCGAGCAGGTCGTCAACTGCGTGTTCGACTCCATGACGCAAGCCATGGAGCAGAGCGAGGGCATCGAGATTCGCGGCTTCGGGAGCTTCAGCGTGCGTGAGTACCCGCCGTACAGCGGACGCAACCCGCGCACCGGCAAACCGGTGCACGTGGCGGCCAAGCGTCTGCCGTTCTTCAAGGTGGGCAAGGAGCT
>CAZEAA010000411.1:4301-5480 GCA_964510015.1 uncultured Sandaracinaceae bacterium
AGCTGAAGGAGCTGGTCAATCAGCCGCGCACGGGGAACAACCCCCGCGCCGGAGCGGACGACGGCGACGACGACGACGACGACTGAAGCGACGACTGAAGAGAGTCGCCAAATCGCCCGATCCCGGCTGTCGTGAAGGTTGACGCACGCCGCGGATCGGTCACGGTCGGGAGCCATGTCGGATTCGAACACCCTCAGCCCCGCCGAACAGCTGAACGAGCTCAAGCGCGGCATCGTGGACCTGCACGTGGAGGCCGACCTCGCGAAGCGCCTCGCGGAGGGGCGTCCGCTGCGTATCAAGGCGGGCTTCGACCCCACGCGGCCTGACCTGCACTTGGGGCACGTGGTGCTCATGAACAAGATGCGCCAGTTTCAGAAGCTGGGGCACGAGGTGGTCTTCATCGTGGGCGACTTCACCGCGCAGATCGGTGACCCGACCGGGAAGAGCGCCACCCGCTCCGTGCCGACGGCCGACGAGATCAAGAAGGGCGCCGAGAGCTACGCCGAGCAGGCCTTCCGCATCCTCGACCCCGAGAAGACCCGCGTGGTGTTCAACAGCGCGTGGCTCGGCGCCATGCGCTTCGACGACGTCATCCGGCTGGCGGGCAAGTACACCCTGGCGCGCATGATGGAGCGCGACGACTTCAAGCGGCGCTACAACGAGCACGAGAGCATCTCCATCCACGAGCTGCTGTACCCGCTCGCGCAGGGCTTCGACTCGGTGCACCTCGAGTGCGACGTCGAGCTGGGCGGCACGGACCAGCTCTTCAACCTGATGGTGGGCCGCGACTTGATGAAGGAGTTCGGTAAGCGTCCGCAGGTGGTCATGACCACGCCCATCCTCGAAGGGCTGAACGCGCGCTTCGAGGACGGGAAGATCGTGGGCGACAAGATGAGCAAGTCGCTCGACAACTACGTGGGCGTGGCCGAGCCTCCCGACCAGCAGTTCGGGAAGCTCATGAGCATCAGCGACCCGCTCATGTGGCGCTACTACGAGCTGCTCTCGGAGCAGCCCGTGGGCGAAATCGCGCACCTCCGCGAAGCGTGCAACAGCGGCGCCACGAACCCGAAGGTGGCCAAGCTGCAGCTCGCCGGCGAGATCGTGGCGCGCTTCCACTCGGCGTCGGTGGCGCGCGAGTGCGAGGTCCGCTGGCAGGCGCAGTTCTCCCAGGGCGAAGTG
>CAZEAA010000412.1:0-1708 GCA_964510015.1 uncultured Sandaracinaceae bacterium
TGGTGCCGCCGTTCGGTCGGCGCGCGGACGAGACGCTCGCGCGCATCCTGCGCGGGTGACGGAGCTTTGGGGGGCGCTCCCGGTCCGTCAGCGCGACCGGAACGCGGAGAGGTCCATGATGGTGGTGCGTGTGGCCGACATCTCCGCCACGCCACCCGACACGATGAACGCCATGAAGGCCCCTGCGTCCGCGTCGATGAAGTGCACGCGCTGGCGCGGCACGAGGATGAGGTTGCCCGCGAAGTTGTACGACTGCGGGAGGTAGACGGCGACGAAGCCGGTGAGCACCGGGTCGTCGAATTGCTCGCACGTGACGAAGCCCAGGGTGCGGATGGAGCCGTCGGGCACGAGGTCCACGACGATGGGCTGGTCGAAGCTCTTGCGGTCGCCGACCAGCGCGTTGAGCAGATCCTTGATCGCGGTGTACACCACCTTCACGACCGGGATCTTCTCGATCAGGTGGTCGAGCGCGAGTCCGATGCCCCGCCCTCGCCGGGTGCCGCCGAGCATGCCCACCAGGGTGATGAACACGCAGAACACCAGGAAGCCGAGCCCTGGGATCGGCAGCGGCGCGAAGCCGTCCAGCATTCGCACGATCGTCCACAGCAGGGCGGCCGTCGAGAGCAAGGGCAGCACCGCCAGCAGCCCGCGCGCGAAGGCGCGGCTGAGCCGCTGCATCGCCGTGGGCTTGATCCGGACGTTCTTCGTCGTGGTGACCATGGCGTAGGTGTAGCAGTGAAAGCTCGCGGCTGGCACAAAGGGTCACGCGCAAGCTCGTGTCCTTCATCGCCACCACGGTGGATGGCTACATCGCCGGCCCCGATGGCCAGGCCGGCCAGTCCTGATGTGTTCCTCGCACGTCAGTGCAGGGACGCGCCGACCCGGAGCGTGCCGGCAAGCATGCGTGCGGCAGTGCCGTACTCGACCTGTTCGTTGGTGCCTCGGTTGTACGTGATCGAGTCGAAGCTGAAGTTCGAGTTGAAGCCTGCCGTCACGAACAGCGTCGCCCGTCGTCCATGGAGGAACTCGTAGCCGACGTCGGCGCTGGCTCCCACCCCTCTCATCGTCCGATTCGCCAGCAGCGGCTGCCCTCTCTGCCACGTGGCGCCCACTCCGAGGCGGAAGAACAGACGTGGGACGGCCAGGGGGCGCAGCACCACCGAGGGTCCGACCGTGACCACATGCAGCTCGTGGTCCACCTCGTCGAAGACGGTGCAACCGCTCGGTCGAGACAGGTCGTACGAAACGAAGCCACCCAGCTCGGCACGCGGGCTCGCCCGATACGCCACCCCGAGGCGCGAAGTGGAATCCGCCGACGCGGGACACGAAACCACGAGGTCGGGGTAGGTCGGGAAGCCATGGAACTGGGAGCTGTATGCAACACGCCAGGCCGAGACCGAGAGGCCGGTCTCGACGGTGACTCGGAGCGGGCTGTCCGGCGGAGCTTCGTGCTCGGCGATGTCCTGCGCGAGGACGGGAAGGCACGCGAGGATCGAGAGCAGCACACTGAGGCAGGCTGCGGTGACGAAGCGGACGAGGGACTCGGAAGTGTTCATGCCGGACCCGCATGGCAAGGTCCGTGCCGCACCGGTTCGCGCTCGAATTGACGGCAAAACGCTGGCGTGGCCGATCTTGCTTGTCGGTCTTGTCACACCGCGGGCCGCGCCGCCGGCATTCTGTCAACGCGCTAGTCGCGGCCCAAGAAGGC
>CAZEAA010000412.1:1808-5474 GCA_964510015.1 uncultured Sandaracinaceae bacterium
GCCAGCTCGAGCGCGGCCGACACGTAGCCGAGGGCGCCGAGCGGCGTGGCCCCGCCGGGCACCATCACGTACGACCGCCGGCCCGCCTGCTTGTCGCGCAGGTGCGTGCGCGCGAGGCCATACGGGAGGAACGACCAGTGCGGCAGCTCCTCCACCTCGGCGGCGTGCGTGAGCGTGACCATGAGGTTCTCGCGCGCGGCCTCGCTGTCGGGCTGCGGGAAGAGCAGGGCGCACGGCTCGAGGCCCACGCGGCGCGCGTGCAGGACGGTGGCCGCCGCGTGGTTGCTGCCGAAGGCGCCCGTGGCGACGATGTGCGTGGCGCGCTTCGCGAGCGCGTCGGCGAACAGCACCTCGAGGGTGCGCACCTTGTTGCCGCCGTAGGCCGTGGCGCTCAGGTCGTCGCGCTTGACCCACAGCTCGGGGGCACGCGGGCCGAGGCGTTCGCGCAGCGCCCCGAGCGGCATGACCGGCGTGGGCAGCGCGCCGAGGTCCACGGTGGGCACCACCGGCAAGAGGCTGGGAAAGTGGACGTGCAGGGCCCGCGGACTCATCGGACGGGCAGGCTACCACGAGGTCCCCAGCGAGAATTCATGGGCACCGTGTGCGCGCGTGGTTCAAGCTGCGGCCCCCATGGGTCTCCTCGGCGGCAGCGTCTCCTACACTCGGTTCTACGTGCGCGGTGACGCGCCCAGCGGCAACTTCCGTTCGCGCTTCGAGAAGGCCGTCGCCCACGACGCGTTTCGCCCTCTCGCCGCGGAAGAGGAAGAGGACGAGCGCGTGGGCTGGTGCTCCATCCGCGACCCGTTCGTGATCGAGCTGGGCCGCGACGACTTCCTCTACGCGGACCACGTGCACCTCGGGCTGCGCATCGACCGCTGGCGCGTGCCGCGCAACCTCTTCAAGGCGCACTACGCCATCGCCGAGCGCGAGCTGATGGACGCGCAGGGCATCCACCGCCTGAGCCGCTCTCAGAAGGAAGACCTGCAGGTCTTCGTCATGCGCCGCCTGCGCAAGCAGACCATCCCGGCCATGCGCCACGTGGAGCTGAGCTGGGAGCTGGGCACCGGGCTCGTGCGCATCGGCAGCACCAGCAAGCCCGTGTTGCAGCACGCCACGGTGCAGTTCGAGAAGACGTTCAAGCTGCAGATCGCCGAGCACGGCGTGCTGCTGGGCATGGAGCGCGCGGGCTTCGACGAGGCGCGCCTCGAGAAGCTCCTGGCGCTGCAGCCGGCGCGCCTGCACGCGGAAGACGAGCCCGCCAAGCGCGGTGGAAAGACGGAGGTCTGACGCATGGACCTGATGGACCAGATCGATGGCGTGCGCTTCCTCGGGCGCGAGTGGCTGCTGTACCTGTGGTACGAGAGCGAGCGCATGGGCGCCGACGACGTGGAGGCCATGCGCGCGGACAACCCAGCGGCCGTGGTGCGCCCGCCCCAAGAGCTGTTCACGCCGCCCGGGGTGGACCCGTTCGCGCTCTACGTGACCAGCCCGCTGGTGCTCGAGGCGCGCTTCGACGTGGTGGAGCGCGTGAGCATCACCGGCACCGAGCCGAGCGAGAGCAACGAGGCGCGCTCGGCGCTGCGTGAGGGCAAGCTGCCCGCCAAGCTGAAGCTCGAGATCGTGCGCGGTGAGCGCGACTGGGCCTGCACGCTGGACGGCGACACGCTGTCCCTGTCGGCGGTGCGCTTACCGGCCGAGCTCAAGAAGGAAGAAGACGCGGCTCTCGAGGAGCGCTTGTTCCTGATGGCCGAGCTCGAGGGCATGCTGGACGCGCTGCTGCAGCAGTACGTGGAGCTGCGTCTGTCCAAGCGCTTCGCGAGCACGGTGCGGCCGGCGATGCGCGAGTGGATCCTGTCCGACATCGCGTGAAGGGGCGACGCTCGTTCACTCGCCATGAACCGCCATCAGTCGCCGCGATCCACGTCGGGGCGCACGCGGATGAAGAGCGCGTCCCGCTCCGTGCGTGAGACGAACGTGCCCGGCACGCCACTCTTCTCTAGGGCTTCGCGCAACCGCACCGCGTCCTGCTCGAAGAAGTGCTTGAGGAGGACGAGCTTCTCCTGCACGTCGCCCGCGTCACGTCGGGCGCGTGGCCGGTCGAGCAACGCGCGCGCGAGCTCTCCCAAGAACGCCCCGTCTTCGCCTGCGAGGAAACGCGGCAGGCCATAGGCGAGGCCCGCAGGGAGCTGCCTCACGCCAGTGAAGCGCGATCCGCGGAGAGACACGTGTGCGGGGAGCGCAGCCCGCTTCTCCGGGTGGCCCACCAAGCCGAGCAGCTCGACGAGGCCGTCGAAGGCGAGCTTGGCGCGGAGCCGAGAGCGGAAGGTCCCGTACCAGCCGAAGCCGTGCGCCACGTACTCTTCGGGCTGCGTCGTGAAGCACAGCAGCAGGTGCTTCTCGGCCTTGGCCACGCCGATGGCCGGGTAGAGGAAGGTGAACGCGCCCTCCACGTTGAGGATGGGCCGGAGCTCCCGAATCAGCGCGTTCTCGACGAGCAGCGCCGCCTCCTCCGTCGCAACCTCTTCGTAGCTCAGGCTGCTCGCGGCCTTCACGATGCGGCGCATCTTGCGATGGGACTTCTTGCGCCCCGCGTTGCGATAGCTGGCCAAGCGGCGGCGCAGGTTCTTGGCCTTACCCACGTAGATGACCACGCCATCGGCGTCGGCGTAGCGGTAGACGCCAGGGCCCGTGCCGACCAGCGCGAGGAACCCTTCGCCGAACTTGCGATCGAACGTGAGCGCCGACACGGCGCCTTTCATACCACGACCATGGCGCGCGCCACGTCAGCGCTGCTGCGTCAGGAAGGCGTCGATGGCGTCGTACTCGCGGGCGAGCTCGTGCGGGTCGGCCGGGTCGTTGTGCTGCGCGTCCACGGCGACCAGGGTGGCGTGCGGCAGCAGCTGGGCCAGCGCGAGCGAGTCCTCGGGGGGAGCCACTTCGTCGCGCGTGTGCTGCAGGATGAGCGCGGGCGCGCGAAACCCGGCGAGCGCGAGGTCGTTGCGGAAGGGGTTCGTCACCAGGAAGGGCGGCGCGAAGTGGCGCAGCGCCATCATGTCGGTGCGCAAGAAGGGTGTGCGCAGGATGAGCGCGCTCGGAGCCCGGCGCGCAGCGAGCTGCCCCGCGAAGCACGTCCCGAGCGAGGTCCCGAAGTACACCACGCGATGGGCGTCCACCTCGGGGCGCGCTGCCAGCTGGTTCACGATGCGCACCAGGTCCGCGGTGACCGCCACCTCCGAGGGCTCACCCCCCGAGCGCCCGTAGCCACGGTACTCGGGCAGCGCTACCGCGAAGCCGAGGCGGTTGAGCCACTCGAAGGTGCCCGCCGCGCCGCGGTCGATGCGGTCGCCGTTGCCGTGCAGCACCACCACGAGCGGGTAGGGACCCGGCCCGTGGATCGCCGCGTCGGGCGGGTGGAACCACACGTCGGTCAGGACTCCGTCGGGGTGCGTGATGCGCAGCTCGTGGGTGCCAGCGGGCGCGGCGTCCACGGTCACCCGGCCCGCGCCGGGGAAGAACAGCAGGCCCTGCGCGCGGTAGAGCACCAGGCAGTACGCCGCGTAGAGCGCGAGGAGCAGGCCGAGGCAACCGAGGGCACGGCGCTTCATGGGGGGCACCCGCACGTCATAGAGCGTGATCCAGGATGGGCGCAAGGGGATGGCGCTGGAT
>CAZEAA010000413.1:0-5453 GCA_964510015.1 uncultured Sandaracinaceae bacterium
GATCAGCTCGAGGCCATCGCCGTCGTCGAGGTTCAGGTCCACCACGGCCACGTCCGCGCTCTCGGCCGAGAGCAGCGCTTCGCTGCGCCCCGACGCCACGGACACCTTGAGGTCGTGCATCTCGAGGGCCAGCTGCAGCATCTCGCGCAGGATGGGGTCGTTCTCCACCACCAGCACCCGTGGCAAGCGCGCGAGCACGCCGCTGCCGCGTCGGGGCACCGCGGTGGCCACGGGCACGTGGATGCGGAACCACGCGCCGCGACCGGGGGCGGTCTGCAGCTCGATCTTCCCGCCCAGCGCGCTCACGAACGACTTCACGACGGCGAGGCCGAGGCCGGTACCCTTGTCCCGCGTGGTGAAGTACGGGTCGAACGCCCGCTCGCGCGTGGCCTTGTCCATGCCCGGGCCGTCGTCGCGCACGTTGAACAGCAGCGACTCGCCGTCGCGCTCGACCCACACCTCCACGTGGCCGCCGGGCTGGGCCACGGACACGGCGTTGTGGATGAGGTTCCAGAGGATGGATACCAGCTTGTTGCGCGGCGCGCGGCAGGGCACGTCCTCGCCCGGCCGGTGGATGATCTCCACGTTGCGGCGGCGAGCCTGCGGGGTGATCAGGCGCACCACGTCGCCACACACGGTGTCGGCGAGCGTGGAGCTGGCGTCGTCGCTGTCCCCGTTGCGCACCATCGACAAGATGTCGTCGGCGATGGCGCGCGCGCTCTCGGCGCTCTCCTTGATGGAGCGGAGCGCGGTGGTGGGTGCCGTGCCGCGGTCGGCGAGACCCACGTCGGCCCAGCCCAAGATCGACGTCAGGGCGTTGGCCATCTCGTGGCTGGCGGCGCCCGAGAGATCCGCGAGCGCGGGCTCGGAGGCGCGCGCTGCGGGACGAGCGATGAGCACGCGCACGCTGTCGTCCGCCTCGTTCGGCCAGCACAGCAGACGCCCGCCCGAAGGCAGCTCGAGGGCCTTCGGAACACCGAGGCGCGCAGCGCGCACGGCCTCGATGGCCCGCCCCTTCAGCGAGTGGGGTACCCGCGCGCTCACGGCGTCTTCGAGACGCGTGCCCGACGCCACCGGCTCCCCCCGCGAGGTCACGACGGACCCATCGCTGGACTCCAGGAACTCGGTCCAGCCGAGCTGCTGCGCGAGCCATGTAAAGGGGTGGGGGGTCATGGGGGATGCTTCGCCTACGCAGAAAGTATCGTCCGTGCGGACAGCGGTCAACGTAGTGGGGACGGACGGTAGCAGGGTAACGTTACAGGAGCACTAACTGCAATGATCCTGTCACAGAGTGACAAGGTTTGCTTATATTTTCATCATCCAGAACGTTGGAATGGCAATTGCCGCTACGGACCCAGGGAGCTAGGGTCTCGCCGATGGACGACGGAAAAATAAGCTCGGAGCAGGTTCGCCACGTGGCGCGGCTCGCGCGGCTCGCGCTCTCGGACGACACGGTGGAGGCGCTCCGCGGGCAGCTGGACGCCATCTTGGGATACGTCGCGTCCCTCGATAGCGTCGACGTTTCCAACCTGGACCCCTCGTTCCACGCCATCCCGATCCTCTCGCCCCTGCGCGAGGACGTGGTCCACCCCGGCTTGCCGCGGGCCGAAGCGCTGGCCGCCGCGCCCGCCAGCGACGGCGAAGGCTTCGCCGTTCCCAAGGTCTTGGAGGGCGCATGAGCACTTCGGAAGCCGTTCCCGGTGTGGTCGCGATCGCGGCGGCCGTGGCTGCGGGTGAGCGCCGCGCCGAAGACGTGGTAGCCGAGCACCTGGCGCGCGCTGACGCCGGCCGTGGGCTGAACGCCCTGCTGCACGTCACCCGCGAGAGTGCCCTCGAGCGCGCACGCGCCATCGACGCCCGTCGGCAGGCTGGCAAGACCGTGGGCCGCCTCGCGGGGGTGCCGGTCGTGCTCAAGGACAACCTCTGCATGCGGGGCGAGCCCACCACCTGCGCCTCGCGCATCCTGGAAGGCTACAAGCCCCCGTACGACGCGGACTGCGTGGAGCGGCTCCTGGCGGAAGACGCCGTGATCGTGGGCAAGGCCAACATGGACGAGTTCGCGATGGGCTCGTCCAACGAGAACTCGGCCTTCGGTCGGGTGCTGAACCCGTGGGACACCGCGCGCGCGCCCGGCGGCTCGAGCGGTGGCTCGGCGGCGTCCACCGCGGCGGCTTTCGGTGCGGTGGCGCTCGGCAGCGACACGGGCGGCTCCGTGCGTCAGCCCGGGGCGTTCTGTGGTGTGGCGGCCATCAAGCCCACCTACGGGCGGCTCAGCCGCTACGGCCTCATCGCGTTCGCGTCGTCGCTCGATCAGGTGGGCACCATGACCCGCAGCGTGCGTGACGGGGCGCGGGTGCTCGGCGTGCTGGCGGGCCACGACAAGCGCGACGCCACCAGCTCCACCGAGGCGGTGCCCGACTACGAAGCCGCGTGCGAAGAGCCCGTGAAGGGCCTGCGCGTGGGCGTGCTCCGCTCGGCGCTCGAGCAGGTCGAAGACGAAGACGTGCGCGCCGCGTTCGCGGAGGCCGAGGCCTCGCTGCGGGATGCCGGCTGCGAGATCGTGGACATCGAGCTGCCGCACGCGCACCACGGGGTGGCCGTGTACTACCTCGTCGCCACGGCCGAGGCGTCCAGCAACCTGGCCCGCTTCGACGGCATGCGCTTCGGCCTGCGCGTGGCGGGCGACGACCTGCTCTCCACCTACGAGCGCACGCGCGCACAGGGCTTCGGGCCCGAAGTGCAGCGCCGCATCATGCTCGGCACCTACGCGCTCTCCTCGGGCTACTACGACGCCTTCTACATCAAGGCACAGAAGGTGCGGACGCTGATGGTGCGCGACTACGCGCAGGCCTTCGAGCGCTGCGACGCCGTGCTCTCGCCCACCGCGCCCACGCCCGCGTTCGCGCTGGGCGAGAAGACCAACGATCCCTTGGCCATGTACCTGGCCGACATCTTCACGCTGCCGCCCAGCTTGGCTGGCTTGCCCGCCATGCACGTGCCCGTCTCGCTCGGGGCGCGCTCGCGCTTGCCCGTGGGCGTGCAGATCACCACCCCGGCCTTCACCGAGCCACGCATGTTGCAGCTGGCCGCCGCGCTCGAGGGGCGCTCGGGCTATGTGTGTGCGCCTCCCATGGCCACCGGACGGAGGGACGCCTGATGGCGCGCAGCTACGAAACCGTGATTGGGCTCGAGGTCCACGCGCAGCTCAAGTCCGAGAGCAAGCTCTTCTGCAGCTGCTCCACCGCCTATGGCGCCGCGCCGAACACGCACGTGTGCGCCGTGTGCATCGGGCTCCCGGGGGCGCTGCCGGTGCCCAACGAGCGGGCCATGGAGCTGGCGGCCATCGCGGGGCTGGCGCTCGGCTGCGACGTGCGCAGCGAGAGCCGCTTCGACCGCAAGAACTACTTCTACCCGGACCTCGCCAAGGGCTACCAGATCTCGCAGTTCAACGAGCCGCTCAACCTGGGCGGTGAGCTCACGTTCGCGGTGGGGGACGAGACCAAGACGGTGCACCTCACACGCATCCACGTGGAGGAGGACGCCGCGAAGAACCTGCACGGCGCGGGCGGCGGGACGGCCACCGTGGTGGACTTCAACCGCGCGGGCACGCCGCTCATCGAGATCGTGAGCGAGCCGGAGCTGCGCAGCTCCGCCGAGGCCGAGGCCTATCTGCGCAAGCTGCGCGACGTGCTCATGTTCCTCGGCGTGAACGACGGGAACCTGGAAGAGGGCTCGTTCCGCTGCGACGCCAACGTGTCCATTCGTCCCATCGGCCAGGCCGAGTTCGGCACCCGCACCGAGATCAAGAACATCAACTCGTTCAAGTTCGTGCGGCAGGCCATCGACTACGAGGTCACGCGTCAGATCGGCGTGGTGGAGGGTGGCGGACGGGTCACGCAAGAGACGCGCGGCTGGAACGACGTCACAGGCAAGACCTTCTCGCAGCGCAGCAAGGAAGAGGCGCATGACTACCGCTACTTCCCGGACCCCGACCTGCCGCCCATCGTGTTCGGCGAGGAGCGCATCGAGGCGCTGCGCAAGGCCACCCCGAAGCTCCCCGAGCAGCTGCGCGCCGAGTGGACCCGCGACTGGGGCCTCACGCCCTACGACGCCGACGTGCTCACGGGCCATCCGGCCATCGCGGCGTACTTCACCACGCTCGCCTCGGCCCTCGACGCCGGTGGCAAGGAGCCGCGCGCGGAGGCCGGCAAGCGCGCCGCCAACTTCATCCAGGCCGAGGTGCTGCGCGAGGTGAAGACCAGCGGCCTCGACGCCACCTTCCCGGTGCCGGCCAGCAGCGTGGCGGACCTGCTCACGCGCGTGCAGTCCGGTGCGCTCACCGGCAAGCAGGGCAAGCAGGTGTTCGGCGAGATGGTGCAGAGCGGCGAGAGCGCCGAGGCCGTCATCGCGCGCCTGGGCGTGCAGGCGCCCATCAGCGACACCGGCGCGCTCGAGGCCGAGATTCGCGCCATCATCGCGGCCAACGCGGGTCAGCACGAGCAGTACAAGGCCGGCAAGACCAAGGTCATGGGCTTCTTCGTGGGCCAGGTCATGAAGGTGACCAAGGGCGCGGCCGACCCCGCTGTGGTCAACGCGCTGCTCGAGCGTCTGTTGCAGGAGTGAGCGTGTTCCCCACTCTCTCGCGTGAGCCGCTGAGCGGCAGCCCCTGGTTCGCCGTCGAGTACGACCCGCACGACCACCGCGTGTGGCTCTTGGACCAGCGCAAGCTGCCCAGCGAGGTGCTGTACGTGGCGCTGCGCAAGCCGGACGAGCTGGCCACCGCCATCCGCGACATGGTGGTGCGTGGCGCGCCCGCCATCGGCATCACCGCGGCGTACGCGATGGCCCAGCAGGCGCACCTCGAGACCGGCGACACGCGCGCCTTCATGCTGGCCATGGGCGCTGCGGGCAGGGTGCTCAACGCCACGCGGCCGACGGCCGTGAACTTGGCGTGGGCCATCTCGCGCATGGCGCGGCGGGCTTCCGACGTGGCGCAGCTGCCGGCCGAGGAGCGCGCGCAGGCCATGCTGGCGGAGGCCGAGGCCATCCACCGCGACGACGTGCTGGCCTGCCGCGAGATGGGGCGGCTGGGGGCCGAAGACGTGCCCGATGGCGCGTGCATCCTGACGCACTGCAACGCGGGCGCGCTGGCCACCGGCGGCTACGGGACGGCGCTCGGCGTCATCCGCGCGGCGCACGCGGCGGGTAAGCGCGTGCGCGTGCTGGCCGACGAGACGCGGCCGTATCTGCAGGGCGCGCGCCTCACGTCGTGGGAGCTGCATCAGGACGGCATCCCGGTGGAGGTCATCACCGACAACACGGCGGCGCACTGCTTCCAGCGCGGCGAGATCGACTTCGTGGTGGTGGGCGCGGACCGCGTCGCAAAGAACGGCGACGTGGCCAACAAGATCGGGACCTACGGCGTGGCCGTGCTGGCCGATGTGCACGGCGTG
>CAZEAA010000414.1:0-611 GCA_964510015.1 uncultured Sandaracinaceae bacterium
TGGAGCGGAGCTGGAGTCCCGTCATTCCTTGACGACCTTCGCGTGCTTCGCCGACGGTTGTTGCTCGATCTGCTCCCTCCCGATCGCACCGAGGACACCATCCCGCGCGTTCGCACCGATGTCCTCGAGCTGCTGAGCGAGTTGCGTGACCACGTCGAGCAGCGCGAGAACACGTCCCGAGACGCGGCAGCCGAGGCTACGTGGAGGTTCCTCTCGGCGCTCGAAGGAGAGCCCGAAGCAGTCAAGCGCGCCGTCATCTCGTACACCTCGGTGTTCGCTGCGACCTGCCAGCAGTCGGCAAGGCAGGAGCTTGCAACGCTCAAGGGCTCCGAGGGCTACGACACCGTCGTGGTGGATGAGGCCGCGCGCGCGATGCCACTCGACTTGTTCATCCCGATGGCCCGCGCGAAGCGCCGACTCGTGCTCGTTGGCGACCACCGCCAGCTCCCTCACATCCTCGACCAGGAGCTGGAGCGCGAGCTCGAGGAGGCGCTGTCGGGCGCCAAGAGCGCGGGAGAGCGCACGAGCGAGATGCTGAAAGAGAGCCTCTTCGAGCGGCTATTCAAGGACCTCGGGGATCGAGAGAAGCGCGACGGCATCCCTCGCGTCGT
>CAZEAA010000414.1:621-2326 GCA_964510015.1 uncultured Sandaracinaceae bacterium
CCCTTGACGAGCAGTACCGCATGCACCCAGTGCTTGGCCAGTTCGTCAGCGACCAGTTCTACAAGCCGTACGGGGAGGCCTTCAGGTCGCCCCGTACGGCCTCGGAGTTCGTTCACGGGCTGCCAGGGCATAGCGGGCCGGCATCGTGGCTGAGCGTCCCGCGCAAACTCGGTCCGGAGCGTGATGGCCAGAGCAAGTCACGTCCCGTCGAGGCGGAGGCGATCGTCGCGGAGCTGAAGCGGCTCATGGACTCGAGGGAGGGCCGCGAGCTCACCTTCGGCGTGATCTCCTTCTACAAGCAGCAGGTCAAGGCGATCGAGGACGCGCTCGTGGACGCTGGCATCGTCGCTCGAACCGACGACACCACGGAGATCGTCGAGCCCTACCGCGAGTTGTTGCTTCCCAACGGTCGCGTCGTGGAGCGTCTCCGCTTTGGCACCGTCGACGCTTTCCAGGGCATGGAGTTCGACGTCGTGTTCCTCTCGATGGTCCGCAGCAATCCACGCGGGATCTTCGGGCACGTCACCTCACCGAACCGGCTCTGCGTCGCGATGAGCCGTCAGAAGCGGCTCCTGATCGTTGCAGGCGACGACGGGATGCTCCGGGCGACCAACGCGCCGAAGGCGATCAGCCCCCTAGTCGAGTTCCACAAGCTGAGCGAGGTGCGCGATGCCGCCCGTGTTTGATCGCACCACGCCGTTCGTGGACTTCGGCGCCACGTCGTCGCCGTTCAAGCGCGAGGCTCGCCGATGGCTGGTGTGGCCTGCGCTCGCGTACAAGGTCCTCCTGCCCTCTCGGGGCAACCCGCCGTTCAACGTGTTTCAGGGAGCCGCGCTCGACATGTGCCGGGCGGGCGTCAGGGACGTCGAGGAGCTCGCGCGTCGCCTCGCGCTCCCCTTGGACCTGGTCGGCTTCGTCATCGAGCAGCTCGTCGGCATGGGAATGCTCGATGCGGCGCGCGTACCGACGCACCGGGCGCTGCGCCTGATGAACGAGGACGACGAACCGAGCGAGGTGGAGGACGCCGGCTACGTCTTCGTGGATGGGGTCGATGGAAAGCGCGTCTGGCCGCGCGTCCATCGCGGCAGTCTGCCGATCGTCGATGCCGAGTTCGAGCAGTCCAAGGCCAGGTTCCAGCGGGGCACCCCGGGCAACCCGGAGCCGGTCTTCGCCAACGTCGTCTGGCCAGGAACCGGGGTACGCTCTTTCGCGCCTAGCGCGTACGAGGCGCAGAAGGCCGCCCGACACCACGCCCGCCGTGTGCGCGCCTACCGACGAGAGGTCTCTCGCCGCGGAGACGCGGAGGACGTTCTCGATGGACTCAAGTCTGGCGGCCTGCGTGTCGTCGATGTCGAGCCGGAGCCCATCTTCGTGGCGTCCTACGTGTTTCTCCCGAAGGACGCGCGGCAGCGTTCGTGGCTCGTCACCGATCCCCTTGGGCTGGGCGTCAGCGACGTGCTTCGCCCGGGGGTGACGAAGCTCGCCAAGGAGGGGAAGCACGGCCTCGCGGAACTGCTGGAGAAGGTCGCCGGCCAGGCGTGGCACATCGATGGAGGAGACCTCGCGCTGTATCTGGCAGAGGCAACGAAGGCCGCCACGGAGCGCGTTCAGCGTCGTCTCGGCGACGCTGCGAAACTGCTCCCAGCGGATGTCCTCGCGCGGCTCGCCGATGATCCGTTCCGCGCCCTTGCTGCCGAACTCCGTT
>CAZEAA010000414.1:2336-5439 GCA_964510015.1 uncultured Sandaracinaceae bacterium
GGCGGCACGTGTCACGCTACCAAATCTCGCGATCGCCTCGAAGGCGCGCAGACTGCCAAGCCGATCGAGGACTTCCTGGGGAACGCGTACGCGGCCCTCGAGAGTGTGTTCGGCTGGATGGTGTCTCTCTACCCTGACCCGAGCCTGCTCTCGGCACTGAGCCACAACGCGCTCGAGAACGCGCCGTTGCTTCGACGAGTCGCCGAGCAAGTGGGCTTCGCGGCCTCGCCGCGCACGCTGCCGCTCCTGAGCGTCACCCGTGGCGTCGTGAAGGGGGCCATCTGCTTCGGCAACAAGACCCTCCCTGGCCGACTGGCGGCAGCCCTTCTCGCGGCGCAGCGCAACGGAGATCACCCACTCGCAACCTTGGGCGCTCGAGAGCCTGACGCGCTCGAGTTCTTTGCCGAGATCGGCAGACTCAGGATCGACGCCTCGCACGATACCTCTGCCGTCCCGACCGCCGAGGTCGCGGTCGAGATGCGCGACCGCTTGTTCGCAGTCCTCCGGGCGCTTGTGGGCGCTGGTGCGGTGGACGTGGAGGCCGGCACGTCGGACCCGTCCTGGGGGGCCGACCTGCTGCTTCGCGTCCGGGCCCGAGCCGAGCAGGCATCCGAGAGGTATCCAGGACTCGCCGACCGCCCCAACGTTCGCACGCGCGTGATCGAGATGCACAACGCGGCGCTGCTCGTAAAGCTGCTCGCTGCTTCCGCAGCCACTGCATCGGGGACCTTGAGCACACGTGCTCGCGATGCCCTCGTGGCCTTCACCATCGTGATGGAGGCGGCCTTCGCCGAGCTCGAAGCCGAGGCCTCGACGCCAGCCTCCGTCGTGCAGACGATCTCGAACGACCGCGAACAGAATGCGGTCCGACTCGCGTCCGCTGCCGTGGCGGTCGGCTTCGACGTCGAACCGTCGGGCCAGCTCCCTAAGGTTCTCACGCATGCGAAGGCGAGTCGCATCCGGCGGGCCGCGCAGGGCCAGGGCGAAACGTTGTCGGCGCGCGTCGCGGCGCAGTTGCTCGCAGCGCACCAGCATTCGGACCATCCGCTTCGCGAGGTCGCGAAGCGGCTTCCCACCTTGCTCCTGGACGTGGGCCACCTCGTTGAGGCTCGCGGGCACGGAGATGATGTCGTCGTCACGGCAGCCGAAGTCGCCGAACTCGAGACGATGGTTGCCAACGACATTCGGGCGATGCTCGAAGCGATTGACTGAGGAGAGACCGAACACCATGAGCGGCACAAACGAAGAAGCCACCACCGTCGACGCCAGCCAAACGAGCGCTGCCAGTGCGCTCGACGTGAACGCGGCGGCTCGCCTCAAGCAACTCGACGCGCGCGAGCAGTCTCTGACTGCACGTGAGCAGGCGATCAGGGAACGCGAACGGCAGGTCAAGGACCAAGCCGGGGCGATCAAGGAGCGTGAGGCGGAGGTCGAGGCCGCGAAGACGAAGGTCCAGCGTGACCTCGCCGATCTCGCGAAGCGCCAGAAGCAGGTGGCTGAGACGGAGAGTTCCCTCGAAGCGCGCTCTCGTGACCTGGCTCAGCGTGAGATCGAGGCGAGCGAAGGGTTCGCCACCAAGAACCGTGAAGCGCTCGGCGCGCTCACCAAGGAGCACGCGTCGCTCCGGGCCGAGGTGGAGCGCCTCCACGACGAGTAGGACGCGGCTCGATTGAAGGGCCTCGAAGACCTTGAGAAGCGGCTCGCCGATGAGCGGCGAACCCGCACGGAGGCTCTCGACGCAGAGATCGCGGCGGAGCGGAAGCGTCACCTCGCGAAGCTCGCTGCGGAGGGCGCTGCACAGGATGCTTCGTTTGGTGAACAGAGAGCGCGCTTCGCCAAGGAGCAGCAGACCGCGCTTGAGGAGATCGGCCGAGAGCGCGTTCGCCTCGCTGACCTGGAGGCCGAGCTTCGCCGCGGGCTCGGCGACCTGCGTTGGAAGGAGGAGGACCTCGCCGGGTACCGCGCGGGTATCGAGCGGTCCATCGAGGAGAGAGCGCGTGACCAGGTGGCGTCGCTGGAGCGCCAGTTGGACGGGCTGCGCGAGGACCACAGACGGGACCGCGACTTGGTCATCTCGCTCGATTCACAGTTGGCAGCGTCGCGCGACCTCTTGGCGCGGTTCGGGGACGATCCCGCCGAGATCGAGAAGCGCATCGCGCAGCAGGCGAAGAAGATCAGCGACCTCGAGAAGGAGCTGCTCCGTCGCCCGAGCGCAAGCGACAAGGAACTCTTGGTGACCCTGCAGGAGCAGGAGCGCGCCTGGGCGGCTGAACGAGACCGGTTGGTTCGTGAGCTCACGCAGCTCAAGGCTGAGCAGAGCCGCTGGCTTACAGGCGTTGCGGACCTCGAGCAGCAACGAGAACGTCGCGAGGTGGCGGAGCGCCGACTCGAGGTGCTCGCCGGAGAGATGGAGAAGTACAAGGCCGACGTCGACCGGATGCGTGCCCTGTACGAGCGCCCCGAGGAGCGGGCCGCGCGTGTTGGGGCCATCGAGGAGCCGTGGCGGACGGACTTCAAGCGCGCCGAGGGCAGCACGCCGAAGGAGCTCGACTGGCTCAGCGGTATCGTGGCCGCGTGCGAGAGCAGCGGCATGCGCTTCCCGAAGCGCCTGGTCCACGCCTTCCACACGTCGCTCAAGGCCGCGGAGCTGTCACCGTTGACAGTGCTCGCCGGCGTGAGCGGCACCGGCAAGTCGGAGCTTCCTCGGCTCTACTCGCGCTTCGGCGGGCTCGGGTTCCTCTCGCTCGCCGTCCAGCCAAACTGGGACAGTCCGCAGTCGTTGTTCGGCTTCTTCAACTCGATCGACAACCGATTCAACGCGACGACCGTCCTGCGCGCAATGGTGCAGGCTCAGCACGACCGTGACCACGAGACTTACAAGTACGGGCTGTCGGACCGGCTCTTGTTGGTTCTGCTCGACGAGATGAACCTCGCCCACGTGGAGCAGTACTTCAGCGACCTGCTCAGCCGCCTTGAGCAGCGCCGTGGCGAGAGTCGAGATGTAACGCTCGACATCGATCTTGGTGCCGGCATGCCGCCTTACCCGCAGCGGCTCGGCCGAAACGTCCTCTGGGTGGGCACGATGAACGAGGATGAGACGACG
>CAZEAA010000415.1:0-5370 GCA_964510015.1 uncultured Sandaracinaceae bacterium
GCCTCGCGCTGGCCAACAGCCTCGAGGCCATCGCGGCCGGCGCCGACCGCATCCACGGCTGCTGGCTGGGCATCGGCGAGCGCGTGGGCAACGCCTCGCTGGACCAGCTCTGGCTGAACCTGGCCATGATGCGCGGCAACCTGGACAGCACGGCCGACCTGCACGCGCTGCGCGAGGTCTGCGAGAAGGTCTCGGAGGCCACCCGCACGCCCATCTCGCCGGACTACCCGCTGCTGGGCGCCAACGCGTTCAAGACCGGCACCGGCGTGCACGCCGCCGCCATCCTGAAGGCCACCGCGCGGGGCGACCGCGCGCTCGCCGACCGCGTGTACTCGAGCGTGCCGGCCAGCCTGCTCGGCCGCCGCCAAGAGATCTGCATCGGCCCCATGAGCGGCCTCAGCAACGTGCACTACTGGCTGCGTCAGGCCGGCCTCCCAGACACGCCGGGGCTGGCCGCGGCGGTGCTGGAAGCCGCGAAGCAGAGCGACCGCAACCTCACCGACTCCGAGATCCGCCACATCGTCGAGACGGTGTCGCGCGGCGCTGCCCAGTAGACCGCAGGCCTGCGGGCCTGTGTGGTGTGCGGAGTCGGTTTCGGAGTCCGGGCATGGTAGCGTGCGCGCCGTGCAGGTCGGTTCACGTTCGCGTCGTCGCGTGCAGCTGGCTCGGGCTGTCGGCTTGGCGCTGCCCGCGCTGCTGGCGCTGGGCGTGCATGCCTGGCGCTACTGGCCGTTCCTCGCAGACGACGCGCTGATCTCGCTGCGCTACTCGCAGCGCTTGCTCGATGGGCTGGGGCTCACGTGGACGGAAGGGGCTCCCGTCGAGGGGTACTCCAACTTGCTGTGGGTGTTGGGCTGCGCCCTGCTCGGCGCGTTCTCCATCGACCTGATCGATGCCGCGCGCATCCTCGGCTTTCTGGGCATGGGCGGCGCGCTCGTGGGCATCGCGGCGTGGGAGCGCGACGCGGGCTTGTGTGGGCACACGAGCGGCGCGAGCGCGGCGCTCGGCGTGGGGCTGGTGGGCGGTGTGGGGGTGTGGGCCATCGGCGGGCTCGAGCAGCCGCTGGTGGCGGGGCTGCTGGCGCTGGCGATCGTCATGGCGCGGCCGCTGGCGGAGCGAGAGCAAGGGGCGCGCAGCGGGCCCGCCGCCCTGCCGCTCGCGTTGCTGTGCGTGACCCGACCGGACGGGGCGCTGCTCGCGGCGCTCGTCGGCCTCGGGGTGCTGCTCGCGCGGGGGGTCACGCGTGAGAGCCTGGTGGTCGTGGTGCGCCTGGGCGTCCCCTCCGTGCTCGCGGTGCTGGGTCAGCTGGCCTTTCGCCTCACCTACTACGGGGACGTGGTCCCCAACACGGCGCACGCCAAGCTCGCGCTGACCGCCGAGCGACTGGCCACGGGCTGGTCCTACGTGGCGACCGCGGCGGAGTGGAGCTGGCCACTCTTGCTGATGGCGGTGCCCGCCGTGCTCCGGCCGCGGCGCGTGGTGTGGCTGCCGGCCGCACCGCTGCTGGGCTGGCTGGCCTACGTGGCGTTCATCGGAGGCGACATCTTTCCGGGACGACGTCACCTCGTCCCCGCGGCCGTGTGCCTCGGCTTCGTGATCGCCACGGGCATGACGGATCAGCTGCGCAAGCGCCCTTGGCTGGGTGTGCTGGTCGCTGTCGCGCTGCTCGGCGGGCAAGCGCGCGCGACGCTTCGTGACCCCGAGAACCTGCGCGCCATGGACGAGCGCTGGGAGTGGGAAGGCGAGGTCGTGGGGAGGCTGCTGCGCACGGCGTTCTGGCGCGAGCAGCCGCTCGTGGCCGTGGACCCGGCGGGCTGCGTGCCCTACTTCTCGGAGCTGCCCTCGCTGGACTTGCTGGGTCTCAACGACCGCTACCTCGCGACCCATCCGCCGGCCGACTTCGGTCGCGGCTGGCTGGGCCACGAGCTGGGAGATGGCGCCTACGTGTGGTCGCGGAAGCCTGACCTGGTGCTGTTGTGCGGTCCGCGGGGTCACGCAGCGGGCTGCTTTCGGAGCGGCCGTGAGCTGCTGGCAAGGCCCGACTTCCGCGCGGCCTACGTGCTCGTCGAATTCGAAGGCCGCGTGCCCAACACCGTCCGCAGCAGCATCTGGGTGCGGCGCGAGGGGCGCGTGGGCGTGCAGCACACGAGCGACACGCTGACGGTGCCCGGTCACCTGCTGCGTGGAGACGAGGTGGTGGCGGCGCTCGACGCCGCGGGCCGCATCGGCGCATCCTTGCCGCCCAACAGGCGCGCTGTGTTCCGCCTTCCGGCCGAGGTCGGCGACGCGTGGGACGTGAGCGTGCAGGGCGACGGCGGGGCGACGGCGGTCCTCGAGCGCGGACGTCTCCGCGTGCAAGCGGGGCCCCTGGCCGCGCACGTGCAAGCGGTGCAGCTGACGCGCCGCTGACCCGCTTCCGGGCGAGGCCTCCGAATCCAGCCCAGCGGCCAGAAAACTCGGATGGGCGCGGGCTAGCGCCCGGCCAGCAATTCCACTAAGACACCCCCGCACGCAGCACTCCCCCGCTTCCCCGGGGCGCGGCGCGTGACCCTGCAGCTTCACGCCCGAGGAAATTGTCCGATGTCCGAAGCACCCAACGTGGCGCCCATCTTGACGAATCCCCTTGCTCCCCCCGCGCCGGCCGAAGCCGCTTCGCAGGGCCCGTACGACGTCGCGCTGGCCATGGGCCAGGAGCTGCGTGACAAGCCGCGCAGCGCGCCCACGCGCGTGCAGGTGGGGACGCAGCACGGCAAGGGCCGCATGACGGTCTGGGAGCGCATCGACACGCTCAAGGATCCGGGCGACGAGCCCACCATCCTGTTCCAGAACTGGGGCAAGAACCTGGACGGCGCGAGCATCGTGACCGGCGTCGCCAAGGTGAACGGCCGCGACACCGCGTTCTACGGCCACGACTTCACCGTGCGCGCCGGCTCCATGGACGCCACCAACGGCCGCAAGCTGGCCAACGTGATGCGCCTCGCCGGCGAGCGCGGGATCCCGCTCGTGGGCATGAACGACTCGGCGGGCGCGTACGTGCCGGCCGGCATCGGCGGCCTCGACGGCTACGCCGAAGCCTTCACCGCGCTGCGCAAGATCAGCGGCCGCGTGCCCAGCGTCATGTGCATGTTCGGCTTCAACGCCGGCGGCGGCGCGTACCTGCCGCGTCAGGGCAGCTTCGTCATCCAGCCCGAGGACACCTTCTTCGGCCTCACGGGCCCCGGCGTGGTGAAGAGCGTGCTCGGCGAAGACGTGACCCCCGACGAGCTCGGTGGCCCCGGCGTGCATGGCCAGAGCGGTGTGGCGGACCTCACCGTCGCGGACGAAGTGGGCGCCCTGCGCACTGCGCGCCGCCTGCTGAGCTACATGCCCAGCAGCAACGACGTCGCCCCGCCCTTCCAGAGCACCAGCGACGCCTGCGACCGCCCCACGCAGGAGATCGAGACGCTGCTGCGCAAGGCGTTCAACTCGCCCACGGGCTTCAACACGCCCATCGACGTGAGCATCCTGATCCAGCAGATCTGCGACCACGGCGACTACTTCGAGATCCAGCCGCAGCGCGCGCGCAACACCATCACCGCGTTCGGCCGCCTGGGCGGTCACGTGGTGGGCATCGTGGCCAACAACAGCGCCGTGAGCAGCGGGCAGATCGACGTGGACGCGGCGCTCAAGAACGCGCGCTTCATCCGCTTCTGCAACATCTACAACATCCCGGTGGTCTTCATCGAGGACACCACGGGCTTCCTCCCGGGCCGTGACCAGGAGCGCGCGGGCATCGTGCAGGCCGGTCGCGCCATGCTCGACAGCATCATCGACCTGCGCACGCCGCGCCTCTTGCTCATCGTGCGCAACGCCTTCGGTGGCGCCTACGCGGCGTTCAACTGCTACGCCACGGGCGCCGACCACGTGATCGCGCTGCCCACCACACGCGTGGCCGTCATGGGCCCCGCCGGCGCCGAGTTCGTCTACAAGGACGAGCTGCGCGCCATCCGCGGGCGTGTCCCCGCCCTGGTGAAGGACGGCGTGGCCGCCGGGGCCAGCGAGGCCGACGCGAAGGCGAAGGCCGACGCGTGGGTGAAGGAGCAGGAGGCTGCCCTCAAGGCCCGCTACGAGCTCGAGCTGATGAACCCGAAGGAGGCCCTGAGCCTCGGCTCCATCAGCGAGATCGTGATGCCGCGCGAGCTGCGCAAGAACCTCATCAAGAGCCTGAACTTCTACCTCAGCACCTACAAAGTCGGTCCCATGCAGTCCGTGCAGCGGGAGTCCTTCTGATGACCTACGACGCCTACACGAACAATCCGCTGATCCACCGCGACCGTCGCCTGGGCAAGCGTGACTCCCGCTGGGTGCGCGAGTTCGCCTGCGAAGACATGAGCGTGCTCATCGTCTGCCGCGGCCCCATCCGCAAGGAGGCCATCGACGTCTTCCGCGAGATGGGCATCACGAACATCGGCATCCTGCTCAGCGAGAAGGACAGCATCGTCTACCCGCGCGCGCTGGCGCCGGAGCTGCGCGTGCTGGACCCCGCGCACGTGCACGCCATCCCGGACTACACGGGCGCCACCAAGGAAGAGCGTCAGCAGCGCGTTCAGCAGATGATCCAGATCTGCCGCAAGAACGACTACAAGTACGTCTTCGCGGGCTACGGCTTCATGGCCGAGGACTCGGACTTCGTGCGCGCGCTCGAGAACGCGGGCCTCAAGTTCATCGGGCCCTGCAGCCAGACGGTGGACGCCGCCGGCCGCAAGGACGAGGCCAAGCGCACCGCCCTCGAAGTGAACGTCAGCGTCACGCCGGGCATCAACGACGTCACCGCGCGCACGCTGGTGGCGAAGGTGAAGGACCAGGCGGGCCTCAAGGCCATCGCGGCCACGCACGGACTCAGCGTGCCGGCGCTCTCGGACGACAAGCTCCCCCTGGTCAGCAAGGCCGACGCCGTGCTCTAGGCGGGCTACGCCAAGGGCTTGGATCTCATCAGCGTGGAAGAGCTGCAGGCCACGGTGAAGACCGAGGCGGCGGCGGTGCTCGCGCAGTACCCCGGCAACCGCATTCGCCTGAAGGCCATCGGCGGCGGTGGCGGCAAGGGTCAGCGCATCCTGGGTGACGCGAGCCTGGCCCCCGGCCTGGTGCTCGAGATCCTCCAGGAGGTGAAGGCCACCGGCGTGGGCGACAACAAGAACGTCCTGATCGAGCTGAACATCGAGCAGACGCGCCACAACGAGATCCAGCTCATCGGCAACGGCGAGTGGTGCATCTCGCTCGGCGGGCGCGACTGCTCGCTGCAGATGCACGAGCAGAAGCTGCTCGAGGTCTCCGTGACCGAGGAAGAGCTCGAGCTCGTCTGCTCGCCCATCGGCCGTCTCCGCGCCCTCT
>CAZEAA010000416.1:0-1471 GCA_964510015.1 uncultured Sandaracinaceae bacterium
CGGTCCGGGAGCGAGAGGTTCTCCATGCCGGTTCCGTAGAACTCGACGAACTTCTCGACGACACCCTTCTTACGCAACATCTGCACGATGGTGAGCACCGCGTCCGTGGCCGTGGCGCCCTCCGGGAGCTTGCCCGTGAGCTTGAAGCCGATGACTTGCGGGATGAGCATGGCGATGGGCTGCCCCAACATGCACGCCTCGGCCTCGATGCCGCCGACGCCCCAACCGAGCACACCGATGCCATTGATCATGGTGGTGTGCGAGTCCGTGCCGACCAGCGAGTCCGGGTACGCCACCGTCTGATCGCCGTTCTTGCGAACGCACACGACGGGCGCCAAGTATTCCAAGTTCACCTGATGGACGATGCCGGTACCGGGGGGCACCACGCGCATGTTCTGGAACGCCGTCTGGCCCCACTTCAGGAATTGGTAGCGCTCCTGGTTCCGCTCGAACTCCAACTTCACATTGTCGTCGAAGGACGCCGAGGTCCCGTAGGCGTCGACCTGCACCGAGTGGTCGATGACCAAGTCCACCGGCTCGAGCGGGTTGATGCGCGAGGGGTCGCCTCCCATCTTCGCGAACTGGTCACGCATGGCGGCCAGGTCCACCACCACGGGAACGCCGGTGAAGTCCTGCAAGAGGACGCGGGCGGGGCGAAAGGCGATCTCCGACGAGGGCTGCGCCGCGGGATCCCACGAGGCCACCGCCTCGATGTCGGCCTTCTTGACCGTCTTGCCGTCTTCACAGCGGAGGAGGTTCTCGAGCAGCACCCGGATGGAGTACGGGAGCCGGCGGACGTCCCCGTGACCCGCCGAATTCACGGCATCCAGGCGGAAAATGTCGATGGATGTGCCGCTGACGTCGAGGGTCGTGCGGCTCTTGAAGCTATCGAGGGAGCGACTCATGAACGGGTGCCTACCACGTCCGAGAACGCTGTTCTACCGGGATGTGCGCGCGCTCATTTCGCCTGCGAGGGCCTGAAAACGTGTTGGTCGGTGTTTGATTTATGATATAGCCGCCACAACAACTAGGTGAACGTCGCCGCCTCAAACGGGAAACGTTCGGAAACAGGATCAGCAACATGGCAGCTCGCAAGCGCGCAACGACCAAGAAGCCCGGTGGCCGGGGAAGTCCTGAAGCAATCGCAAAGCGCAGGACGGCACGGCAACTCAACGCGCTTCTGGAGGGCGGTACCAAGGAAGGTCCAAAGCTCGACGGTCGCACGGAGAAGCGTCGCAAGCGGCTCATCCAGGAGCTCAAAGAGGGCAAGCGCGGCGAGGCCCTCAAGCCCGTCGAGGCCGTCAGCCACACCAACGAGCTGCTGGGTCTCGGCGAGTCGCTGGCGTCTCTGAAGCGCCAGGGCGTGAAGCCGCGCAAGTTCGAGACGAACGCCGCCATCATGGAAGTGGTGCACGCCACTCAGTCGGCCTACGGGTACTCGGAAGACGCCTGGAAGATGATCGGGATCACC
>CAZEAA010000416.1:1481-5352 GCA_964510015.1 uncultured Sandaracinaceae bacterium
CCCGAGAAGAAGGCGAAGCGCGCGCGCAAGTAGCGCCGGATGCCCCGGCCCCGATGGCGGCGTTTTGCAGCGCGGCCGCCACTAGGTGGCGCCTGTGTGACGCGCCGCCGTCACTTTGGGGCCAGCAGGGGCATTTCGGGATGGACAAGGCGCTGGCCTAGCGCTAAACGTCCCCCCCTCGGCGCCGTAGCCAAGTGGTTAGGCAACGGTTTGCAAAACCGTCACACACCGGTTCGAATCCGGTCGGCGCCTCTAGACAGCTCGAACGCATGACGCCCCAGGAGCCAAAACCTCTGGGGCGTCGTGCTGTCGGCCCCAGCGTGAGCTGAAGCATGGGCTCGTCGTCCCCCACGGCACAGCGGAATGTCCACAACGCCCCCGAAGCCCGAAGACGCCCCCTCCCCTGCGCTCCTCTTTGCAGGTGTAGGCCTCTTGTTGGGCGCGGGCGCCGGGGTGTTCACAGCCATCGGTGACTTCGGCGCGGAGTGGCTCTGGCTCCAGCTGTGGGGCGACCGCTTCGGGTTCCTCGGCCGGCTCGTGGCCATCCAGGTCGGCCTCGGTGCCCTGCTCGGCGCCTTGGCCGGCGCCCTGGCCGGTGCCCTCGAGCCGCGCCTCGCTGCGCGCGCTGCCCGGTCCGCGAGCCCGGAGCGGACGCTCGCCCGCCTGCGTCCGCTGAGTGGCACGCTGCTGCTGGCGCCCGGCGCTGTCCTGGTGGGGCAGCTGCTCTTCACCGGCGGCAAGATGTCCATGATGCCCTACCGCTCGGTGTTCGCCGCGCTGCTGGGCGTAGTGCTGGTGGGCGGCGTGTACCTGGGGCTGCGCGTCCTGCTCGCCGTCGCGCAGGCCGAGACGAGCGCGCGCCGTCGCCGCATCACGGGCAGCGGCGCGCTCGTGCTGTCGGCCACGCTGGCGAAGCTCGACCAGACCTTCCTGCCCAACCTCTACGACTACCTGCACGCATGCCTCACGGTGGCGCAGCTGGCGTTCGCCGTGCTCGGCCTCTGGCTCCTGCGCTCGGACATCCAGCCGCCCCTCGCCAACATCCGGCCCCCGGCTCGCAGGAGCACCGTGGCGGGGTCCTTGTTGCTGGCCGCGGGAGCGCTCGCGGCCACGCTGCTCACGCTCGAGCTCAACCAGAACGTGCGTGTGGCGCTGGTCGACGCCCGCGCCTCCAATTCGCGCAGCATCATGCTGGGCCTCGAGCCACTGCTGGCCGGCTCACGGCGCGACGCCAGCGACGAGGCCATCGCGGTGGCCCGCGCCCGCCGAGCGCAGCGCGACCAGGCCAGTCGGCCGCAGGGCGACCAAGGAGCGCCGCCGCCGATGTCCGCCGAGGCCCACGTGCTCTTGGTCACCATCGACGCGCTGCGCGCGGATCACCTCGGGGCCTACGGCTACACGGCGCGCGGCGACATCAGCCCTGAGATCGACGCGTTCGCGCGGGAGTCCGTGGTCTTCGATCGCGCCTACGCGGCAGCGCCGCACAGCAGCTACTCGCTGTGTTCGCTGATGACCAGCCAGCACCTGCACCAGACCACGCGTCTCGAGCTCCCGCTGCCCGAGGCCACGCTGGCGTCCACGCTCGGCGAGAGCGGCTACACCACCACCGGCATCTACACGCTGGGCATCTTCCACACCGAGGGCGAGAACCTGCGGCTGTACGAGCACAATTCGCTCGGGTTCGCGCGGCACGAGCACGCCAACCTGGAGGCGGAGCTGCGCACCGACCTGGCGCTCACCGAGATCGACCGCGTGGTGGCGGACGGTGAGCCGCCGAGCCTGCTGTGGGCGCACTACTTCGACGTCCACGAGCCCTACCGCGACACGCGCTACGGCACGGGCGACATGGACCGCTACGACGGCGAGATCGCCCACGTGGACCGCGCATTCGGTCGCCTGCTGCGCGAGGCACGGGCGCGCCTGCACAAGCCCATCATCGTGGTCTTGACCGCCGACCACGGCGAGGAGTTCCGCGATCACGGCGGCGTCTATCACGGCTCCACGCTGTTCGAAGAGCAGATCCGCGTGCCGCTGATCGTGCACGCTCCAGGCTACGAACCGCGGCGCATCGGCGCGCCGGTGGAGCTGGTGGACATCGCGCCCACCATCCTCGCGCTCGTCGACGTGCTCCCGCCGACCACGATGCACGGCGAAGACTTGCGGCCGCTCATGCGCGGCGACGTGAGCGACGTGGGGCCGGCGTTCGCCGCCGTCGCGCGCTCACGCATGGTGGTGGACTGGCCCTACAAGCTGGTGGCAGACCTGCGCTTCAACACCTACGCGCTCTACAACCTCGAGACCGACCCGCAGGAGCGCGTGAACCTCGCGAACGCGGAGCCCGAGCGCATCGAAGGGCTGCGCGGCGAGATCTACGCGTTCATCGACTCGCTCCAGCAGCAGGGGGTGACCACGCCGCTCAGCCCGCACGAGCAGGCCCTGGCGTGGGGACGCATGAACGACCGCCGCGCCGTGGAGCCCCTGCACGCGCTGCTGGCGGACGTGAGCGCGCCACGCGAGCAGCGGCGCGAAGCCGCTCAGACCCTCGGTCGCCTCTCCGACGACCGCTCCAAGCCGGCGCTGGTGGCGGCGCTCACGGACGACGACGCGCTGGTCGCTGCCGAGTCGGCCATCTCGCTGGGGCGCTTGTACGACCCCCGCGCGCGGGACGCGCTGCGGCGCCTGGTGCACGTGGAGGACGCCGACCTTCGCACGCGCGCCGCCGTCTCGCTCGCCCGCCTGCGCGACCCGGACGCCGTGCCCGGCTTGCTGGACACCCTGCGGCTCACCACCGACGTCTACGAGCGCGAGGAGTCGGTGCGCTGGCTCGGGCGGCTGCAGAACCCCATCGCGCTCGAGCCGCTGATCGAGCTGCTCACCGAGTTCCGGTTTCGGCACTTGTCCATCGTGGCCCTCGGGCACCTGGGCGACCTGCGCGCCTACAGCTACCTGGTGGACATCCTGGACTGGGAGACGCGCTCCAACGTGCGCGACGGCGTGGCCCGCAGCCTCGGTCAGCTCGAAGACGAGCGCGCCCTGCCGCTGCTGCTGCGTCTCACCGGGCAAGAGGCCGAGCTTACGTCGGCGCCCGAGTCACTCGTGCGCTTGAACGCGCTGCGATTGGGCCTCGTGGGCGGCGTGGACCCCGACCGCGCCAGCACGCGGCGAAACCGCAGCGTGGTGGAGTGCCAGGAGCACCCGCGCCTGCGCGACTGGGACTATCAGGCGCGCACCACCTGTGCCTCGCAGGCCAACGTCATGAACCTCACGTTGGCGCTGCCCGCGAGCGTGCGCGCCCTCGAAGCCGGAGCGGACGCCGCCGGCACGCCGAGCGAGATCGTGGTCATCCTGCGCGTGCGTCGCGTGGGCGAAGGCGCCCCCTTCCCCATCACCCTCACCATCACCCCGCGCGGCGGCGAGCCCCTGCCCGTGCTGCAAGGCGAGGTGGCCTCCGACTGGCGCGAGATGCGCATGCGCGTCCCGCGGAGTTCTCTGGTGGGACCGAGTGCAGCGGCTGTGATCTCCGCGCCCGAGGGCCAGCGCATCGAGGTGGACCACGTGCTGCTGGTCCCGTACATCGCGCCGGCCCCGGCTGCGCCCTAACCCAAAGCCAACGACAACACCGACGTCCACGTTGACGTCGACGTAGTCGTGGTCGTTGACGGCGACGGCGACGGCGACGGCGACGGCGACGGCGACGAACTCACCCCAGTCCGCTCGAACCGCACCACCCGCTCCACATCCGCCGAGGCGCACCCATCGATCCATGGATGAGGGGTGATCTCGAGGTCGACGCGCTGGTGAGGTGGGAAGGAGTCTCCAGCGCAGGGGGAGCAAGCGAGGCCCAGTCCCTCCCGAAGGGGGGGACATTATC
>CAZEAA010000417.1:0-5345 GCA_964510015.1 uncultured Sandaracinaceae bacterium
GCCGGATGAAGCGCTGCGCGAGATCATCCGCGAGACGGCGCGCGTGGGGCTGGGGCGGTTGGAAGAGCACGAGGCGCGGGTGAAGCGGGCTGAAGAGGCGCGGGAGCGGAGGCGGGTGGAGGCCGCAACCCAAGACTCTCGCGGGCCGCGCCGCCGCTAACACGGAGGGCGGGCCTGGCACACCGCGCGGCTCATCCTGCGTAGATGACGGGTCCCACCGAGGAGCCCGTCTACCTCCTGTCGGTCTTCGGTCGGAGAGCACCCGCGACTCACCTCGGTGATGATGTGCAGTTCACTTCAAGATTAGCGATGCATCCGCGCTGAATGTCGACAGATCCGCTCCAGACGGAACCACATCCATCCTCGACGACGTACTCAGTGCAGAGAAACGGAACATGTCGCGGCGCCTGCAAAACTATTGTTACAGAAGCAGACACGTCCGTTGAATCAAACACTTGGACAACCGAATTCCCAAATGACGGCACGTCGTGGACACCCCCGATTCCATCCTCGCTGGTGCATGACAACCCAGATTCCACGATTCTTCCGATGACGCGAAGATAGTCAAAGCTCGGCACCATCGTAGACGCCGAAGAAACAGGCAACACCACCGTGGTTCGTTCACCCAAAAGCGCCATCGCCTCACACTGGCGATCAACACGAGGGTCGTCCGCCATAGATGGCGACGCTCCTCCACACCCCGCGAGAAACAGCATAGTGACAGCATTGAAAATGGTCTTGGGATTCATCAGTGAGCCAGACGCAGGCGATCCGCCAGCCTGCGATTGCGGGGAAGGGCATACCGGCTACGTTCCGTCAGAAGCCGATGTTCGGTGATGTCGTTTGCCGACGCGAACCCGGGAAGTCCGATGGTTCGGTACTCCTCCGTGGAAGCAAGCTGAGTCTGCGGAACGCCGCTAGCATCGGTCCAGGTGTTCGCTTGACGGACGCGGGAGACATTCCCTTGCACATAATGGTGGGCATGAATGAGTTCGTGCGCAAGTATGGCCCAGTTTGGCACGTCACCTCGACCCACCGCGCGCGACCCAGGTAATTGTCCGCGCACGTCGGCCGTCAGACTGAAAGTCGGATCGAACCGAATGAGCGCACCGGATCCTTGTCCATTGGTATCGTTGGGACGCGATGTCGGCTCAGCTGTACTGCCGCCACTGAGTCCATAGGCCACATCGATCGTGATCGTGAGCGGGTTGCCGGAGCGATCGTGAGCGTTCTCAAGGTCTCTAACAAGTCGTGTTCCTTCAACTTGGTGACCACCTCGGTGTCGTCGAATTGATACATCCCATGTTCCATCGTCGGCTCGGCGGACACTGATACGATCGTTCGTCATCGTCCGAAGCCTGCGACGCACCTGGCGCATCTCGCGGCGGCTCACCGATGCAGCTAGACGCAGGTCGGTGCCTTCGTGGTCCACGAACTGCAGGGGAGAACACGCCACGTAGCCAAACGGGTTGCTGGCGGAACGTGCAGAGGCGGTCGAACGATCGGTGACGCTCGCGAAGAGCGGGTCGGATGCAGTCCACCGCCCGAGACGCGTATCCAGGTATCGCGCGGAGTGGTAGCTCAGTCCAGTGGCCTCATCCCGCTCCTGGCCGGTGTAGCTGCGCTCAGGCAGGTGTGCAGACTGGGCACGGGGATGACCGTAGGGGTAGTGCTCAATCCTTTGCACCACTCCGCCAGCTTCATCGGTAGATAGCGCCACGCTGCCGAGGTGGTCGCCGTGCCAGAACTCCACCACTCCGTCGCCCGCGAGCAGCAAGCGCCGTGCGGCGCTGCGCAGTGTGTCGCTGACGCTCCGTTCGCTGGTCACCGCCGGCACGCCGGCCACGCCCGCTTGGTTGGCGTGGACCACCCATGCGTCGGCTGCGGTCACTTGCCCGTCACCGCCCGCAGGAGCCCCGTCCGAGTGGGTGCTGCTGGCCAGGTCGGCGCGCTGCACCTGCGCCACACGCTCGCCGTTGACGCTCACGTAGACCGTCACGATGCCGTCGCGGACCTCGACATCGGGGCGAAGGTAATGAGTGCGCTGGCCGTTCTCTTCCTTGACCACCCGGTCGCGGGTGGCGCCATAGGCAAAGCGGGCCACGCGGTCTCCGCCGTCCTGGCGTTCGACAGCGCTGATCCGGCCCATAAAGTCCCAAGTGTTGAGCAGGCCTTCGCGAGTGAGCATGTTGCCCGCGGCGTCATAGGTGTAGGTCTGCGCGCCTCCTGCGGCCTCGTCTGAGATGCTGGACACGGCATGCGGGCCCGCGCCAGTGCCGTCTTGCCCATAGCGCAGCTCTCCCAGGTGCATGAGGCTCTCGCGGTCGCGGTCAGAGCGCTTCTCCACCAGGTTGTCGATGGTGTCGTAGGTGTAGACGAGCGACTCGGCGGTGGCGCGGCCCTCGTCGAGGTGCGCGGTGGTCAGACGGTAGAGCGCGTCGTATTCGAAGCGGCCGGCGCTGGTGGCTTCGAGCCCGCCGGCTGGGCGGTTGTCTTCGAGTGTGACCAAATGGTCAGCGCGGTTGAAGGTGTAGTTGTAGGCCTGGAGTTCTTCGGTGCCGAGGCTGGTGCTCAGGGTGCCCAAGCGCAGGCGCGCGTCGTAGGTGCGGGTAGTCTCGGTGCCGTTAGCGAAGCGCGTGGTGCGCGGCAGGTTCTCTGGTGTGAAGGACACCGACGTGACCAGACCCGGGATACTGCGCTCGCGCGACAGGCCGTCGTAGCTGCGTGGCACCTCGTAGCCCCCTGGGTAGGTGCTCGTGGTGACGCGGTTGGCGTTGTCGAAGCCGTCGCTCACCGTGTAGCGCACGCCCTCGCGCAGCGAGTGGGTGGTCACCAGCCGGTTGCGCGCGTCGCGCACCAGGCGGTCCACGCCGCGGTCGCCGTCCAAGAGCGGGTACGACACACTCGCCGCCATGCCCTCCGAATAGGTGCACTCCGTGCAGGCCACGTCGCGATCGTAACGGGTCTCAGCCACGGTGCCCATCGGATCGGCCTCGTCCCAGAACGCGGTTCGGCGGTTGGCCTCGTCGAAGCTCGAGCGCATCGTCACGCCGCGCGCGTCGGTGCGGGAGAGCGGGTTGTTGGCGTCGTCGTACGTGAAGCGGGTGATGCCGCTGTCCGGGTGGGTGACCTCCGCAATGCGGCTCGCAAGGTCGTACACCTGCCACTGCTCATTCTGGTGATCATCCAGCAGGCTCCGAATGCGGCCCAATGCGTCGTAGCGGAAGGCAATCACCACCGGTGGGCCCTCGGGTGCGAGCAGCCGCTCGAGCCGCAGCGTGCGGCCGAGACCATCGGTCACTGTGGCGGTGGGCGTGTGCACGTAAGGGCTGCTCGGATCCAAGTCCTCGCCATCGTACGACACCATGCGTAATGGGAGGTAGTCCGTGCGCAGAGTTGTCGCGGTGCCATACACACTCTCATCCGGCTGGGTCACGGAGAGAACGCGACCTGTCCCGTCAAACTGCGAGCGCAGCACACGCACGCCGCTTGGCACGGCTCGGTCGCACGCGGCGCTTGTGCCGAGGTAGGGCTGGTACACGCGGCTAGGCTCGCCCTGGGTGTTGAAGGTGACGTAGCCCGTTGCCTGATAGCTTCCGTCGCCGATGGCCGTGCGGTTCTGCACGGTGCGGCCCATGCCGTCCACGCAGTTGATGGCTTCGAGGTCGGGTGTGGCGCTGCCCGAGACGGTGCGCGTGCGCGTGATGATGCGGCTCACTGGCTCGACTAGGTCGTACGCATACTCCGTGGTGGGCGTGGCGAGCGTGTCTCCCGGCTGCGCGATGCCCGACACGCGGCCGTACTCGTCGTAGCCGTAAGCCGTCTCGCGACGTTCGCTCATGTTGGTGGTGCCCACCATGCGCATCCACGCGGTGGAGGTGGTCACCTGCTCGAGCAACGGGTCATAGTCCACCTCCATGCGCAGTGCGTAGAACTCGCTGCGCACGGCTGGGTCATCGAACATCCGCATCTCGGCGGTGGGCAGTACGCCGTCCGCGTCGTACTCCATCCGCGTGTCGTGGCCGTTCGGGTCGCGCGCCACCACGACGTTGCCATGCGCGTCATGCGCTAGCCGGCTGTTCTGGATGAAGTAGCTGCCGCCCGCGTCGCGCCGAGCCTCGGTGCGTCGCACGGTCCCGCGCGCGAGCGTCTGCCACGGTAGGCCCTGGAAGTCCGGCCCGTCGTAGTACGTGCGCTCATCCGTGACCTGCGCGCTTCCTTCCACGCCGTACATCTGCGTCTGGTACAGAGCCCCCAGGATCCATCGGCCACCCGTCGCGGCGCCCGGGATGATGAAGCGCTGAATCTCGTGCATCTCGTCGCCGCGGCAGGTGGCATCGCAAGGCTCACCCTGGATCTCGGTGCTGCGGCCCTCGCACGACGTGCACGCGCCGCCGCCCACCGCGGTGACGCCCAGCTGATGCTTCTCGGTCTGGTTGCCGTAGCCGTCGTGGACGTACGTCTCTTGGAGCGTGACCCACTCGCTCGCCGGCGCGCCCTCCCGGATGACAGTGGTCTTGCTCTCGAGGCACAGCCAGCGGATGGGATTCGTCACGCCCACCGTCGCGATCTGCGCGAGCGTGCAGTCGTCATACACGTAGCTCTCGGTGGACAGCACTCGACCGGCGCTCTCCACCTGCTTGTCGGTCACGAGCCCGTGTCGATACCGGTCGCTCACGCCGAGGTCGAAGTGGTGCACGCTCCGGCCGTCTTCCATCGAGTCGTCGCCCTCGGCGAACACCTCCACCTCGCCGAAGCCGCGGAACTGGCTCTACTCGCCGTCGTAGTAGCCGTCACGGTAGTGCATGCGCTGGATCCGGCGCACCTGGCTCAGCGTGTCGTAGGTGGTCAGCTGCTCGAGCACCTGCATCGCGTGCGGCAGCCGGTGCTCCCACGCGCTCGGTCCGCCGTCGCGGCCCATGTGCGAGACGGTGGTGCCGTAGGCCATCTCGATGACCTTGCCGATGCCGTTGTCGATGCGGTTCAGGAGGTTCGGTTGCTCCGGGAAGAGCTCCACGTACGTGACCATGCCCGACGCGTTGATGTAGACCACGTCGGTGCTGCCCGAGCCGTTCATGTCGGCGAAGCGAATCGAGATGGCGCTGGTGCGCTCCAGCAACGAGCCCTCGACCTGCGCCGAGGTGATGGTCTGCATGGGCTCGAACGCGGTGCCGTCGGCGTTGAGGGCGAAGCGGATCTCAGTGCCCTGCACCACCACCACGTCGGTGAGGTTGTCGCCGTTCAGGTCCGTGAACTCCATCTCTGCAGGCGTGAGCGTGCCCGGCAGCCCAAACATCTCGCGCGTGGCGCCGAAATCTCCATGGCCAAGGTTCATCCAGTAGAAC
>CAZEAA010000418.1:0-5341 GCA_964510015.1 uncultured Sandaracinaceae bacterium
GAGCTCTGGTTCCTGGTGCAGAAGGCCGGCGAGCTGGTGCTGGTGAGCCCGCGCGGCCGCGTGATGTTCGGCGACCTGCCGCTGCTGAAGGAAGCCCGCGGCACGCTGGGCAAGCGCCTGACGGGCGAGGTGGTGCTGGCAGGCGAGCTGTTCGCCGCGCGCAAGGCCGGCCGTCCGCGCGTGGGAGACGTGGCCGCCGCCGTGTCCGAGAACGCGCCCGAGCGGCTCGGCTTCGCGGCCTTCGACGTGCTGCAGCACGAAGGCGTCGACATGTACGGCGTGGCTTACGAGGAGCGCCTGGGCCTGCTGCGGACGTGGCTCGAGGGCGGCAAGCGCGCCGCCGCGATCAAGACCGAGGTGGTCAACGACCGCGAGAACGCCATGCGCCTCTTCGGCGAGTGGGCGTCGGACGGCAAGGGCGAGGGCATCATCCTGCGGCCCACCGACGGGCGCATCTTCAAGCTGAAGCCCTACATCACGCTGGACGCCGCGGTGATCGGCTTCACGGTGCGCGCGGACGCGCCAAAACAAGCGCGCTCGCTGCTGCTCGCCTTGATGCGCGAGAACGGGCAGCTCCAGCTGATTGGGTCGTGCGGCAACCTCGGCGAAGAGGAGCAGCGCCGGTCGCTGTACGCACGCCTGGCGGACAGCGTGGTGCCCTCCAACTACCGCTACGCCAGCAGCTCGGGCGCGCTCTTCCGCTTCGTGCGCCCGGAGCTGGTCATCGAGGTGCGGCTGACCGACCTGCAGAGCGCGGACTCGAACGAGCGCCCGGTGGAGCGCATGGTGCTGGCCTACGACGACACGCGTGGCTACGAAGCACGGAGGCCGGTGGAGGGCGTCAGCATCCTGCATCCGGTGTTCGAGCGCGTGCGCGACGACAAGAGCGTGAACCCCACCGACGTGCGCGTGTCGCAGGTGCTCGAGCGCTGCCACGTGGACGCGCTCGACGCGAGCGTGGAGAGCGTGCAGCTGCCGCGCAGTGAGGTCCTGCGGCGGGAGGTGTACATCCAGCACAAGGGCGACAAGCACGGCGTGCGCAAGCTGCTGGTGCTGCAGACTCACAAAGAGGCCATCGACAGCAGCTACCCGGCCTTCGTGGTGCACTTCACCGACTACAGCTCGGGCCGCAAGGACCCGCTGCAGCGCGAGGTGAAGCTGGCCAACACCCGCGCGCAGGCCGACGCCATCGCGGAGGCGATGCTGGCGGAGAACATCAAGCGCGGCTGGACGAACGTGGAGTCGCCTTAGGCCCCGCATGAAGCGCCTCAGCGTCATCCACAATCCTGGTTCCGGATCGCAGGCGGACGACGAGCTCGCGAGCATCGTCAGCCTGCTCGAACCGCACTTTCACGTGTCCACGTTCGAGGTCTCCGCGCAGCACGACCCCGTCTCGCTCGCCCGAGCCGCGCTCGCCCAAGGCGCGGATGTGCTGGTGGCGTCCGGAGGTGACGGCACGGTCTCCGCGGCCGCGTCGGTGGCGGTGGGTCGCAGTGACGTGTCGCTGGGCATCATCCCGCGCGGCACCGGAAACTCCATCGCCACGAGCCTCGGCATCCCCGTGGGGCGCGACGAAGCCTGCGCGGTGATCATCGGAGGCGAGACACACCTCATCGACACCGCCACCGTGGCCGACCGAACCATGGTGCTGATGGCCTGCGTGGGGCTGCACGCGGACGCCATCACGGAGACGCCCGACGAGGCCAAGCAGGCCTTCGGCAAGCTGGCCTATGCGTTCAAGGGGCTCACGCTCAGCGCCACCAGCACGCCCTTCGAGATCTTCATCGGCACCGACGACGACGCCATCCGCTGCGAGGCCAGCGCCGTCACGGTGGCGAACCTGGCGCCCGCCACCACGTTCCTCGCCCGTGGCCCCGGCGAGCCGCACGCGGATGACGGCTTGCTCGCTGTCACGCTGGTGTCGGTGACGGGGCTGGCCGAGACACTGCTGACCGGGATGCACCTGGTCACCCGTGCGCTGGCGGGGCTACCGGCAGACCGTGAGAACGTCGCCCACTTCCGCGTGCCGCGCATCCGAGTGCAGACCGCGGAGCCCATGCCCGTGATGGTGGACGGCGAGCAGGTGGGCACCACGCCCTTCGAGGTGGTGTGCGTCCCCCGGAGCCTGCGTGTGCTCGTGCCGGCGGTGTCACCGAGTGAGGGCTGAGCGCGAGAGGCCTGACACGGGTGGCGCCGGAGCTGCTACTCAGGATGAATGGCTCTCCCCTTCTCCTTCATCGATGACGGCGACGCGCCCCAGCTGCCTGTCGTCTTCCTGCACGCCTTCCCCTATCACTCGGAGATGTGGGTGCAGCAGCGCGAGGCCCTGCGAGGACGCGCGCGCTTCATCGCCTTCGACGCGCGCGGCCTCGGCACGCGCAAGGAGGACACCACGGCCTACATGCTCGAGCACACCGTGGACGACCTGCTCGCGCTGCTCGACCACTTGGGCATCGCCAAGTGCGTGCTCGTGGGCCTGTCGATGGGTGGCTACGCGGCGTTGCGCGCCGTGGCCCGGGCGCCCGAGCGGGTGCACGCGCTGGTGCTCGCCAACACGCAAGCCGCCGCGGACGCGGACAAGGGCAAGCTGGGACGCGCAGACGGCCTGCGCGCGCTCCACCGTGACGGCGCCGTGGCGTTCGTGGCCGCGCAGCTGGAGAAGCAGCTGTCTCCGCGCACGAGGAGCATGGTCCCCAAGGTGGCCGAGCGCCTCACCGAGCTCACGCGGAGCGAGACCGAAGCCGGCATCGCGGCTGCCCTGGTGGCCATCGCCACGCGCACGGATCAGGTCGCGAGCCTGAGCGAGATCCGTGTGCCCACCATGGTGATCGCCGGCGCCGAAGACGTGGTGACCCCACCGGCGCTGGCCGAGCTGCTGGTGGACCACATCCCCAACGCCACGCTGCACGTGCTCGCAGGAGCGGGGCACCTCTCGAACCTCGAGGCCGAGGAGGAGTTCACGCGTCTCCTGCTCGCGTTCGTGGCGCGCCTGGGGTGACCGCGATCAGCGCGACGTCGCACCCGAGATGGCGGCCGTCAGCGCTCGGGTGACGCGCTCTGCCAGCGCGGTGCCGCTCGTGTCGCCCGTATGGTCGAACGCGCGCAGGTGACCATCGAGATGAAGCGAAGCCAGGCCGTGCACCACCGACCAGGCCAGCAGCGTGATGTCTTCGGTCGAGGCCTCACCCAGGTCGGCCTGTGCGGCTTGAGCGGCGCGGGGCAGGTGACTGCCCGCGAGACGCACGGCGTCCCCCAGCACGGCGGAGTCGTCCATGCGGGGCGCGAACTCACCGAACATCAGCCGAAAGAGCGCCGGCTCGCGCGCCGCGAACTGCACGTAGGCCACGCCCAGGCGGCGCAGCAGCTCCAGGGGTGGGACGCGGTCCGCGTGCTCCTCCACGACCGCGCGCAGCGCTGCGTCGAGGGACAGGAAGCCGCGCGTGGCCAGCGCCGTGAGCAGCTCGTCCTTGTCCTTGAAGTGGCGATACGGCGCCCCCGTGCTGACCCCCGCTCGCCGAGCCGCCTCGCGCAGAGAGAGCCCGCGGGGCCCCGTCTCGCTCAGCATGTCGGTCGCGGCCGTGAGCAGCGCGTCGCGCAGGTCGCCGTGGTGGTAGCGCTCGGTCATTCGCCTTTCCTGTTGCACGCCGGGCGAATGTAAGCAATGCTCACGGACAAGTATGCGGCGCTTACATAGCGACCGCGCTCACGAACGGAGCAGCGCATGGCGAAGCGAGCAGTGGTCATCGGTACGGGCGCGGGCGGACTCACCGCCAGCGTGACGCTCGCCCAAGAGGGCTTCGAGGTCACGGCGCTCGAGCGCGGCAAGCAGCTCGGTGGGTTCCTCAACCCGTTCTCGCGCCGCCACTACCACTTCGACCCCGGGGTCCACTACGTCGGTCAGGCCGCGCCGGGAGAAGGCCTGCATCGGCTCCTGCGGCGCGTGGGCTTGGACGCCGGGGAGCTGTTCTGCCCCATGGACCCGGACGGCTTCGACGTGCTGCGCTTCCCCGACTTCGAGCTGGCCATCCCCGTAGGCCTCGACCGCTTTCGCGACCGGGTGGTGGCGCTCTTCCCCGCCGACCAGCGGGAGATCGACGCGTTCATCCAGAAGCTCGCGGGGCTGCACGCGCTGATGAACGGCCGCGGCCGTGACCCGCGCCGCCTGAAGGGCCTGCCCATCGCCGCGCTCTGGTACCGCCGCACGTTCAGTGAGTTGCTGGCGCAGAGCTTCAGCAACCCGCGCGTGCGTGCCGTGTTCGCCGCGCAGTGTGGCGACTACGGCCTGCCGCCCAGCCGCGCACCCGCCATCCTCGGCGTGGCGGTGTTCCTGCACTTCATCGACGGGTCGTACTTCCCGCGCGGAGGCAGTGGCACGTTGCGTGACGCGCTGGTGGAGCGTGGTCGCGCGGAGGGCGCGGTGTACCGACGCCGAGCCGAGGTGGCGCGCATCAACGTGGAGGGGCGCCGCGTGACGGGCGTGACCCTGGACGACGGCGAGCGCATCGACGCCGACGTGGTGATCTCGGCGGTGGATCCCAAGCTCACCTACGGCCGCTTCCTGCCCGCGTCCGCGCTGCCCAGCGGCATGCTGCGAAAGGTGAACAAGACGGTTCCGTCCGTGGGCAGCATCTGCCTGTTCCTCGGGCTCGAGCGCGACCTGCGTAACCACGGCATGGGCGCCTTCAACGTGTGGGACTACCCCACCTGGGACATCGAGGCCGCCTTCGGGGCCGCGTGCGAGGGGCGGCTCTCGGACGACTTCGCCTTCTTCCTCTCGCCGAATTCACTGAAGGACGACACGGGCACCATGGCCCCGGCGGGCTGCTCCACGCTCGAGGTGGTCACCCTCGCTCCCTTCGCGCCGTTCGCCAAGTGGGCGGACTCGAAGTCGATGAAGCGCCCCGAGGAGTACGAGGCCTTCAAGGACGAGCTGGGCGACCGCTTGCTCGCGTCGGTGGAGCGCCGCTGGCCCGGGCTGGTGGGCGACGTGGCGGTGAAGGACGTGTCCACGCCAGTCACCAACATCCACTTCGCGGGCGCGGTCGACGGCGCCATCTACGGTCCCGCGGCGGTGCCCGAGCAGTTCGCGCTGAGCGCCTACAAGCCGAAGGGTCCGCTCGAGGGCCTCTATCACGCGGGCGCCGGCGTCATGGGCCCCGGCGTGGTCCCGTGCTTGGCGAGCGGCATCGTCGCGGCGCGCTTGGCGGCGAAGGAGCATCGGGAGCGCAAGCCCTCGCGCTTCGGTCTGCCGCGCTTGGTGGCCGGTTAGCGCGGGTGGCGTGGTACACCTGCACGGGTGGACGAACGGCAACGCAACCTCGGGGTACGCATCGTGCAGGCC
>CAZEAA010000419.1:0-5328 GCA_964510015.1 uncultured Sandaracinaceae bacterium
CTCGGCGCTTCGCCATCGAAGTCTTCCCGTCGGACTTGTGACCAGTCGATAGACGCCCACGTCTACGTGCGTGAATGGCGGGCTAGGAGCTCTTCGCCTCGCCCATCTCCACCAGCGACAGCCGCTCCACGTGCAGCAGCCGGTGCACGAACCCGTGCAGCGCGTAGATCACCGGCGTCAGGCACACCGCGATCACCAGCTTCAGCACGTACGAGCTCACGATCACGTCCACCAGGTCGAACTCCATGCCCGAGCCGCCATAGCGCAGGCCCACGTTGATGACCACGGTGTCCACCAGCTGCGAGATGGCGGTGGAGCCCGTGGCGCGCAGCCAGAGGTGCTTCGACGCGGTGATGCCGCGCAGGGTGTGGAACACGTAGATGTCGCAGAGCTGGCCGATCAAGAACGCGGTCAGGGACGACACGAAGAGCACCACGCCGATGCCGAAGACGCCTTGGAACGCGGCTTGCGGGATGGGCGAGTCCGCCGAGATGGGCGCGCGGATGGCCACCTGCAGGATGAGGAACGCGTAGATCACCATCATCATCGCCACCAACGTGACGAAGCGCGCGCCCTTCTTGCCGTAGAACTCGTTGATGATGTCGGTCATCACGAACGTGACGGGGAACACGAAGGTGCCCGCGCTGATGGTGTGCCCCAGCACGCGCACGAACTTCCCGCCGATCAGGTCGCCCACCAACAAGCTCGACACGAACACCGCGGCGAGGCCGATGTAGAGCCGGTGGTTCCGGGAGAGGAACTCTTTGTCGTGGTCGTGTGAGTGGTCGTGGGCGCTGGCCATCCGGGTCGTGTAGCACGCGCGGCCCTGCGCGCGGCAGCCTGTCGAGCGCCGTGCTCGACACCAATGGCGGCTGCTACGCTGCGCGCCCATGAACCTGATTCGCAAGCTGATGGACGGCGTCCGCCCCGTGGTGCGCGCGCGCCGCGCGGTGTTCGGGCCGCTGCGCCCCACGTGGAACGAAGACCTCGAGGTGGTGGCCACGGTGCTGCAGCGCTCGTCCAACGCGTCCACGTTCATGCCGCTCGCGTGGCAGCGCGCGGTGACGGACCCGCCCCGGCCCGAGACGCGCGTGATGCGCGAGACCCAGATGACCGACGTGCAGGTGCCGTCGGCGCGCGGGCCCATCCCGAGCATGTGGTTCGAGACGGAAGACAGCGATCGCGAGCGCGTGCTCACCTACCTCCACGGCGGGGGCTACAGCATCGGGTCGCTGCGCTCTCACCGGGATCTGATCTGCCGCATCTGCCATGCGTCCAAGATGCGTGTGCTGGCGCCGGCGTATCGGCTGGCGCCCGAGCATCCATTCCCGGCGCAGCTGGAAGACGCGCGCGCGGTGTACGCCTTCGTGCGGGAGCAGGGCATCCGCCCCGAGCACATCGTCATCGCGGGCGAGTCGGCCGGCGCCGGTCTCACGCTCAGCACGGCGCTCTCGCTGCGCGACGATGGCGAGCCGCTGCCTGCGGGCCTCGCGGTGGTGTCGCCGTGGGTGGACCTCGAAGGGAGGGGCCGGAGCCTCGACGACAACCGTCGCTACGACTTCGTGAGCCGCTACGCGCTCCAGCAGTACGCGAAGCGCTTCGTCTCGCCGCGTGACCTGCGCAACCCCTTGGCTGCGCCCATCCACGCGGACCTGCACGGCCTGCCGCCGCTGCTCATCCACGTGGGCGCGGCCGAGGGCTTGCTCGACGACGCGCTGCACCTCGCCGAGCGCGCGCGTGACCAGCACCTGGACGTCACGCTGCAGGTCTTCCCGGACATGATCCACGCGTTCCACGTGTTCGCGCCGCTCTTGCCCGTGGCGCGCGAGGCCATCGAGGACATCGGGGTGTTCGCGCAGCGCCGCACCGGACTGCGCTGAACCGAGCTGCTAGCGCAGGTTTGGCTCACGGCCTCCTAACGGAGGCCGACGCGATTGAGGGTCACGTCTTCGTCCCAGGTCGACGCCCAGCCGTCGTAGTGGACGCGCACGCGGCCGTCGGCGTGCAGGCCGATGACCGTGGCGTTCCACCACTGCCCGCTCCACCGCACCACCACGGCCTGCCCGAGGACCAGCTGCCCCGGAGCGGCGTACACCGCCGGCGCCGACGTGGCCGACCGCGAGGGCGAGGACGAGACCCCACGGAACATCACTGCGGTCGCCAGCCCGACCACCACGATGACCGCCACGACGACCACACCGACCACGAGGCTCGAGCTGGCACGCGCCGCCCGCGGGACCTTCGCGGATCGCAACGCCAGCCGGCTCGCGTTCACGGTCTCGTCCCACGAGCTCGAGTAGCCGTCGTAGTGAATCGAGTAGAGGTCGTCGCCCAGCACCTCGAGCACGCTCGCGGGCCACCACTGGCCACGCCACTCGCACAGCACCGGCTGCCCGCTGCGGTAGCGGCTCCCAGCGGAGGGAGGCGCCGCGGGGGCGGCCACGGCCTTCACCAGGGCAGACACGTCCTGGTCGTGCTGGCAGTATCCACAACGTGCCCGGCGCGCGCCGTCGGCGAGCTCCAGCGGGGCACCACAGTTCTGGCAACGGGCAACGGACATGGCGTGCACGCCATACTACGACCGCTCCACACTGAAGCTTCATTCATTTCTTGCGGCGCTTGCCTTGACGGTCGCGCATGCTGAGACAAGATTCCCTTCATTACGCGGACGCACCGTTCCTGGGCGCCCAGTGTAATCAACCCCCTTCGAAAACCCTTCGGACTTGGCTCCGAGTGGAGGCGACCGTGGCAGCGCACGCGATCAACCGTTACAAGGCCGACCTTCGTGATTTCCAGTTCCTGCTCTTCGAGCAGTTCAACCTGCAGGACGTGCTGGGCAAGGGTCCCTTCGCGGAGTGGGACGAAGACCAGTGCAAGATGGTCCTCAGCGAGGTCTACCGCTTCGCCTGCGAGGTCACCGGCCCGCTGAACCAGATCGGCGACCAGCAGGGCTGTCGCATCGAGGACGGCCGCGTGAAGACGCCCGACGGCTTCAAGAACGCCTGGGACAAGGTCTTCGAGGCCGGCTGGCGCACGCTCGCGGCCCCCGTCGAGATGGGTGGCCAGGGCGCTCCCTTCACCCTCTCGGCGCTGTCCGAAGAGATGATCAGCGGCTCCAACACGGCGTTCGCCATGTACCCGGGCCTGTCCATGGGCGCGGCCGAGGTCATCCAGCACTTCGGCACCGACGCGCAGCGCAAGAAGTACGTGGCGCCCATGATGGTGGGCAAGTTCGGCGGCACCATGTGCCTCACCGAGCCGCACGCGGGCTCCGACGTGGGCATCGCCAGCACCTCGGCCACCAAGAACGCGGACGGCACCTACAACATCCGCGGCACCAAGATCTTCATCTCGGGCGGCGACCACGACCTCGCCGAGAACGTCATCCACCTGTGCCTCGCGCGCATCGAGGGCGCGGGCCCCGGCACCAAGGGCCTCTCGCTCTTCATCGTGCCGCGCGTGCGGGTGAACGACGACGGCTCGCTCGGTCAGACCAACGACATCACCGTGCCCAGCATCGAGCACAAGATGGGCATCAACGGCTCGGCCACCTGCGTGCTCAACTTCGGTGACAACAACGCCTGCGTGGGCGAGCTGGTCGGCACCGTCGAGAACCAGGGCATGCCGCAGATGTTCAAGATGATGAACTTCGCGCGCATCGGCGTGGGCATCCAGGGCCTCAGCGTGGCCAGCACCGCCTACTTGAACGCCCTCGAGTACGCTCGCGAGCGCAAGCAGGGCTCGAGCACCAAGGACTTCAAGGACGCCACGGCGGACCGCGTGGCCATCGTCGAGCATCCGAACGTGCGCCGCGACCTGCTCGAGATGAAGGCCAAGGTCGAGGGCATCCGCGCGCTGATCGTGAAGCTGTCCATGCACAGCGACCGCGCGCTGGTCATCGGCGGCGCGGACGACGCGTCGGCGGCCTACCACAAGGGCCAGATCGACCTGCTCACGCCCATCGTGAAGGCCTACAGCACCGACCAGGGCTTCCGCGTGTGCGAGACCGCCGTGCAGACCTACGGCGGCCACGGCTACCTGCAGGACCACCCGGTGGAGCAGTGCCTGCGCGACTCGAAGATCTTCAGCATCTACGAGGGCACCAACGCCATCCAGTCGATGGACCTCGTGGGCCGCAAGCTGGGTCAGGGCGGCGGCGCCAACACCAAGGCCTTCCTCGGTGACATCCAGAAGTTCATCGACGCCAACAAGGCGCACCCGGTGCTGGGCGACGCCGTGGGTCAGCTGCAGCGCGCGCACGGGGCCGTGGGCCAGTGCGTGATGCAGTTCCTGCAGTGGTTCCAGGGCGGCCAGATGCAGAACATCCCGCTCAACTCCGAGCGCTTCCTCGAGATCATGGGCGAGCTGGCCATCGGCTGGTTGCTCCTCGAGCAGGCCGCGCTGGGCCTCGAGAAGATCGAGGGCCTGAGCGAGACGCACCCGGACCGCGCGTTCTACACGGGCAAGAAGTACGCGGCGCTCTACTTCGCGCAGAGCGTGCTGCCGCTGGTGCCGAGCCGGGCCAAGGTGATCGCGAGCGCGGACCAGAGCGCGAACGAGATCCCGCTCGAGGCGTTCGCGACGATCTGAGGTCGCGGGGCTTTGGAAGACTGAGGACGCCCGCGTAGCTGCGGGCGTCTTCAATTGGGGTGCTGTGTCCGTGGCGCGCGAGGGCGCATTGTTTCAATGCATTTGGCCACCCCGGCTTTAAAGCCGGGGTGGCCAAATCCCCCAAAACAACGAAGCTTCCGTGACGCAGGAGCCCACGACTCCGACTCGCTCGGGAAGTGTCACAGGGCCGAGGTAGGACTGCCCGAACGAACCCCGCGGCTCTTTTTTCTTGTCAGCCCCGGACTCGTGCACTAAACAGCTGTTCAGGAGAAACGCAGAGCCATGGCCCAAGACACCAACCGCGACAAAGCCCTCGAACTTGCCCTCGGCTCCATCGAAAAGAGCTTCGGCAAGGGCGCCATCATGAAGCTCGGGGACAAGGTTGCCGAGGAGATTCCGGCGCTGCCCAGCGGTTCCATCTCGCTCGACATCGCGCTCGGGGTGGGTGGTTATGCGCGTGGCCGCATCATCGAGATCTACGGGCCGGAGTCCAGCGGTAAGACCACTCTGACGCTGCACGCCATCGCGCAGTGCCAGCAGCGGGGCGGTGTGGCGGCGTTCATCGACGCGGAGCACGCGCTCGATCCGCAGTACGCCCGCAAGCTGGGGGTGAACGTGGACGAGCTGCTGGTCAGCCAGCCGGACCACGGCGAGCAGGCCCTCGAGATCGCGGACACGCTGGTGCGCTCGGGTGCCGTGGACATCATCGTCATCGAC
>CAZEAA010000420.1:0-1408 GCA_964510015.1 uncultured Sandaracinaceae bacterium
TGCAGTCCCCGGATTGGAAGTCGCGCGCGGTGAACGCCCGGCCCGCGGCCGTCACCCCCGCGAGCGCCATGTTGCAGCTGCCGCGCGTGCCACTCTCGTGTGTGGCGATGTGCGCCGTGACCGCTTCCCCGCGTGCGCGGAGCGCCAGCGCCAGCTCGCGGCGGTTCGTGAGCTCCAGGTCCATGACGACGTAGAGGGCCACGAAGACGAGCACGGCAGTGCCAAGGGCCCGGAGCAGGATGGACATGGCCACAGCGTAGCAGGCTGGCCCCGCGACGCGTCCTGATGCGCGGGGCCAAAGGCGCGCTATGGTTGCGCCGCCTCCACCCCAGAAGGAACCCGCCGCCGTGACCCGTCCGTCCCGTGAAGCCCTCGTCGCCCAAGAGTCTGCCCTCGCTGCCCAGTACGCGGAGTTCCGCGCCAAGGGGCTCGCGCTCGACATGACCCGCGGCAAGCCGAGCGGCGCCCAGCTGGCGTTGTCGGACTCGCTCGACGGCATCCTGGCCGGCAACTTCAAGGCGGCCGATGGCACGGACACCCGCAACTACGGCGGCCTCGAGGGCCTGCCCGAGGCGCGCGAGCTGTTCGCGGGTGTGCTTCAGGTGCAGCCGAGCGAGGTGCTCATCGGCGGCAACGCCAGCCTCACGCTAATGCACACGTCGGCGCTCTTCGCGTGGATGTACGGTCCGTCCGGAGCCGGCAGCGCGTGGCGGAACGAGGGCGACATCAAGTTCCTGTGCCCCGTGCCCGGCTACGACCGCCACTTCGCCATCTGCGAGGACCTGGGCATCCAGATGATCCCCGTGGCCATGAACGAGCACGGCCCCGACATGGACGAGGTGGAGCGCCTGGTGAAGGCCGACCAGTCCATCAAGGGCATGTGGTGCGTGCCGCGCTTCTCGAACCCGAGCGGCATCGTCTACTCGGACGCCGTGGTGGACCGCATCGCCCAGCTCGGCAAGATCGCGGCGCCGAACTTCCGCGTGTTCTGGGACAACGCCTACGCCGTGCACGCGCTGCACCGTGGCGCGCCCGCCCTCGCCTCCGTGATGGACGCGTGCCGCAAGCACGGCACCGAGGACAGCGTGTTGATCTTCGGCTCCACGTCCAAGATCACCTTCGCGGGCGCCGGCCTCGCGTTCATGGGCGCGTCCAAGGCAAACCTGGCCGTCATCACCAAGCACCTGGGCAAGACCACCATCGGCCCCGACAAGGTGAACCAGCTGCGTCACACGCGCTTCCTCAAGGACGCCGAGGGCCTGCTCGCGCACATGGACGGCCACGCCAAGCTGCTGGGGCCGCGCTTCGACGCGGTGCTGGCCGCGCTCGACAAGGAGATCGCGGGCACCGGCATGGGCACCTGGACCAAGCCCGAGGGCGGCTACTTCGTCAGCTTCGACACGCTGCC
>CAZEAA010000420.1:1508-5326 GCA_964510015.1 uncultured Sandaracinaceae bacterium
GAGCCGCCGCCCCACAAGAACGCCAAGTCGAGCGCGGGGAAGAGCGTCATGCCGCCTGCCGCCGCGGGTTCACCATCGATGCGGGACAGGAAGCGGTGCACGCGACCGCCAGGGTCTGCGCACTGCGCGAGGTAGTGCTCACGCTGTGCATGGGTGCTGGTATTGCCGGGACCGAAGGCGAGTTCATTCACACGCTCCCAGGCCAAGAGGCCGTCCATGTCGGTCACACGCTCGCAGGTCGCTTCGGTCTTCGGCGCGGCGAGGCTCGTGTCGCGGACGTAGCCGTGGTGCTCGGAGGTCACCTCGTAACCCGCGTCCCGCAGCGCGGGGACCAGGTGCTCGCGCTGACGCTCGGCCACATGCACGCGTGAGTCGCGGCCCGCGTGCGCGCGCGCCACTTCGGCAAGCAGGTTCGGAAGCGATGCGGTATCATCGATGCGCAGGACGACGTTGAGGTACTCGGCCCCGCTCGGACACGCGAGCATCAGCAGCTCGCGCCGGTCGATGACGGTGCAGTCCGAAGGGACCCAGAAGGTGTCCCACTGCGTCTGCTCGAGGCGCCGCGCGAGGTCGCGAGGGTCGGTCACGAGTCCACGAACACGCAGAGGGACTGGGTGTTGGCGCCGCCGAGCTCGACCGGGCTCTTCTGTGAGGCCTGCCAGGCCTCCTTGCCGTCGTCGTGCCGGCCGGAGCTGCCGACCATCACGAGGCCTTCACCGTAGGTGAGCTGGGAGTGCGCGATCCTTCCGTTCTCGCCCTCGATCCGCAAGCGGACCTCGAAGCCGAAGGTGCTCGCCAGCCAGTCGATGGCGGCGCCGGCGTCTCGGTAGTAGACCGCTTGCGAGAAGCGCGGCCAGCCTTTGGGGGTGGGTTTCATGGGGACTCCTCGGTGTTCGGTCTCGGCTACAGCGTGGCGCTCGGCGCTGCGGGCGCGCGCACCACCACGCTGGTGGCGCTCAGCTCGAGACCCACGTCGGTGGCCGTGGCCCCTTCAGCGGCCAGGTGCTCGCGCTCGGCCACGCTCAGCGGACGCACCCGCAGCGGCCCCTCCACCAGCGCGCGCCGGCCGCTGACATCGCGCGGCACGAAGAACGAATGCCCTGCCATGGGCACACGCACGGCGCGCGCCTGCGCGTCGCGAAGCTCCATCCAGCAGCCCATGGCCTGGCACACCGCGCTGATCTCGCCCTCGGTGCGCACCACCTGGCCCGTGTAGGCCTCGGGGTCGTCGATGACCGCGCTGAGCGCGACCGCGACGCGGTCCCCCACGAGCGGAGCACCGAACGCTTGCTCGCCTTCCGCCAACGCCACGGGAGCAACTTCTGGCGACGCACCGGACGCAGGCGCAGCGGCACCCCCCACGCCGGTGGCTTCTTCGACGCCTTCCGTTGCTGCCCCGTGCGTGTTGGCAGGTTGCGAGCAGCCCACCAAGCCCATGCCGACGGTCACACACCACGAGAGGAGCACACGATTCATGAGCGAGAGATAACAGGTTCAGTCGCCGATTCGCAGCCCTCACTTTCCCGTCGTGACGCCGAATACTCCGTGACCGTATTCAACGACTGCTCTCGCGGGTAGACTCACCCGAACGGGTCTGCTCGAGGCAGACCGATACAAGGGGGTTCGAAGTGGACTCGAGAGCGGGGTGCTTGGGTTTGGTGGTGGGCGCGCTCGTGTCCTCGGGCTGCGTGGATGTCCACCGACCGCCGCAAACGGCTGCCAACCGCCACGAAATGGCGGGACCAGCCCATCGGTACGAGGGCCCGGTGCTCTCGCGCGACATCTCGCGCGGCGGCGCAATCTTCGGGGACTTCTGCAATCCGTGTCACGCCGGGCGAGTCAACCCGCGCGGCTATCGGTGGTCTCCCGAAGCGATGCGCCGGCAGATCCGTGAAGGCAACGCCGCCATGCCGGGGATCAGCGACCAATACCTGAACGCGGGGGACCTCGAGGCCGTGCTCGCGTTCTTGACCGTGATCAGCGCAGTGGACGCCGAGCTCCCTCCCGAGTCGAGCAGCGCTGTGCTTCCTGGAGGCACCACGGCATCCGCAGCCCACCACCTTGCGGCGCCGCCAGCGCCGCGCTGAGGTCGCGGCACACAGCGGCTGCCGAGGGCACGGTGGCACCCAACACTCCCCAGTGGACGCTCAGTAGCCCGTGGGATGATGCCCATCCGTGTCCACGAACGGCGCGCCGTTGGCCCACGAGAGCGGGTCGAGCATGAGGTAGCGCGTGGCCGGGTTGGACTCGAACGGCGGCGCCGCCGCATACAGCAAGTAGCTGGCCCGCGCGCCGAGGAACTCAGCTCCGCCTGCGCCGCCGTTGGCGAACTCGGTGAGGTCCGCGGTGCGCACCACCTGCAGGATGCCGCGGTCGCCGCTGTCCACCATCTGCCAGCCGCCGCTCTCGCTGTCGATGCAGAGCACGCCGCACGCGCTGCGCGCATGACCCGTGGCGTAGGTGGCGTCGTTCCAGTGCCCGCCCGAGAAGATCAGGTGATGGCGTTCCGTGGCCGCGTCGTAGTGCAGCGCCGGGTTCTCGCGCACGTTGTCCTCCCACGTCCCGGTGCCTCCCCAGCCGTTCATGATGGTGACCTGGTCGCTCGTGAGGCTCTGCCAGTCCGCGCTCACCTCCGCCGCGGCGATCAGCGAGCCGATGTCGGGGCCGTAGTGCTTCCAGAACACGTAGTGCTTCCCGTCGTGGTCGCGGAACAGGAAGGGGTCGATGTACATCTGCATCGCCGCTCCCGTGATGGCGTCACCCTCGTAGGACCACGGCCCCGTCGGCACATCGGCCGTGAAGACCCCGAGCGACCGCGCGTTGGTGCCTCCAGCAGTCCCGGTGGACGCCTCCGAGGGAATGGACACCCACATGACGTACGAGCCGCTGCCCGCGTCGTAGATCACGCTCGGCGCCCACCACCAGTTGATGGCCTGCGCCTGCGTCCCCAGCCCCGTGAGCGGAAACGTCGTGGTGGGCCGCACGTCCTCGAACGTCTCCCAGTCCGTGGTGTGCCAGATGCGCAGCATCCCCGTGCAGAACACGTAGAAGTCCTCGCCCTCGTTTCGCACCGACACCACCGTCGGGTCCGCGCACGGCATGGGCTGGCCGTCGTTCAGCAACAGCGCGCTCTCGATCGCGTCGGGAAACGGCTCGTCGACCCCCGCATCCATCGAGGCATCCCCCGACATGCCTTCGTCCACCACCCCGGATCCGTCGATCGACGCATCCCGCAGCCCGCCATCGTCGTCAAACGATCCTCCGCCACACCCGCTGCACGCGAGCCCGACCACGAGCACCATCGCTGTCGAGGCCCACGAACGAGTCACCCTCCCGAGCGGACCGATTGGCGTATCGCGAGAAACCATACTTAGTACATCTACCATCGAACCCGAACGCCAAACAATCTCAGCGAGGTCCGGACTCACGCCTCCCGGCCAACGAGCCACCCAAGAAGCGCCCACCTCGCACCACCCACACCGTCGAGCCCAGTCGAGCCCCCGTGACGAGAAGACATGCCGCGCCCATCCCGCGCCTCGGTGGACCCGCCCGCGTGCCCCGCAGAGACGTCGCCAGCAGCCGGGGGGTGGCAGGGGTCAGCAAGGGCCTCGGGGGCCCCCCAAAAAAAAAAGGAGCGAAGCGCAGTGCCGTTTTTAAGGGTGTACCGGGCGGACGCGCCAGCCCGGCCGTGCCCCCGGTCAGCAAGCCGGCCTGCGCCAGGAGCACGGCGCCCAGCGCCACGAACAGCGTGCCGGTGAGCAGCGCCTGGACATCCTCGTGCGGACGGTGGCGTGCCAGGCCGGTGGCGCCGGGCGGGG
>CAZEAA010000421.1:0-5304 GCA_964510015.1 uncultured Sandaracinaceae bacterium
GATGTCGGTGCGGGGCCCGAGCAGCGTCCCGAGCCCAGCCGCCTGCTCCGGTGACAGGTAGCCTGGCGTGCCCACCACCGCTTGGATGTCCGCCGTGCGCGGCAGGAACGACTCGGCGTCCGCGCGGAAGCTCGCGGCGAGACCCCAGTCCAGCAGGTACACCTCGCCGTGCCTCCCCACCATGACGTTGTCGGGCTTGAGGTCCAGGTGCACCACGCCACGCGTGTGGGCGAAGTGGACGGCGCGGCAGACCCGCAGCAGCACTCGCAAGTGGAACCGCAGGGGGTCACGCGGGTCGAGCCCGTGATCGCGTGCCAGCTGAGGGTCCTCCAGCATGGCGCGCCAGGACACGCCCTCCACCCGCTTCATGACCAGCACGGGGTCGCCGTTGTCGCTGCACAGCGCGTGCACCGGGATGATGTTGGGGTGCTCGAGGTTGGCGCTGACCCACGCCTCACGCAGGAACGCGGCCAGGCGCAGCTCGCGGTTGGGGGAGTCGTCCTGATGGACCTGCTTCACGGCCACCGGGCGCCGCAGCGACAGCTGGGTGCCCTCGCGGACCACACCCATGCCGCCCGAGCCGATCACCTCGCCCTGCACCACGCCCCCTTCTTCGGGGTTGCCGCGGGGCTGAAAGGCCCCCGAGCGGAGCGCGTCGATGGTGAGCGAGGCGTCGAGCTCCGGACGCCCGATGGTGCCGCGCTCGTCGGGGACCAGGTCCTCGGCGCGGATGCCCTTCTCGCGCCATACGTTCACCAAGGTGGCCGAGTCGAGCGTCTCGAGCGTGGCGCGGATGGTCTCGCCGGTCTCCCTCTCGCTCATCGGGGCGCCTCGCTGGCAGGGCGCCACCACAAGTACGAGAGGCCCGCGCCGCCCACGGGGCCGAGCAGCGCCGCCCACTCGAACGTGAAGCGAGGCATCAGCACCGAGCCGAGCGCCGGCACCATCATGCAGACGGCCACCCACCACGTGCGCGCGTCCAGGAGCGCCGCCACGGCGAGCGCCGCGAGCACGTAGGCAGCGCCAGCCAGCGCGGCCGCGGAGAACGGCGGCACGTTCAGCAGCCAGGCCCCGATCCAGAGCACGAAGGTCTGGCCGAAGCAGGCGAAGATCACGGTGATGGCGCGGCGGTTGACGGCCGTGCTGAGCAGCGAGCGGTGCCCGCCCAGCGCCAGGAACAGCGTGAAGAGCGTGACGGCCACGGTCACGTTGACCATCAGCGCGGTGTGCGTGAGCGGCACGAGACCGCTGCGACAGAGGGCGCCCACGACGAGGTTCCAGGCGAGCCAGAGCACGGACCCACCGATGGCCAGGCCCATGCGCACACGGCGATGGGTCTCGACGTTCTCGTCGGCCGAGAGCGCCCGCAGCCGCTCGAGTCGCGCCACGTCCTCGACCTCGGCCTGCTCGAGCGCCACGACACGCGCACGCAGCTCGTCCGTGGGCTCGGGGTGATCCTCGAGGGCCTGGCGGCCGGCGTGCGCGTCGATGCGCGCCTCCGCGCGCGCGAGCAGGAACAGCGCCAAGCGCGACAGGCCCGCGCGCGCGGTGGGCGACTCGGGCCACAGACGCAGCGCCTGCTGGTAGGCGAAGCGACACGCGTCGATGGTCACCTCCGCGGCCAGCTCCTCGTCCACCGGCCGTGACGTGCGCGACCCGCGCGCCACGTGGGCGTCCTCCGCGGCGTCCAGCAGCGTGGCGAGCAGGCCATCGCCGCGCGCCACCAGCCCGAGCGCCGGGCGGTGCGAGAGGAACGCCTCGAGCGCCGCACGAAAGTCGTCCACGCTCGCGAACCGTTCGGCGGGGTCGCGCGCCAAGGCTCGGCAGGCGATCTCGCGCAGCTCGAGGGGCACCTCGTCGCTCAGGACGGGTGGCTCGGCGCGGTGCGAGCTCAGCAGCGACTTCACCACCGGCCCGGGGTGCAGCAGCTCGCCGGTCAGGATCTCGTACAGGACCGCGCCCAGGAGGTAGATGTCGGTCGCCGGGGAGAGCGCGCGCCCGATGCCTTCGGCCTGCTCCGGCGAGAGGTAGCCCGGGGTGCCGCACACGCCATCGATGCTCTCGCGCGAGCGGAGGAAGGCCGGCGCGAGGCGCGGGTCGTACGCGGTGGCGAGGCCCCAGTCGATGAGCACCACCTCGCCGTGCTCGCCCACCATCACGTTGTCGGGCTTGATGTCCAGGTGCAGCACGCCGCGCGTGTGCGCGAAGTGAACGGCACGGCAGACCTCGATCAACACCTGGATGGCGCCCACCCAGCGGTCCCCCATGCCGGGGACCGACGTGCGCGACGCGCGGCCGTTCGCGCGCACCTCACGCTCGTCCCCGAGCATGTCGCTCCAAACCTGCCCTTCCACGCGCTTCATGACAATGAGCGGCTCGTCGCCCTCTCGCGACAGCGTGTGGATGGGCAAGATGTTGGGGTGCTCGAGCGACGCCGCCACCCACGCTTCGCGCAGCATGGCGCCGCGGGCCGACGTGACCGTCTCGCGCAGCGCGCGCTTCACGGCGACCTCGCGGCGCAGGCGATGCTGGGTGGCGCGGCGCACCTCGCCCATGCCGCCACAGCCGATGGGATCGCCGATCTCGACGACCCCTTCGGGGACCCCCTCGAGGGCGTTGGGCGCGAGCTCCTCGGCCAGCCGCCCGAGCGTGGTCTCGACGTGTTCGCCATGCGAGTCCACGGCGATCTCGCCCCAGCGTGCGGCCATGGTCGGCTCGACGGTGGAGCCGGCAAAGACCGCCTCCCCGCCCCAATGAAGGGACGCATCGAGATCAGCGGGGGTGTCTCGACCCGGTGTCGAAGCGGGGGGCATCGGCTCCGGCAGCTTAGAGTTTGCAGCAGCCTAAGTCGATCGCTGTTCGCAAGCGTGGCGCCGATGGGCAGACACGCTACGACACGGCATGAGCAGCACGAGCGCTCCCCCCATCCCCACTCGGCAGGCGCTGCGGACCGCCCTCGACGCGTGCATCGGCGGCGAGGCCACGTCGCGGCTGACCATGGACGAACACGGCGCGTTCCGCGGCGACGCATACTTCGGTGAAGCGCTGGCGGGCCCACCGGGGCGACTGCACGGCGGCCTGCACGGCTACGCGCGCGTGGTGTCGGTGTTGCGTGCCCTGCGCGGGGACGCCGCGCTCGCGGGCGCCTTCCCGCTGTCCCTCCGTATGCGCCTCGAGCGCGCGCTGCCGCTGGCGACCCCGCTCACGTTCGAGGGCACGTACCGTGACTCGGGCGACGCGTTTCAGCTGACCACGCGCTTCTCGGACACCCCCAAGCTGGACGCGGAGGCGCACAGCGTGGCTCCGCTCGGCGACGACGCGGTGGCCCCGTTTCGAACCCTGGTGGAGCGCTTCGCGAGCGAGCCCGCACGCACTCTCTCGATTCGCGGATCGTTTCCCGTCACCGCGCACCGCAGCGGTTGCTACATCGACCTCACCGACGACTTCTTCGCCATCCCGGGCAACGAGCTGAGCTCGGCCCTGCGCCCGGACGGCACCAGGGACGCCGCCTTCACGTGCATCGCCCTCGACTGGCTGGGGGCCATCGGCATGGGCGTCCACTGGCAGGCCAAGCTGTTCACCACGCGGCTCGTGCTCCAGCTGGACGTGGACGAGCTGCCGGCCGGTGTGCCGCTGCGCGTGATGGTGGACTGCACGCGGCCCGCGGTGGACCCGGAAGAGCAGCTCAGCCCGGTGGTGCTGCGTGGCGAGCCGGTCATGCCCACGTCGTTGCCGGTCGCGCTGCTCGCGCAGGACCTCACGCGCGCCTTCGCCGTGGGCCGCGTGACCATGGTGCCGCTGGCGGGCCAGACCGAGCGCCTGGGCGCGCCACCGCCACGGTGACTGGGTGACTCGGTGACTCAGGCTCCGCGCGGCGCTTCGATCTCGTCGCCCGCGCGCATCTTGGCCACCGTGCGGGCGGCCCAGCCGCGGTAGTCCCCCGCTTCGATGGCGCCGCGCGCGGCGCGCATGAGCTCGCCGTAGAAGAAGAGGTTGTGGTGCGTCAACAGGCGCGGCAGCAGCATCTCGTTGGCCTTCTGCAAGTGCCGCAGGTAGCCGCGGGAGAAGCTCGTGCACACGGGGCAGCCGCAGTCGGGGTCGAGCGGCGCCTCGTCCTCGGTGTGGCGCGCCTGCTTGATGTTCACGCGCCCGTGCCACGTGAGGGCCTGCCCGTTGCGCGCGTTGCGCGTGGGCAACACGCAGTCGAAGAGGTCGATGCCCGAGCCCACCGCCTCGATCAGGTCGTAGGGCGTGCCCACCCCCATGAGGTAGCGCGGCCGATCCGCGGGCATGGCCGGGGCCAGCGTCTCGAGCAGCTCGTACATGGTCTGGATCGGCTCACCGACGGAGAACCCACCCATGGCGAAGCCGTCGAACGGGAGCGCCGCGATGTCCTCGAGGTGAGCGCGGCGCAGGTCCGCGTGGACTCCCCCCTGCACGATGCCGAAGCGTGACTGACCCTGGGCCGCCGGCGCGGCGAGACAGCGGCTGGCCCACGCGGTGGTGAGGCGCATGGCCCGCTCGATCTCCTTGCGCTCGGCTTGGCCTGGCGGGCACACGTCCAACACCATGGCCACGTCGGCCGCCAGGAGCCGCTGCACGCGCATGGACTCCTCGGGCGTCAGACGCTTGGCCTCCCCGGTCAGGTGCGAGCGGAAGGTGACCCCGTCGTCGTCGATCTTGCGGCGCTCGGCCAGCGAGAACACCTGGTACCCGCCGCTGTCGGTCAGCATGGCGTGCGGCCAACCCATGAACTTGGGCGTCCCGCCGAAGCGCTCGATCAGCTCCGGGCCCGGGCGCAGCCAGAGGTGGTAGGTGTTGGCCAGGATGATGCGCGCGCCGGTCTCCTCCACCTCGATGGGGGTCAGCCCCTTCACGCTGGCCTGTGTGCCCACGGGCATGAAGACCGGCGTCTCGATGACCGCGCGCGGCGTCTGGAAGCGGCCGCGACGCGCGGGTCCGTCGGTGGCGAGGAGCTCGAACGAGAAGCCCTCGGTGGGCAGCGCATGGACGCTCATGATGGCGCTCGGTGCAGGAGCATCGCGTCTCCATAGCTGAAGAAGCGGTAGCGGGCTCGGATGGCTTCGGCGTACGCGGCGCGCAGCGCGTCCTCGCCCGCGAACGCCATCACCAGGGCGAGCAGGGTGCTGCGCGGGAGGTGGAAGTTGGTGACCAGCGAGTCCACCACGCGGAAGGGGTAGCGCTCACGGATGAAGAGCGCGGTCTCGCCGGGGCCCGCGCGCACCACGTCGTCGGGGCTGGCTTCGAGCGCGGCGGCTTCGAGCGTGCGCACCACGGTGGTGC
>CAZEAA010000422.1:0-5303 GCA_964510015.1 uncultured Sandaracinaceae bacterium
GGCCAGCGCCGCGCGCGCGGCGGCCGACGCCGAGCTGGCCGAGCTCCAGCGCCTCCACGCCGAGTGGGAGGCCGAGCGCGCCGCGGGCCGTGTGCCCGATGGGGAGAACCCGTTCGAAGTGCGTCGCGCCGAGCTCGAGCGCGAGCGCACGCTGGCCCTCGAAGCCGAGCGTCGCGCCCTCGAAGCGGCCGAACATGCGCCGCGTGAGGCGGTGCCCCTGCGCCGCAACTGGCGCTTCTGGACCGTGGTCGGGTCCGTCGCCGTGCTGGCCATCGGCATCGGCGCCGCGGTGGCCGCGACCAATGACAGCGAGCCCAATCGGGGCGTGCTCGGCAACTTCTCGCCGGGCCGGGTGGAGTTCTGATGCGTCTGACCAATCGACTCGGGCTCGCGCTGCTGTGCGTGAGCGGTGTGCTCGCCGCCGGCTGCGGGGGCTCGCGCGAGCTCACGCAAGTGGTGCTCGAAGTGGACACCGACATCGCGGCGCCGGCCACCATCGACGAGATCCGCGCCACCATCACCAGCCCCTCGGGCGAGACGCGCGTGGCCTCGGCCGTGCTGGGCTTCGGCCAGCCGCCGCCCCCGCGCACGCTGTCCATCACGCACGGTGATGGCGCGCTGACGGACTACGAGGTGGACCTCGAGGGTCTCTCGCGCGGCGTCGTGGTGGTCTCGCGCCGCGTGACGTTCGACATGACCGCGGGCGAGATCCGCAAGGTCGTCGTGTCGCTCGACCAAGCGTGCGTGGGCGTGCCCTGCTCCAACGGCACCACCTGCTCGGCTGGCGAGTGCGTGGCCCCCGGCATCGAGACCGTGCCCCTCTCCACGTCCAGCGACGACGCGGGCATGACGCCCGTCGACGGCGGCGTGTGAGCACGCAGGCCTGAAAGAAGTCATGAAACCCACTCACGAATGCACGGTGGTCGGCCTCGACTACCTGGTCTCCGCGCCCACCTCCATCACGGTCACCGTCACAGCGCGCGCCACCCCGGCGCAGGTCTTCGCGGCGCTCGAGGACGCTGCGGCGTGGCCCAAGTGGGCACCCGCCATCAAGAAGGTCACCTGGACCTCGCCCAAGCCGTTCGGGCTCGGCACCACCCGCACCGTGGACCTGGTGGGCAACATGGTGGCCGAGGAAGAGTTCATCGGCTGGGAGCCCAACCGCCGCATGGCCTTCTACTTCACGCGCACCAGCATGCCGGCCGACGCGTTCGCCGAGGACTACCTGCTCACGGACCTGGGTGACGGCAGCACGCGCATCGCGTGGACCATGGCCATGACGCCCGAGAAGGGTCGCAAGAACCCGAAGGTCGTGGACGCGCTCATGGCCAAGGGCAACCAGTGGATGCTCGGTCGGCTCGCGAAGCTGGTCGAGCGCGGCGGCCGCTGAGCTTCATCGCGTCGACGGAAGCCGTCAGCAAGGATACCGACCCGCTCGTGGACCTGCAGGGAGCCCGATGCTAATCGGTGCGGATGAGTGGAGATCAGCTCGACGGCGTCATGAACGAGAAGTGGTTCCACGCGCTGCGCTTTGACGAGCGCCGAACCACGAACGGTCGCTTCCCCAAGTCGCGTCCCGCCAACTACACGCTCTTCGCCGCGCTCGAGTACCTCAGGCACATCGACGTCGCCGGCATGGACTGTCTCGACCTCGGCACGATGGACGGGCTGCTCGCCTTCACCTTGGCGAGCATGGGCGCCGGACGAGTGGTGGCGACCGACATGGCACCCCGCAAGACCTTCGATGCGGGGCGCGCGTTCCTGGGTCACGACATCGACTACCGTCACCCCGTCTCGATCGAGACGCTGGGCGCTGCGCTGGGAGGGCAGAAGGTGGACCTGCTGGTCTGCTGTGGGATCCTCTACCACGTGTTCGAGCCCCTGGTGTCGCTGGTGCAGTGCCGTGAGCGGCTGCGCACCAACGGCCTGATGATTCTCGAGACCCAGTACTCGTACGCCGAGCCCGGACCGGTCATCACCTACAGCCCGGCCGATCGGGAAGGCGGGAGCATCCACGCCAATACCTTCTTCCGGCCGTCGTTCACGGCGCTGATCGCCATGGTCGAGACGGCGGGCTTCGAGGTGGTGTCGACCATCTCGACGAACGCGCGCATCACCTTGCTGGCGCGGGCCGCACGGCCTTCGGAGACCAAGGCTTCGACGCCCATGGTGCAAACGATCCTGCGCACGTACATGTCCTACAAGAACTACGGCGAGCGGGTGGACTACAGAGCGCTCGAGGCCTGCCAGGACCTGTCGCCGATCTCGCATTCGGTCCCGTTGGGGTCGCACCGTTGGCTCAACTCGTCGACCTATCGCTCGGCCAGCCCCTATCAGCCGTGGTGGGATCCATCCCCCAAGCACATGGCCGCTCGCTTTGCCGAAGACCAGCGGTTCCGCGTGCGGACCATGTTGGCGCGCCGCTCGCATTTGCCGGCCATCGAGCAGCAGCCGTTGACCATGCGCTGACTCACGTCCAGACGGGACCTGCGGGCTCGGCCCCCTGGTGATCGTCACAGGCTCCGGTTAGGGTGCGCGGGTTGAGTGGTCTCCACGCAACACGGTCCGCGGGTGGCCGACAAGCACCCCGAACTCGGCCGGCCAGCCCCGTGGCTTCTCATCGGGGCAGAGTGTGCCGGTCGTCAACGCTCGCTAGAAACAGGACATCCCCATGGCAGAAGGCCTCAATCGCGTCACCCTCATCGGCAACCTCGGGCAGGACCCGGAGCTGCGTCACACCCAGGGCGGCGGCGCCGTGCTCACCCTGCGCATCGCTACCACCGAGTCGTTCTCCAACCGCGCGGGCGAGCGCCAAGAGCGCACGGACTGGCACACGGTCAAGCTCTGGGGCAAGCGCGCCGAGTCGCTGGCCAACATCCTCTCGAAGGGCCGGCAGATCTGCGTGGAAGGGCGCATCCAGTACTCCCAGTGGGAGGACAAGCAGGGCCAGAAGCGCACCTCCACCGAGATCAACGCGCAGAACATCATCCTGATCGGCGGCCGTCGTGACGGCGGTGGCGACGTGGGTGGCGGCGGCGGTGGTCGCTCGGGTGGCTATGGCGGCGGCGGCGGTGGCGGTGGTGGCGGCGGCTACGACGACGACTTCGGTGGTGGTGGTGGTGGCGGCTACGGCGGCGGCGGTGGCGGTGGCGGTGGCGGCGGCTTCCCGTCGGACGACTTCGGCGACGACGACATCCCGTTCTGAGCCGGCCCTCGGCTCGGCTCGAGCCAGGACCAGCACTCCCGAAACGTCGTGCAAAACGGGAACACGACTCCCGTTTTGCACAAAGCTCGGTGATCGCTGCGAATTCTTCGGGCGCTTGACGTGCCCGCGGGTTGCCGCCACATTCCCGCATCCGTTCGCGCTTCTGCGCAGCAGCAGCCCTTGCCGCGCCCCGTCGAACCCCCCACGAGTTCTCCGATGCAGACCGCTGCCCTCACGCCCACGTTCAGCGCCACGCTCCGCGACCTGGCCGAGCTTGCCAAGCCGCGCATCACGCTGATGGTCGCCATCACGGCGGCGGGCGGCATGCGTCTGGCGCCCGGCGTGGTGGAGCCCTGGCGCGCGGCGGTCATGCTGCTGACCACCTGCATGGTCGTGGCGGGGGCCAACGCCCTCAACTGCTACCTCGAGCGCGACAGCGATCGCCTCATGCAGCGCACCGCGCGCCGCCCGCTTCCGGACGGCCGCATGCAGCCGCGCATGGCGCTCGTGTTCGGTCTGTTCCTGGGCGCCGTCTCGGTGCCTGTGCTCACGTTCGCCATCAACCCGCTCACGGGCTTCCTGGGTGCCTTCGCGCTCATCAGCTACGTGGCCATCTACACGCCCATGAAGCAGTACACGCCCACGGCGCTGCTGGTGGGCGCGGTGCCGGGCGCGCTGCCGCCGCTCATGGGCTGGACGGCCGTCACCGGCGGCCTCGAGGCGCCGGGCTTGGTGCTCTTCTCCATCCTGTTCCTGTGGCAGGTGCCGCACTTCATCGCGATCTCCATCTTCCGCCAGGAGGAGTACGAGCGCGCGGGGCTCAAGGTGCTGCCCAGCGTGCGCGGCCTGCAGGCCAGCAAGATGCAGGCGCTGCTGTGGACGGGCGTGCTCTTCATCACCAGCCTCCTGCTGGTGCCGCTGCGCGTGGCCGGCATGGGCTACGCCATCACCGCGCTGGTCATGGGCGCCATGTTCCTCGGCGTGGCCTTCCTGGGCCTGCGCGAGTCCGCCGGCATCAAGTGGGCCAAGCAGCTGTTCGTGACGTCGCTCGTGTACCTCACGGTGCTCTTCACGGCGCTCATGCTCGACGCGGCCTGAAGGGCGCGGAGCGATGATGGCCACGCGCATGGTCTGGCCGAAGCGCACCCTCTCCGCGGTCCTGCTGGTGGCCAGCGTGACATCGTGCGCGGCAGCGCTCGTCGGCTGCGAGCCGGACCGCCCGCTGCCGCCCACGCTGCACGAGGTCCCCGACTTTCGCGCGCTCGACCAAGCGGGGCAGCCGTTCACGCTCGCCGACCTGGACGGCAAGGTGTGGATCGCGAACTTCGTGTTCACCGACTGTCCCAGCGTGTGCCCCATGCTCACCGCGCAGATGAGCAACCTGCAGCGCCGCCTCCAGCCGCAGGCCCCCGAGCTGCGCTACGTCTCCATCAGCGTGGACCCACAGCGCGACACCCCCGCGGTGCTGGCCGAGTACGCCGCGCGCCACGACGCCGACCTCACGCGCTGGCGCTTCCTCACGCTGGGCGACCACCAGGCCACCACGCAGCTGCTCATGACCGGCTTCCGCGTGCGCATGGGCGAGCGCGAGGCGCAAGCGGCGGGCGGCTACGACATCATGCACGCCAGCCACTTCGTGCTGGTGGACGCCCAGCGGCACGTGCGCGGGTACTACACCACCGACGCCGAGGGGCTGGGCAATCTGGAACTGGACGCCCTGCGGCTGCTGCGCTGACCGCAATGGAATCTGACACGTCCGCGTCGTCGTCGTCCTTCGTCGTCGTTGTCGTAAGCATGGACGTGGTCGTAAGCGTGGGCGTGGGCGTCAACGCCCACATCGACGACCCCCTCACCTTGCCACTTGGATTTGGTGAGCATCGAGACCACCCGCCAGCCCCCATCGACTGAGGTCAGGCCAGGTCTCGGAGTTCGAGTACGGGGATCTACTGGTCGCGGAAAACGGGCCTGCAGCGATGGCCGACGACGCTGGCGCTGAGGCCCACGCCCACGCCCACGCTTAGGACCACGACCACGACCACGACTACGACCACGTGGACCTGCGGGGCTCCTCGGGCTACCACCCGTCCATGACCCTCTC
>CAZEAA010000423.1:0-5301 GCA_964510015.1 uncultured Sandaracinaceae bacterium
GTTTATGTAAACTCTGCGAACACTTGCTCAAGATGGTTCATGATGACTATGGGCCGGGCGTGCAAGGAGGGGAGGGACTGCATTTGGCCCAGGGCTCGTGTGCGCCGTCTCCAGCGCCGGGAGTGGTGTGCCGCGGGGGCGCGCCGTCGTCAAGACGGGTGTTCAGCACGTTCGACCGGTGGTACCCTGCGCGGATGCGGAGCAAGGATGCGGGAACGGCTGGGCCTCTCTTCGTCGTTCTCGGGATGGCGTTGACCTTCGGGTGTGGGCAGGATGCCTCGCCTCCTCCTCCGCCAGCGGCTCCTCCGCCCGTCGAGGCCGTGCCGCCGCCCCCGCCTGCGCCCATCGTCGTCAGCGTCCACATCGCGAAGTTCGGGGACGACCGCCTACTCACATGCATGGACATCACGCTCTCCGCGCTGCCCGGTGAAGAGCCGGACGGTGGGATGCCGGACGCCACCGCTCTGCGTGAGGAACTCGCGCCTTCCGGAAACACCGCTGGCATGCGCGCAATTCCGCGACCCTGCAGAGAGCAATTCGGTGACCGGGTTGAGTGGGCGTCATGTTCGGTCAGCGGAGCTCGCCGCTCAGGAGGCTCTGCCTCGTTCGTCGATCGCTACTACGACTTCGGCAGAGCCTTCGACGACGACACCTTCATGCAGGAGTGCCTGGAGATGAACGGTGAGTGGACAGCAGTCCCACGGACTTCACCCGAGTGGCAGCACGCCCAGCGTGAGCGCCAGGTCGAACGGCTGCTCGAACGCACCCAGCGGTAGGGCGCACCTACGTCGCCGGAGAGCGGAGCCAGTTGTCCAGCCAGCGCTCAGCGAACGTCCCAGGGCAGATGCTCTTGCCGGTGCCGCCGTACGGCTTGCTGCGGCTGTGCGTGCTGACGGGGTCGCGCGGATCCAGGTCCGGGTAGAGCGGGGGCGCCTCGCAAAGTCCGAGGGCGTAGATCAGGATGCACTCGGCGACGATGCGTTGGTCCTCGGTAAGGTCGCGCCGGCTGAGGTCGCCCTGCAACGCGAGAGCCGCTCCGTGGTCGTTGGCGCGGCCGCCAGTGTGCCAGCTGCGACGGTCATCCTGGACGCCCCGACCCCACGCGCAGGCCATCGGGAGTTCGGTCGGCCTTGCGTGATACCCACCAGGGGTACGCCTGGCCGGGGAACATGCGCTTCTGTACCCCGTACCGAGCGGACGCGAGCAGCCCCTCGAAGCCGTCGCGCCCCTCGCCGCCGCCTTCCACGCAAGCGTCCAGGTCCGCCACCTTCCGGTGTCCGCCAGAGGTTGTGACCAGCGCCTCGTCAGGGATGGCCCCGGCGGCGAGCGCGCGGTCGAACTCCTTCCGGGTCGCTCCCGCCTTCAGGCACGCGGCCGAGATGGGGTGGTGGGGCCTGTTCTCCGATATGGGAAAAGGCTGGCCTGCGGGGGAAACTCGGCGCCGCGTCGCTCCCCACCTTTTTCTATTTCCCCGGGCTGGCCCAGACGCTAGCGCGAGCGCGCGGGGTTTCCCACCCGCATGGTAGGGTGCCCCTGGAAGGACCCGACCGGGTGGGGGGTCACCCGCTCACGAACATTTTCGCGTTGCCGCAGCGCGTCATGGCACTATGGAGGGCCAGAGCGCGAGGGTGCTCGTGCCGAGCAATATGGACCGCCAGAAGATCGAGGATGTGCTTGCGTTCGCGCTATGTGTCGCCAGCGACAACGACGGCGAGTGGGACGCGCATCAGTTGGGGCCGATCCACCTGCTCAAGTACTTGTACCTCGCGGACGTACTCCACGCCGAGAAGACTGGCGCGGGCCTGACAGGGGTCGAATGGCAGTTCTACAACTTTGGCCCATGGAACGCGGCCGCTCACGAACTGATCGAGCCCATGATGCGCCGCTTGGGTGCCGACGTCAGGTACGACAGCCGCTATCGATTGGTGGACCCTGAACGCTGCGACGAAGCACAACGTCGCCTTCCAGCGTCCGTCTGGCCGGGGCTGAGGCGGCTCGTGAGGGATCATGGGGGCAGCACCGAATCGCTGCTCGAACACGTGTACATGACCGCACCGATGCGTCATGCACGCCCCAACGGGCGGATCGACCTCGCGACCACTGACCCCTCTGACGAGTTGCAGGGCACCGACGAGCAGCAGGCGCCCACGGTGTCGACGAGGCAAGCGCGACAGCGCGCGGAGCGCATCTCTCAGGAGAGAGTGCGGATTACCTCGCTGGCGCGCGCGAACGCGCGGACTCGCCCCGGTATGGTGCGAGTTCAACCGTCAGAAGCCGCAGCGCGCCTCCTTCGTGAGGGCGGCCAGGAGTGGATCGACGGCCTTGCGGGCGAACCGGTACCAGATGTCAAGGAGGGCAGGCTGGTGATCGACGACACTATATGGGACATTCCGCGTGGCAAACCACTACCCTGAAGAAACGATTCAATCGGTCGCAGCGGACGGGGAGTGGTGGGAGAAGAGCACTGACCTCGCCCTGTGTAGAGGTCGACTGATTTGGGCATTCGTCCCCCTCATCGAGTCCAATCCAAAGACTCTCCAGGGCGTGTCCCGCGGGGCAGACCCCGGGGACCATTCCACCGCAACGTTCAGGCTTGCACCGCTGCGAGCCGCCGACGCCCGCAATCGGGCGAGCACCGCGTTTCCAGTGGCCGCCCTCCCCCTGGCGTCAGGTGAGGTGCACGGTGTGTTTCGAACGAAGCGCCGCCCAATGATCGTTCTCAGCGAAATCTCGCCTAGCGTCCCAAGATCGCAACAACTCGGTGGACGTGGCTGGCAGACGAGTGCGGCGGTTCTCGCAGCTCCCGCCTACGGCATCGCGAAAACACCGACGCGCACAGGGTGGCCTGCCGGACTAATCCCGTTCGTCCAGAAGGCAGAGTATCCACAATACATGTGGGACATCTTTCCGAACCTCGGAGAGCCAACGGGATCGATCGTTCGGTTCGACCAGGTTTGCCCGATCGGAACCGGGAGTCAGGCATACGAACCCACGGAAAATGTCCTTAGTCCGGTTGCGATGACAATCGTTGAAGATTGGTTTCAGTGGTTCTTGACTGGTCTGATTCCTGAGCGTTCAGCTCTAAAGGCAGCACGCGACTTGTTGACCGAGTGAAGGAACGCATCGGATGCCCACAAGACCAGCAAGGAACATACTGGAGTCTCTCCAAGACACGATTCTCCTCGAGGGAGCGCTGGCCGCCGATGCGCTCGGCCATGGACTCACATCATTTCGTCGCTACAGCTTCGCAGACAAAGGATCCTTTTATGGCGCAATGTTCTCGACATCCATAGGACTCGAGCGCGCACTAAAACTCGTTGCGGTGTTCGACCACGCACTGACGAACAACACCCTAATGAGCGACGATAAACTCAAGAAGATCGGCCACAACATCCAAGACTTGCTATCTCATTCACGGACCGTTCGAACCCGACACAGCCTCAGCGTGGATGACACGGTACTGTCCGACAAAGTCATCATTAATGCTATCACCGAGATACACAACTTCGCTCAGCATTCGCGATACTATAACCTCGACACATTGTCTAGGGGAGCGGCCAAGCGCGGCAGCATCGAGCCCTTGGCTTCGTGGGATGCAAACGTGTGCGTTCCGATCCTCCAGCGGCACCACCGAGTCACCAGCAAACAACGTGAATCAAGCGCCATGGCTGAGAAGATGAGCGCAGGATTCGTGGTATTTCATACCAGAGAAAATGGAACCGAGGTTCGGAACATGCAGGACCTGGTATGCGAATCCAACAAGGTCGAATCAAAGCAGAAGTGGTCCACGTTCTACGTACTTCGACTGATCGAATACTGCGTTGAGGTTCTCAGCGCACTCGACCACAGACTTCGAACTCCAACGTACATTGGGGAGTATTTCGCGATCTTTCACACTCTCGACCGCCAAGCATCGTTGCGGCGCAAGCGTTGGTTTCCTCTACGCTAGATTATTCGACCGCCTCAAGCTCATCCCCGCAGCCCCGCCAGCCAGTCCACGCCCGCCACCGCCCCGCGCCGGAGCTCCGGCGAGTGCGCCGCCGCTTCCGCACGGAGCCAGAGCAACAACGCGAACGAGGCCGCGAGCGCCATGGCCAAGGCCCAGGCGCTGATGGACGAGCACCGCCTCACCATGGAGACGGTCACGGACAGGGGCGCCGAGGAGCGCATCACCGACGACTGCAAGCCGCTGTACGCGGAGGGACGCGTAGTGCTGTGGCGCGCGGCCCTCGCCGAGGTCATCGCGGAGGAGAACGGCGTCGTGCTGTACCAGATGCGCGGCCACATGTTCCGCGCCGTCTGCCTGGTGGGGCGCCCGAGCGACGTGGCCATCACCCGGTTCCTCTTCGCGTACTGCTGCGCGGAGGTCGACCGGGTTCCGGCACGAAGGCGAGCGGATCAAGCTCAGCACGGGAAAGCGAGCTCGCCGCGAAGCTCAAGTCGAGGCTGCACGGATCTTCGCGCGCGTCACGAGCGAAGGTCGTGTCTCTCGTTCGTCCGACTCACTCGGGGACCTCGTAGCCCGCTGGCTCATCGCGGTGGAGTCGGAGCTCGCGGAGGGCACCTGGAAGCGCTACTCCGAGCAGTGGGAGGTGCACCTGTTGCCGTACTTCCACGCGCTCGACGCCATCACGCCCGGGAACTGCGACGCCTACGTGCGCATGCGACTCGAGATGGTCACGGCGTCCACCGTGAAGAAGGAGCTCAGCGCGCTGCGCAGGTTCCTCGACTGGTGTGTGCGTGGCGGGCTGCTCGACGCCATGCCCGACGTCCGAAGCCCACCGAAGCGAGCCCTCGGAACAGATGCCTCGCCCAAGGTGAAGGTCGAGCTCTCGCGCGAACAGGTGCAGGCCATACTCGCGCACCTGCCCGAGCGCAGCACGAAGGGGAACACCGCGCGACCGTTCTTCACGGTGATGTGGGAGACCGGGCTGCGCTACTCCACGCTCTGCGGGATCGAGACGCCAGGCGACTACCGTCGCGGCTGGGACCACCTCCGCATCCGCCCGGAGATCGACAAGGCTCGCTACGGGCGAACGATCCCCATCTCGAAGCGCGCCTCCGAGGCGCTCGACAGCGTGCTGCAGGACGAACCGGGCCTCGTCTTCGGCGAGGTCGACTACCGCACGCTGCTGCAGCGCGCCGGCGCCGACGCGGGCCTGCCCGACCACGAAGCAACGCACCTCAGCTACCACGACTTCCGTCACGCCGCGCTGATGGACCTGGGCAGCCGCGTCACCGACCTGACCGCCCTCGCCTTCCTGGCGGGCCACAAGAGCGTGACGACGACCGCGCAGTACG
>CAZEAA010000424.1:0-5275 GCA_964510015.1 uncultured Sandaracinaceae bacterium
CGGCCACCACCTGCACCTCGCGCAGGTACGGCGCCCCGCGCGGAGCGAAGCGCACCCCGCGCAACCGCAAGTGACCGTTGGGCTGCACGTCCACCACGAAGGGGCCGCTGCCGCGCGGCACCGACTGCTGGGCCACGATGCCGAGCGGCGTGGCGCTCAGCCGGTGCGCGAGCTCACGCACCGAGAGGCGCGTGCGGAAGGCCACCACCAGCGGGCCATCGGCGCGGAACGACGCGATGCCCTCGAGCAGCCAGCCGTGTCGTCCGCTGCGCGCGGCCTCGAGCGACTGCACCACGTGGGTGGCGGAGAGCGTGGCCCCGCCGTGCATCCGCACGCCGTCGCGCAGCGTGACGCGCAGCTCCCCCTGCTGACGCACGGGCAGGTCCAGCGCCAAGAGCGGCGTGCTGCGGCCCGCGCCCTCGGTGAGGTACAGCGTGTCGTAGACCGCGGCCTCGAGCGCGGCCTGCAGGGGGGTATGCGCCTCGCCCGGCAGGGGACGAGCGAGCGCTCCATCGGCGGGCAGCACCGCGACCCCGCCATAGGCTGGAGGCAGCGCGCCCTGCGCCGGACGCGAGAGCACCAGCGAGAGCAGCAGGGCCACCACCACGAGCGACGCGCGCGCCATCAGTCCACCACCCAGACGCGCGAGCCCCCACGGGCACGGGCCTCGAACGCCACGAACACGGGGCGCCCGGTGCCGAGGAAGTCGCCTGCGGCGCTGTGCAACACGGACCCCGGCGTGCGCGGGCTCTCCCACAGCAGCGTCAGGCGTCCGTCTGCGCTCACGCGGAACCAGCGCAGCCGGTCTTCTTGGCCCTCGCGGATGTAGTCGGAGGTCAGCACGTCGAGCGTCCCGTCGGCGTCCACGTCGGCGGCCGCGAGCGAGGCGCCCTGCCCGCCCGCGCTGCCCTGACGCTCGGCCACGCGCGCCACCAGGCTCCCGCGTGGGGTCAGCAGCACGGTCATGGTGCGCTCGCTGCCGTCCGCCTGCAGGACGCCGTGCTGCGCGCGCGCGTAGAAGCGGGGCGCGCGCGAGGGCGCGTCGTCATCCGCGTCATCGGGGTCGTCGGGGTCCTCCGGGTCGTCGATGCCGTTGGCGCGCGCGTCGGGACTGCCCCGCGGCAGGATCTCGCCGTCGAAGTAGTCGCGACCGGGCACCCAGCGCGCACACCCGTCGGCGAAGAGCTGACCGCCCACGCAGCCCGAGACCACCGGCTGGAAGAGGACCTCTTCTCCCGCGAGCCCGAGCGCGAACTCGCCCTGCCGGTCCGAGCGGCTGATCACGAGCCGCCCGCCTTGCACCGAGAACCAGGCCTCCGTGCGACGCACCATGGGGATCCGCTGAGCCGCGGCGGGCCAGCGTGCGCGGGCCAGCCTCACCACGCGCAAGCGCGTGCCTCCGACCTGCTCGAGCGCGTACACCGACACGTGCGGCGCGCGGGCGACGACCAGCTCGTCACGCTGGTCCCCGTTGAGGTCGGCCACGCCGAGCCCCAGCAGCCCCGCCGCGTCGAAGCGCAGCGTGCGCGTGCGCACCGAGCTCGCGCGCACGGGGTCGACGCCGCCCACCACCTGCGCGAGGAAGGCGTCGAGCGGCGCGCTGGCCTCGCTCACGTGCTCCACAGGCGGCACCGCGCGCGCGTCCACGTAGCGAGCCGTCAGCACCATGCGCTGCTGCTCGCGGCGCCACGTGAGGCTCAGGCCCGTGTCGCGGCCCGTGGCCCGCATGCGCGTCAGCAGCGCGTCGCGCGACGCGTCGGCCGACACCTCGAACTCCGGGAGGGTCGACGACGACTGCGCGAGGAACAGGACGCGCAGCGCTTGGACCCAGCGGGCCTCCACGCCGGGCACGAGGGCGGGCGGGCGCAGCACCAGCATGACGTTGCGCTCGGCCAGCCACGGCGGCGCGGCGAGGCGCGCGAGCAAGGGGTGCGGCGCGGGGTCCACCTCGTTGCCCGCCGGGTAGAGCGTGGGCTGGGCCTGCGCGGGAGCGCCCCCGCTGCCCGCCGAGATCACCACCAGGAGCGTCATCCACACGGCGCGCGCGCACGCGCCCGCGAGGGCCCTGCTACCCGGTCGTCGAGCATGCGCCCCCGCGCATCCCCGAGCGGCCGTCACGGGCTGCCACCGAACTGCTCGAGCAGGTAGGCGTCGGGCGCCGCCACCTCGGGCCGTCGCGCCTGCTCGGTGGGCGCCGTGCCCTCGAGGAACACCTCGTCGAGCGCGCCCTCGAGACCGGGGTAGGCCAAGAGCCCGCTGGCCGGGTCGATCACGGCGCTCACCACGCCGCTGGGCATCGCGAAGTCGAGCGGCGCGCCGGTGTGCGCGGCCTGCATGATCTCGAGCCAGATGGGCAGCGCAGCGCGTCCGCCCGTCTCGTTGCGCCCGATCGGGCGCCGGTCGTCGAAGCCCACCCACACGCCCGTCACCACGCGCGGCGTGTAGCCGATGAACCACGCGTCGCACGCGTCGTTGCTGGTGCCCGTCTTGCCCGCCGCTGGACGCCGCAGCGCCCGCGCGCGCGTGGCCGTGCCGGACTCGATGACGCTGGTCAGCATGCTGGTCAGCACGTAGGCCTCGGCCGGCGTCATCACGTCGCGCGGCTCTTCGAGCGGGGGCAGCGCCACGTCGCCACCCGGTCCCTCGATGCGGGTGACGATGTGCGTGGGCGCCCAGCGGCCGCCCGCCGCGAAGGTGGCGTAGGCGTTGGTCATCTCGATGGGCCGCACGCCGCTGGCCCCGAGCGCCAGCGCGATGGACGCGTCGAGCGGCGTGGTGATCCCGAGGCGCTGCGCGAACGTGACCACCGCGCTCGGCTCCACGTCTTCGATGACGCGCACGGCCACCACGTTCACCGACGAGGCCAGCGCATCACGCAGTCGAATGGGCCCCTGGTGCCGCCAGGTCTCGAAGTTCTGCGGCTGCCACTGGTCGTACACCGCCGGCGCGTCGATCACGAGCGTGGCTGGGGTGAAGCGCCGCGACTGGATGCCGAGCCCGTACACCAGCGGCTTGAACGTGCTGCCGGGCTGACGCACCGCCTGGAGCGCTCGGTTGAAGCCCGCCCCGTCGTCGTAACCGCCCACGATGGCGAGCACGTCGCGCGTGCGCGGGTCGATCACCACCGCGGCGGCTTGCGGTCCCAGCTCGAGGCGCGCCTCCACCACGTCGCCCTCTTCGCTGGCCAGGCGCAGCAGCGAGACGTGCACGCGCGCGCCCTCGGCCGCGAAGGCCTCCGCGGCGAGCCCGCTCGGGTTGTAGCGCGCAGCCTCTTCCAAGGAGACCACGGCGCGGGTGCCGTTGACGTCCACCACCAGCTCGGCGCGCTGGTTGTTGCGCTCCAGCACGCGCGCCACGTAGGTGCGGCCGAGGCGCAGCTCTTCGCTGGCCGGGGCGGGGCCCGCGCGACGCGGCGCCGAGAGCGGGCCGCGGTAGCCGTGACGTCCGTCCACGGCCTCGAGCCCGCCGCGCACGGCCGCGCGGGTGGCCCGCTGCAGCGCGAGGTCGATGCTGGTGTGCACCGTGAACCCCCCGCGCAGGTAGGCCTCTTCGCTCACCTGCGTGCGCAGCATGTCGCGCGCGATGGCCATGACCTCGGGCGCACCGCCGCCCGCGGGCGGCAGCTCCACCAGCTCGATCTCGGCGTCGCGCGCCGCCGCGAGCTGCTCGAGCGTGACGTCGGGCCAGTACTCCTCGCGCTTCGCTTCGAGCTGCCCCAGCACGTACAGCTGCCTGCGCCGGGCCGCCTCCGGGTGCCGCCGCGGGTTGAGCCGCGTGGGCGACTGCGGGATGCCCGCCAACAGCGAGGCCTCGGCCAACGTCAGGTCCTCGGCGTTCTTGCCGAAGTAGTACTGCGCGGCCTCCTGCACGCCGTAGCGCCCTTGCCCGAAGTTGATGTGGTTGAGGTACAGGTGGAGGATCTCGTCCTTGGTGAGCTCGGCCTCCACGCGGTAGGCCAGGATCAGCTCGCGCACCTTGCGCCCGAACGTGCGCTCGGAGCTCAGCAGCAGCAGCTTCACCACCTGCTGGGTGATGGTGGACCCGCCCTGCTCCATGCGCCGCGCGAGGATGTCCCGCAGGATGGCGCGCGTGATGCCCACGTAGTCCACGCCGGAGTGCAGGTAGAAGTCCGCGTCCTCGCTCGCCAGCATGGCCAGCACCATCACGCGGGGGATGCGCTCGATGGGGATGACCGTGCGGCGCTCGTCGTACAGCTCGCCGATGAGCGCACCGTGGCGGTCGACCACGCGGGTGATCTGCGGCGGGTCGTAGGCGCGCAGCGTGGCCACCTCGGGGAGGTCGCGGCTGTAGTACGCGACGATGCCCACCACCACCAGGACGCCCAGCAGGAGCGCCACCCCGGAGGCCTTCAGCAGCCGGATTCCCCAGCGCCGCAGCCTGCTCTCCGGAAGCGGTGGCTTACGGCTACCCGGACGCCCGAGGCCCCGCGCGGGACGGGTGGTCGACGCCGACGGACGGGCGAAGGGAGGCGGGGTCTTGCGCTTGCTGGGAGGTGGCATCGGGTCCGGCGGCAGAGCTCGGCGCTCGCGAGAGGACATATAGCAACGTTGGCCGGGAAAGCCCCATTCCAGGGGGGAGGCGCGCCGTGGTAGCGTCATCCCCCGATGCAGAATCGCTTCATCCGCTGCCCCCACTGTGGCGTCCCGCACGACGCTGCCGTGGCCGTGTGCCCGACGACGGGGCAGCCCGTGGCGCGCAGCACGAAGCGGAGCTCGCCCGACCTGGCGTCCAAGCCGAGCACGCCGGCGCCGCCAACGTCCTCCGCGCCGCCACCCGCCGAGGTGATTCTCGGTGGTCGCTACCGCCTGCTGCACATCCTCGGGGAAGGCGGGATGGGCACCGTGTGGGCGGCCGAGCACCAGCTCCTGAAGAAGCAGGTGGCCGTGAAGCTGCTCTTGCCGCAGCAGCTGCACGGTCCGGCCCGCAAGCGCTTCGAGCGCGAGGCCCGCATGGCCGGCTCCATCGGGCACCCGAGCATCGTGAAGGTCTTCGACCTGGGGCACCGTGAGGACGGGGCCCCGTACCTGGTCATGGAGTACCTCAAGGGCGAGTCCCTGGCCGACCGCCTCGAGAACCACGGCGCGCTGGACGTCAGCGAGTGCGTCACGATCATGACGCAGGTGCTGGGGGGCCTCGCCGCGGCGCACGAGAAGGGCATCATCCATCGCGACCTGAAGCCCGACAACATCTTCCTGGCCTAGCAGGACGACGGCACCACGCGCGCGAAGCTGCTGGACTTTGGCGTGAGCAAGAG
>CAZEAA010000425.1:0-5275 GCA_964510015.1 uncultured Sandaracinaceae bacterium
GTCTACGTAAGCGTCGTCGTGCTCGTTGACGTGCTCGTGCTCGCGTTCGACCTTCGAGGTGTCTGCATCGGTCGTGGTCTCCGTTGATGTCCGACGGTCACGAGCACGAGCACGAGCAGGGCTACGAGCACGCCTACGGATACGACCACGACTACGGATACGTACGACGTTCGTCGTCGGTGGCGTCGGTGGCGGCGGGGTCCTCGACGGCCGCCTCGGGGGTCACCGCCTCACAGGCGCAGCACGTCCACCACGATGACCGTCACGTTGTCGCGGGCGCCGTTCTGCACGGCCACCTCCAGCAGCAGGTCGCTGGCCTCGTCGGGGGTCCCGCGCGCCAGCAGCGGCCGCAGCTCGGACTCGAGGATGGAGTCGGTGAGGCCGTCGCTGCACAGCAGGAAGCGGTCTTGTGCCGCCACGTCGAGGAAGAGCACGTCGGGGCGAGCGTCCCCGCCACCGCCGAGCGCGCGGGTGACCACGGTGCCCATGGGGTGCGACGAGCGCTGCTGGATGGGGCGGCCCAGGGTGAGCTCGATGTCGCTCACCACCGAGTGGTCCCGCGTCAGCCTCTCGATGCGGCGCCTACGCAGCCGGTAGACGCGACTGTCCCCCACGTGGGCCACGGTGGCGCCCTGGTTGTAGAGCGAGAGCGCCGCCAAGGTGGCCGCCATGTTCTCGCTGCGCCGGTCGCTGTGGATGCGCTGCGCCGCGGTGGCGATGGCCGCGTCGAACTCGATCAGCGGGTCTCCCCGGCCGGCGGCACGGAAGTGCTGACAGATGGTGTCGACGGCCAAGCGGCTCGCCGCGTCGCCCGCCGCGCCCATCCCGTCGGCCACCACGAAGAGCCCGAGCTCGAGCTCGATGCCGAAGCAGTCTTCGTTCGACGTTCGTCGACCTGCGTGGGTCTTACCGCTCGCGAGTAGCTGCACCTGTCGTGGCCTCGCCTCATCGTATGCGAATCACCCATGAAGCTAAAGCGCCATCGCCGCCGCGCGAGGCGCGGGTCATTCCGACACGCTGAGCCGCAGGACACCTGCGCTGGCGTCGAGCGTCACGTGGCGGCCGAGCGGCAGCTCGTGGTTGTCGTCCACGTGACCGGCGGGTACCCCGGCCACGCACGGCAGCCCGAGCGCCTGCGCGTGGCGTCGCAGCACGTCGCCCGCGGTGACACCGTCGCCGCCCGGCGCGGCCTCGCTGAACGCACCGAAGGCGAGGCCTCGAAGGCGCTCGAACCAGCCGGCGTGCGTCAGGGTGGTGAGCATGCGGTCGATGCGATACGGCCGCTCCCCGATGTCCTCGAGGAACAGCACCGCCCCTTCGAGCGGCGGCGCGAACGGTGTCCCCACCAGGGCCGCGAGGACGGCGAGGTTGCCACCCACGAGCCGCCCGGTGACGCGCCCTGGCACCACGGTGGCGAGGCCGTCCAGCGCGAGCGCGACGTCGCCCTCGAGAGCCCGCAGCCAGCGCTGCTGGAGCGCTTCGTCGAGGCCACCCACCTTCGCCACCATCGAGCCGTGCAGCGAGGCCACCCCCGCGCGCGCCCACAGCGCGTGCAGCGCGGTGATGTCGCTGAAGCCAACGAGCAGCTTGCCGGCCGCGCGCACCGCTTCCGGGCTCACGCGAGGCAAGAGGCGCGTCGCGCCGAAGCCGCCGCGCGCCGCGACGATGGCCTTCACCCGAGGGTCCGCGAGCGCCGCGAGCAGCTCGCCCGCGCGGCGCGCGTCGTCTCCCGCCAGGTAGCCGTCCCGCCCGAAGATGCCGTCGTCGTAGCGGCACACGTAGCCTCGGTCACGGAGCAGCGTCACGCCTCGCTCGAACGCCGCGCGGTCGAACGGGCCGCTCGGAGCCACCAGCGCCACGTGGTCCCCCGGGGCGAGCGGGGCAGGGACCACCAGCTCGGTCACCCGCGCCGTCATGCGGCCTCGGGGCTCGTGTCACCCTCTCCCTCGGGCCCCGGGGGGCGCGCGGGGCGCAGCAGCACCAGCGAGAGGGCGAACACCAAGCACAGCAGCGTGGCGAAGTTCCCCACCGCACGGTAGCCGGTCTCGGCGTGCATGCGCGGCACGGCCACCACCTCGGCCAGCGGCTCGCCTTGGGCCGAGCGCGAGCGGATGGCGCCCAGCGGGTCGATCAGCGCCGAGCCCCCCTGCGCCGCGACGCGCAGCGTGAAGCGACCGTGCTCGATGGCCCGGAAGACGGCGCACGCGTGGTGGTACTCCGGCAGCGGGGTGCCCACGAAGGCGCGGTCGTCCACCACGCTCAGCAGCCACTCCGGGTCCTGTTCGTCCAGCTGCCGCCTCAAGTCCGGTCCGCTGATGTCGTCCCAGCCCACCATCACGCCAAACGGCACGCGCGCCAGGTCGAACATGGCGCCGTGCTGGCCCGGGCGACGGCCCGCGTCGTGGATGTGGGCGCGCACGCTCTCGGGAAGCGCTTCGGCCAGCGGCGTGCTGTCGATGAAGGGCGCCATCACCGTGGCCTGGTAGAGGAACTGCCGCTGGTGCTCCGCGTCGGTCAGCAGCAGCGCGTTCACGCTCGGGCCCTCGGGGGGGGTGCCCCGCACCAGCGCCGTGCCCACCACGAAGGGCAGGGCCACGTCCGCGGGCAAGCGGGACGAGAGGTCCACGTCGGACCACTCGAGCGGAGGCTCGAAGCCGCTCGCGGGCCACACCACCACGTCGGGCACGGACTCTTCTCCCAGCGCCGCGAGCGCGCTGGTGGTCTGCGTGGCGAGCGCAGCGTCTCCCGGTGTGCCGCTCTGCACCATCAGCACGTCCACGGTGGGCGCGTTGGCCGACGCGAGCCCCAAGGCCTCCGTGCGGATGGCGTGGATGCCCAGGCTGCCGCCCATCGCCACGGCCGCCGCGAGCACCAGGTAGGGCCTCCGCCGCGGCGGCACGGCCAGCAGCAGGCACTCGGCCACGGCGCCGTTCACCAGCGCGAGCTGCAGGCTGACCAGCGAGGGGCCACCCAGCGACGCGAGCGCGATCCACTGCGGGTGCTCGTAGAGCGCCACCGCGAGCCGCTCACTGCCCAGCGGCAGCAGGCCCTCCGCCGCCACCCACGCGAACACGAAGAAGCCCGGCGCGCGACGTCCACGCCGCACGGCCAGCCACGTGAGCGTGGTGGCGATGGCCACAGGCACGGCCTGCATGGTTGCTGCAACGCGCGCGGTCGCGTCGGCGTCCTCGGCTCCGTACCCGAGCGCGCCGAGGGCGGGCAGCACGCTCAGCGCCGAGCCGTAGGCCGACAGGAACGCCATGCCGGCGCCCATCCCCAGCGCCGCGAGGCCGCCCGCGAGGGCCCCCACGCGCTGCGGCGCCACCTCGAGCCACACCATCATGGGGACCAGCGCCACCAGGGCGAGGAACGCGGAGTCGTAGCCGCCGTGCCCCAAGGCGCTGAGCGGACCCCCCGGCCGACTGGCCAGCCAGAGCGTGGCGCTGGCGCAGGCGGCGGCTGCGGCGCCGGTCCACGCAGCCAGGTTCCGGAGGGCAGCGGACGGGGGACTCATGGCTCCGCATGTACCACGCTTCGGCGCCGCCGTCGGGGGTGTTCCCGCACCTCCCCGAGTCTGCTCCGGACGCGAGCGATTCTGCGCCGAAGTGTGTCAGAGTGTGTTACCACCGCTCGGTGGACGAGGCCTGGCACGAAGACTGGTTGCGCGCCGAGGGGCCGCTCGAGAGCGCCCGCTATCGTGGTCTCGCGGCGGCGGATGCCCTGCTCGAGAGGGGCCGCTTGGGAGAGGGCCTGCGGCTGCTCGAGGAGGATCGCAGCCAGCCCCACGAGGCCACCGCGTTGCGCGCCACCTGGCTGGTCCGCATGGGGGCCGTGGACGAAGCGCGGGCGCTTCGGAGCATCCTGCTGGCCTCTTCTGGCGCTGACGGACTGCCGACACCCCCAGTGCGGGTCCAGCTCGCCCTGCTGGCCGAGCGCGAAGGGGACACCGACGCGGCGCTCCTGCACCTCGAGCACGCCTGCCACCAGTGGGAGCGGGGGGGAGCCCACTGGGCGAGCGCGCGCGTGAGGGTGCGGGAGGCCTGCATGCGCCTCGCGCGCCGGCGGGAGACGGATCTGCGGGTGGTGGCCGAGCTGTGCCAAGAAGTGCCAGCTGGCGCACTCCAAGCGGCGCTGCTCGCGTGGCACGCCGCCGCTTCGGGTGCGTCCCCGTCACCCCTGGACGTCTTCGTGGACCGGGCGCGCGCGCTCCCCCAGCGCATGCTGGGGGCCGAGCTGCTCGGGGCTGCGGTGGTCCTCGCGCGGGACAACCGCTCGGCCGGCACGCAGGAGCGCGCCCAGCGCGAGCTCCTGACGCGCCTCGAGGAGCTGGGCCTGACGCTGCCACCTCGCCTCCGCGCGGGGCTCTTCGATGGCGTTGGGCGCGGGCAGGCGCGCGTGCGGGCCCGCCTCGTGGACGCGCGGCCCAGCGACGAGCGCGAGCGGCTCGCCCGCCTCTTCCAGACCCTCACGCGCCTGGCGCGCGAGCCCGAGCTGCGGCGGCTGCTCGAGCGCATCACGGACGGGGCCGTGGATCTCACCGGCGCCGAGCGCGGGTTCGTGCTGCTGGCCGGCGCGCGAGGGCCCGTCTCCGAGCTGGAGCGCCACGCCGGCGGCGATCTCGGCGGCGTCAGCGACGCCACGTTCAGCCGCAGCATCGCGCAGTCGGTCATTCGGGACGCGCGCCCCATCGTCACCGTGGATGCGCAGCACGACCCGCGCGTGCGCGACTTCGAGAGCGTTCATCAGCTGGCGTTGACCAGCGTGGCCTGTGTCCCGATCCGTGGGCGCGAGGGCGTGCTCGGCGCGCTCTACCTCGAGCATCGCATGCGCCGCGCGCGCTTCGACGCCGACGACCTGGACCTGCTGTTGGCCTTCGCCGACCAGGCCGCCATTGCGCTCGAGACCCATCAGGCGCTCGCGGCCCTCGCCACCCAGCGCGACCAGCTCGTGCAGCAGCGTGACGAGCTGACGGCGGCGCGCGCAGCGCTCGAAGACGCGCTCGGCCGCAAGGACGTCGAGCTCGCCGACACGCAGCGCACGCTGCTGCGGGCCACGGATCCTGCCCGCACCGGCTACGAGCGCTTCGGCATCGTCGGGCGCAGCCCGGCGCTCACCAGCATGCTCGCTCGCGTGGAGCGCGTGCGCGACGTGGACTTGCCCGTGGTGCTGCGCGGCGAGAGCGGCACCGGGAAGGAGCTGGTCGCGCGAGCGCTCCACGCGAGCGGCCGTCGCCGCGACCGACCGTTCCTGGCGGTGGGCTGCGGGGCGCTGACGG
>CAZEAA010000426.1:0-5269 GCA_964510015.1 uncultured Sandaracinaceae bacterium
CACCCACGCCGACGCGGGGCACGCGCTGGCCACGATGCGCGCCACGTCGAAGAAGATCTGCGGGTGCGCCTCGGCGCCGCCCCAGCGCTTGGGCTGGAGCGCGCGGAAGAAGCCCGCGGCCTGCATGTCGGCGATGGTCTCGCGCGGGACCTGCCGCTCCGCGCGGGCCCGGGGCACACGCTCGAGCAGCGCGGGCACCAGCGCCTCGGCGCGCGCGACCAGCTCTCGGCGCAGCGCCTCGTCCGGGAGAGCTGGGCTGTGGCTGTGGGTGGGGCTCATGTTCGTCTCCTGGTCGTCTTCGGGTCGGTCGCGGTGTCAGACGTAGAACTGCTGGTACCACTTGCGCAGCTTGTGGAAGGGGCCGTCGCCCTCACACAGCACGGGGTTCTCGACGAAGCGCTTCTCCATCCAGATGTCGATGTCCTCCTGGAAGCCCTTGCTCATGTTCTCCACGTAGCCCCGCTGGAAGGTCTCGGTCTGGCGCGCGTCCTTGCCCTTCTTCAGCATCACGGCGAAGCGCAGGTCCATGCTCCCCATGTCCACCATGGTGTTGGCGTTGATCAGGCGCGCCTCCATGAACCCGTCCCAGCGCGAGATCTGGAAGCCGGGTCCGTAGTAGGTGGCCTCGATGTGGTAGCGGTCCACGCCTCCGCCGATGGGGTAGGCCACGCCCGAGTTGATCTGCTTCGCAATGTGGCCGGTGAACTCGTTCTCGAACTTCTCCACCTGCGTGCGGTGCACGGGGCTGAAGTGGCCCACGTCCACCACGTTCTCCACGAGCTCGTGCGGGTGCGTGTGCACGCGCAGCTTGGCGTGCACCCACGGCATCCAGTCGGCGTCCTCGCACTCGGGCAGCACGGGCACGTCGAACTGCGGCGCGCCGCCGGCCGGGTCGTGCCACATGAAGATGATGTTGTTCACCTCCTTGCAGGGCGTGGTGTCCACCACGGCCTTGCCGGGTATGCGCGCGCTGTAGGGGATGTGGTTGCACTTGCCGTCCGGCCCGAAGCGCCACGCGTGGAACGGGCACACCAGCGAGTCGCCGCTCACTTTTCCGCGCGCGAGGCTCCCGCCGAGGTGCGGACAGTAGGCGTCCATGATGCGCGGCACGCCGTCGTCGCCGCGGTAGAGCGCGTACTTCTTCCCGAAGTAGTTCAGCGTGTGGACGTCGCCCACCTTCAGCTCGTCCGAGAACGAGACCACGAACCACCCGCGTGGGTAGCCCTTGAAGGCCTTCTGGCGGGCTTCGGCGTTGTTGCCTGGGGGAATGCTCGTTTCCATGGCGGCGTCCTCGCTTTCAGGCGTTGTAGAGCTCGGCGGGCAGGTTCATTCCGTCGAACGTGCCGGCGGGGAAGAACTGGCGCAGCCACTTGCGGAAGAGCGGGATGGGGCCGTCGCCCTCACACAGCATGGGCGGGTGCACGAAGACCTTGTTCTCCCAGACCGGGATGTCCTGCTCGAGCTGCCGCGACACCTCGGCGATGAAGGCCTTGCCCACGCCGCGGTCGAGCGCGGCGCCGCCGGTCTTCTTCACCATGAAGCAGAAGCGCACGTGCACGTAGTCCTTGTCCTTGGGGGTGACCGACGTGACCAGCAGCGTGTCCACCACGCCCTTGAAGCGGATGGTGTTGAAGCCGAAGCCGTAGGAGGTGGACTCGATGCTGCCCGCCACCGCGCCGCGCGCGGTGCCCATGCCGGCCTTGCTGGCCACGCGCATGATGTGGCCGTCCACGCTGGCCTCGCTGGCCGGGTAGTCCAGCGTGCCGTGCAGGTACTGGAAGTGCGCCACGTCCACCTGGTTCTCGGCCATGTCCAGGCTGTGCGTCTTGATGTCCCACTCGCGCACCTCGAAGTCGGTCCACTCGTCGGAGCCGATCTCGGGGATGACGGGCACCTCCCACTCGGGCGCGCCGCCCTCGATGTCGTTCCAAGCCAGGATCATGCCGTTGCGCTCCATGACGGTCCACGGGCGCACCTTGGCCTTGGGCGGGATGCGGTCGGCGTAGGGGATCTTGGTGCACTGGCCGGCGCCATCGAACTGCCACGCGTGGAACGGGCACTTGATGGTGTTCTCCACCACCTTGCCGCCGTGGCCGAGGTGGGCGCCCATGTGCGGGCAGAACGCGCCCAGCAGCTTGGCCTGGCCGTCCTCGCCTCGGAACAAGACGAGATCTTTCTCGAACGCTTTGACCGGGAGCACCTGCCCGGGACCCAGCTCTCGGCTCAGGGCCACGGCGAACCAGCCCTTGGGGCTGGACGTGAACGGGAAGCGTGAAGCACTCATCGTGGGGGTCTCCTCCGAAACTAGAACGTGTTTCAGTTTGTCCCAGCGATTGCACGCTGCGTGCCACAGCGAATTGCGAGAGTTGCGGCCACCGGGCGAAGAGCGCGGCGCAAGTTGCGACGCGCTGCGAGCACGCGGCGCAATCCGTGCGTGACCGCACGTGTTGGGCAACCGGGCCAGCCCGAGCCGCAGCTCGCCCGGCAGGGCTTGACGAACCTCTGGCGTGACGTTCGAATCGACCCATGGCCAACCCCCCGACGCTGATCTTCCTGGCACTCGGTCTCACGCTGCTGGGCGTCGCTGCGTGGATGGTCGTGGTGCGGAGGGCGCGGTTCGCGAGGTGGACGCGGACCCCAGGCGTCGTGGTGGGGCATCGCGTACGCCGCACGGTGCGGAACGGACGGCAGCGGCTCTTCTACCATCCGCAAGTCCGTTTTCAGGTCGCCGGGCGTGAACGGGTGCTCGAGTCGCAGCTGAGCCGTAGTCAACCGCGCCGAGAGGTCGGCACGCCGGTCGCGGTGCTCTACGACCCAACCGCTCCGGAAGAGGCGTGCCTGGACGAGCTGCTCGAGAAGTACTTCCTGGTGCTCTTCGCGAGCGCCATGGGGCTGGTGTTCACCGCCACGGCGCTGTGGCTGAGCGCTCAGCCCGATTGAGTCGCTCCGAGGTGGCCCAGCGCGGCGCCCGCATGGTGCTCCAGATGATGGACGGTTGGCCGTAAGGGATGAGTGCAGCCGAGCGCAGAGAGGCACCGCAGCGCTTTGATCGTCACCGTAGCCCCACAGCCCCGTGAAGGAGCGGCCTGAGCCGCGGCTACAGCGTCACGCTGCGGGCGTCCGTCGGCAGGTGATGGGTGCCCGGGTCGCATCGCTCGGCTGGACCGAGACCGAAGCCGCGGAAGTACGCCTCCACCTCGTCACACAGCGGCTCGAGATCGGCCGGGTCGTCCACGGAGAGCGTCACGTCGAGCGTGTTCTGAGTGCTGTCGGTGCAGACCTCGAAGACCACGCGACGGTGGCTCACCGGGAGGATGTGGAAGACATCGTTCACGCCGTCCCCGGGCGAGCCGCCGAAGCAGTACATCGCCACCAGCACGCCCGATCCATCCGGCGCGAGCCACGCCCTGTCGTTCTTCCAGTTGTAGCTGTGCTGGTGACGCCCCTCGTCCACCGTGAGGGGCGCAGCGGGCAGCTCGGTGTCGGGGCGCAGCGAGGCGTAGAGCCCGAGGGCGGCTCGGTCAGCCCAGTCGTAGCCGTGCACCATCGAGAGGAAGTCGTCGAAGACGAGCTCGGTGGAGTGGTTCCACGGCGCTCGGTCGACCACGCGCCGGCGTAAGGCCAAGAGCGCAGGCGACGGATGGGTGGACGCCACCGTGGGCGCTTCGACGGAGGGCAAGAGGGCGGCCGTCAGCTTGGACAGCAGCTCGCGCTCCACCTCGGCAGGCGCCGAGAGATGCACCCGCGGCTCGCCGCTCAGCACGCGCTCGGGTGCGTACTCGGTGTAGCCCATGTCGTGGCCGTAGACGTACCCAGCCAGGACCGAGCCGCGCGACAGCTCGAGGATCGTCTCACCGTCCGAGCGCGGGTTCCACGTCCAGCGCTGGGGGGCCATGCGGGCGTGGTCCAAGCGCGGAAAGCTGTGTTCGGCCCGCAGCGGGTGGCCCGGCCGAAGTGCTTCGAACAGGCGCCTGCGCAGGGTCGCTCGCGCGTGAAGCGGAGTCGCGGGCAGGGGCGGCCCGTGCACGAAGACGTCGTCGGGCAGGTAGTGCGCCTCGGGGGCGTAGGCGCTCGCCGGGATGTGAAGCCCCAGCCCGTCGAGCCGAAACACGTGGGTGACGGGCTCTCGGTTCGGCTGCGGCACCACGAAGGCGAAGGTCTCCGGGTGAACACGGGCTCGGTCGTAGTGCTGCCAGAACGCGTGGCGCGAGCGGTCTCTCGGCAAGTGAAGCTCGTCCGCCGAGATGCGCTCCGCCAGCGCCTGCACCAGCGCGAAGCGCGTCTCGGGTGGGAGCCCAGCGATGAGGTCTGGCCGGCAGAAGGCCTCCACCGGCGCCCAGCGGCGCTCGCTCGGCGTGCACTGACTCGAGACCAGCGTGACCCCTCCGGCGTCGAGCGCGAGGGCGTGTTCGTGCACCCGCGGCCCAAGCGTCGTCGCCCACGTCCAGCGGAGGTCTGCAGCAGGCTCACTCGAGCTCGTGCGAGGGTCGGGCATGCCGGTGATCCTACTCCCATGGCGCCGCGAACGGGCGACACCTCGCTCACCGTGGACTCAGGATCCGAGGACGGCCTGCACCTTGGGGAGGAACCGGTCCACTCCCTTGCCGGCGGTGAACACCCGCCGCTGATGGGTGTCCACCGAGAAGACGACGATGAAGTCGGCGTCGTGATCGAACAAGCGAACGGCTCGCGACCCGGAGCCCGAGCCGTCGCGCCCGATGACGGGCTCCTCCCAGAAGCTGAGGTGGATGAGCTGCAAGCCGCAGCGGGTCGGCCTGTCGCCCCACGCGCCGGTCTCCACGTCCCAGAAGTCGTACGCCCATGACGCCCCCATGGAGCCGCTGACCTCGTCGAACTCCGACTGGTATTCGTCCACGGTGGCGGACCCGCGCGGCGTGGGAGTGCGAAACGGCGAAGGAGCGCACCCCCAGAGCGCGTCACACAGCCGCGCGGCGTCTGCCTCGGTGAGGAATCGCTGCCCCATGAAGTGGCGCTCGAAGCCGAGCGCACGCAGCTCCGTCATCAGCGTTCGCGGGGAGGCCATCAGGTACGGAGCAAAGCGCTGTGACGTCGTGGTCATGCGGACGAGCCCTCACACATGCCTCCAGGGTAGCAGCAACCGTTCTGAGCGCGGGGGCTCAGAATCAGAACGGGTACGTGTGAGCGTGTCGCTCGCGAAGCGCTGCGATGAGGTTCGCGAGCCCGCCCCCCTCGGTCAGCATGTGCCCGCACGTGGTCGTGAGCTCTCGCTCGAGGTCCCCCTCGCCGT
>CAZEAA010000427.1:0-5269 GCA_964510015.1 uncultured Sandaracinaceae bacterium
GTACGTCTGCGTGGCGCGCCCCGACGGTCCACGCTGCGGCCACGCCAACACGCGCCATCTGTACTACCAAGAGGCCGATCGCCCGTGTGACGACGAGCGCGGGCGGCGGGTGTCGCGCTTCCGAGGCTACGAGACGCGGCTGCGGTTCTCCGGTGCCCATCTGTCGTTCGCTCGCCGGCGCGGCGCGCCGCAGCCGCCGCCCGTTGCGCTCCGGCGCCGCACCACGATCGACGCGTTCGTGTCGCAGCCGCCGACCCGCTGGCCGCGCGGCGAGGCGCCCTCGGCCCCAGCCCCGTAGAGCGCGGCGGAACCGCTATCCGGACTGCCCCGGCGGCGGGAGTCCGCAGACGCGGCGTGCCAGCGCGGGGTCGTCGGCCAGCTCGGCCCGCACCTGGGCCTCCCACTCGGCGTTCATTTGGTAGCGCGCGAGGGCTCGCGTGCGGACCTTGCGATAGCCGCGAAACGCGTCGACGAGCGAGTGGTTCAGGCCGAGCCGGGTGCGCATGGAGAGCCTCTCTCCCGCCTCGAAGGCGCGCTCGTAGCGGCGGACCAGCCCCAGGCGCCACGCCCCATCGTCGATGACATCTTCATCGCCCTGCCAGAGGGCGAGCGCGCGCGTCTGCACGCCTTCGGCGTTGGCAGCTTGCAGGCGGTCGTGACCGTCGATGAGCACGTACATGTCGAGGGCGCTGACCCACCACAGCACCACCGGCGGCAACGTGCCCTCGCGCGCATGCTTGCGCCACGACTTCACGCGCGCAGCGTCGAGCTCGGACGGGTCTCGCAGCGGGAGCACCGCCCCCGACCCGTTCATTCCCCAGTCCTCGAAGTGAGCGTGGGGCACCGAGAGCGCGCTCCGCAGCCCATACGCCGGCCCGGGCTGCTCGTTGGGGTCGCGCGAACGCAGCACGTCCGCGGTATGCCTTCGCGCGCGGTCGCGCAGCGTGGCCTCGACAGGCTGCAGGTCGCTCAGCTGCCAGACACCCGAGCGCAGTGCTGTAGTGCTGCGTGTGAGCGCGGCGGCCACCCACTTCATCCAGTCGAGGCTCGTGTGGATCGCGCGCGCCTCGTCCGCCCGGATGGGCGGCAGGATGCCGAGCGCGTTGCTGCCGCGTGGCCGCACCACCCAGACGCCTGCATGGAGACCCTCCACGCGTGCCCACAACAAAGGGGCGCCCGCGTTCACGACCCGCAAGCGCCGCGCGCCGCCGTACTCCAGTTCGAGACGCGCTCGGTTGGTGTGCCTGGCGGTGATGGAGAGGCCCACCACCTCGGAGGTCGTGGGGTCGATCGTGGGTGTCCAGTACACGGCCGGCACGGTGCGCGCGGGCCACGGAGTCCGCAAGCGAGTCACAGTCCTCCGCCCCTCCCCCCATAGACCACGACAGCGGATTCCTCTAGCCTGGCTGCATGTCAATCCAGCGGTGGTGGTGGGTGGCCGCGTGCTCGGGCGTGGTCGTGGTGGGGTGCGGCTCTTCGTCCGGGACGCCCAACGGCGACGGCTCGGTCGTCTGCTCGCTGAATTCGGACTGCGACGACGGACTCTTCTGCAACGGGCGCGAGCTGTGTGACCCCGCCGACCCCGCGGCCGCCGCGAACGGCTGCGTGACGGCCGCCGCACCGTGCGCCACGCCCGCCACGTGCGACGAGAGCGCTGGCGCGTGCTTCACCGACTGCGCGGATGCCGACGGCGACGGTGTGCCTTCCGTCACCTGCGGTGGCGCGGACTGCGACGACGACGACCCGCTGCGCTTCCCCGGCAACCTCGAGGTGTGTGACCCGGAAGGCCACGACGAGGACTGCGACGAGACCACCGTGTCGGACCGTGACGTGGACGGCGACCTGCAGGTCTCGAGCGCGTGCTGCAACGGCACGAACTGCGGGCCCGACTGCGACGACACGCGACGCAGCACCAACACCGGGGTGCCCGAGGTGTGCGACAGCCTCGACAACGACTGCGACGGCTCGGTGGACGAGGGCCTGATCATGCGCATGTACCTGGACGCGGACCACGACGGCGTGGCCGACGAAGCGCGCGAGATCCTGGCTTGCCCGGGCACACCGGGCGCTGCGCTGGCCGTGGGCGACTGCGACGACACGCGCGCGAGCGTGCGGCCCACGGCGCCCGAGATCTGCGACCTCTTGGACAACGACTGCGACGGAACCACGGACGAAGACGTGACCGAGGTGCCCTGGTACGTGGACGCCGACGGTGACGGCTGGGGCACCGTGTCCAACGCGCAGCCCTCGGTGGACTCGTGCGTGCCGCCCGCCAACCGCGCCATCCGCGTGGGCGACTGCGACGACGACGACGATGACGTGTCCCCCACCGCGGCCGAGCAGTGCAACGGGCGCGACGACGACTGCAACGGGCGCGCGGACTACCTGGTGGGCGGCCGAAACACGGAGGACGACGACCTCGACGGCGTGCCGGACATGCTTTGCAGCGCGGCGACGTCGGACTGCAACGACAACGACCCGCTCATCAGCGTGGCCACCAGCGCCGAGATCTGCGACGACGTGGACAACGACTGCGACACCCGCGTGGACGAAGACGCCGCGCCCGTGGCCTGGTACGTGGACATGGACGGCGATCGCTTCGGCGACCCGGCCAGCACGCCCTTCATGAGCTGCGACCTCCAGCCCGGGCGCACGCTCGACAACACCGACTGCAACGACACGGACGCCGGCACCCACCCGGGCGCGTCGGACTCGTGCTCGGGCCGGCTGTTCGTGGACGACGACTGCGACACCCGCATCGACGAGGGGGGCACGGCCCTCACCATCTACGCGGACCTCGACGGCGATGGCTACGGCACGGGCGCGGCGATCCGCTCGTGCTTGCAGTCCACCATGACGGCCACGCGCGCGGGCGACTGCGACGACACGCGCGCCGCGGTGAACCCGGCGGCCCTCGACGACTGCGCGGCCATCGCCGACGTGGACGACGACTGCGACGGCGAGGTGGACGAGACGCTGGTGCCGCGCACCTTCTACGACGACGCGGACGGAGATGGATACGGCGCGGGCGGAGCGTCGAGTGGCTGCATGCAGCCCGCGGGGACGGCCACCGTGCCCGGGGACTGCGACGACACCACCTACCTGCGGAACCCCGGCGTGCCGGACGACTGCGCCACGCAGATCGGCGTGGACGACGACTGCGACGCCTCCACCGACGAGGCGCGCGCGCTGGTGAACTTCTACCTCGACAACGACGACGACGGCTTCGGCGCGGGCCCGGCGATGCAGGCCTGCAACGCCCCCGCGAACACGGTGACCACGGCGGGTGACTGCGACGACGGCGACACGGGGCGGAACCCCGGCGCGCCCGACGACTGCTCGCGGCCCATGTCGGTGGACGACGACTGCGACGGAGCGATCGACGAAGCCGCGGCGTTCACGGCCGTGTACCGCGACGTGGATGGCGATGGCTACGGCAACGGTGCGTCCATGATCTCGTGCGGCACGCCGATTGGGTACGTGACCGCGCCGGGCGACTGCAACGAGGCCGACGTGGCGATCCACCCGGGCCGCCCGGACGACTGCACCACGCGGCTGATGGTGAACGACGACTGCGACGGCGCGACCGACGAGGCGGTGGTGCTGCGCTCGTTCTACCCCGACGCCGACATGGACTCGTACGGCTCGGGCACGGCGGTGATGGCGTGCAGCGCGCCCGCGGGCCACGGCCCGTTCCCCGGCGACTGCGACAACGCCAACGCCAACCGCAACCCCGGCCGGGCCGACGACTGCAGCGGCGTGGCCGCGCTCGACGACGACTGCGACATGGCCGTGGACGAAGCCACCGTGCGCACCACGTACTACCGCGACTTCGACGCCGACACGTACGGCGACGCCACGGTGACGATGCAGCTGGGCGCGCCCATGAGCGGCTGGGTGTCGAACAGCAACGACTGCGACGACTCCCGGCTGGCCGTGCGGCCAGGTGCGGCCGAGACCTGCGCGAACGGCCTCGACGACGACTGCGACACGCAGCTCGACTGCGCGGACACCAGCTGCTCGAGCGGCTGCGGCGGGCTCGAGGTGGTGTCGGGCGGGAGCCAGTCCGCACCCGTGCATGCCGTCTATCCGCAGCCGCTGCGCGTGCGCATGCGCGACGGCGCCAACAACCCGCTGTCGGGTCGCGCGGTCACCTTGGTGACCACCAGCATCACGGCGCCGTCCATGACGGTGACCACCGACGCGCTGGGCGAAGCCGTCTTCAACAACGTTCGTGCGGCGTTCCGGGTGGGCAGCGAGATCGTCCAGGTGACCGCGCTGGGCGCGCCCAACCTGCCGGTGACGTTCAACACGGTGGCGCCGGCTGCGGGCACGCTCTTCAGTGCGTTCAACGGCACGCGCAACAATCTCATCCGCGTGACGGGCCCGGCCTACAACGGCAGCTCGGACAACACGATGGCCAGCGCCACCGGGACCCCGGACGGGTCCATCTACTTCGTGGAGGCCAACCGCGTGGTGCGCATCACGCCCGCGGGTGCGCTCGAGACGGTGGTCGGCACGGGCAACCTGGGCTTCACCCCAGCGGTCCCCAGCGCTGACGCACGCACCGTGGCGATCTGGCCCATGGGCAACGCGCCCATCGCGGTGGACCCCCCGCGCCACCGGCTCTTCTACTCGCAGCGCTGCGCGATCTATGTGGTCGACCTGCTCAGCCACGCGATGGAGCTCTACATGGGCACCCCGGGAACGTGCGGAAAGACCGGTGACGGGGGCCTCGCGGTCGCGGCGACCTCGAACGACGTCGGCCACATGGCGGTCACCGAGACGGGCGTGCTGTTCTTCGTGACCGTGGGCGCCAGCGGTCCCGTGCGCGCCCTGCGCTACATCGACACGGGTGGACGCATCGACACCATCTTGGAGGCTGGCACCAACTTCGGCTCACCCGCGCTGAGCATCGCCGGCTACCTCGGCGACCTGGCGTCGATTCCGGGGGAGAATGACGAGGTCTACATGGCGGGGGACTGCACCACGCCGGCGGGCACGCGCGAGTGCATCCTGCGCGTCAGCACCGCTGGCGTGCTGACCCACATCGCTGGCGCGCCGGGCACCGACGGAAGCCCCGAGGGCATTCTCGCCACGAGCGCGGTGCTCGGCGATGCACCGTGGATCGAGACGCTCTCGACGGGTGAGCTGGTGGTCAGCGAGTGGGCGTACGACCGCATCCGCATCATCCGCGCGAACGGCACGATCGACACCATCGCCGGCGCCTACAACATGCCGGGCGACATGGGCGACGGCGGCCCGGCCA
>CAZEAA010000428.1:0-5241 GCA_964510015.1 uncultured Sandaracinaceae bacterium
GTGGAGGCCACCTCCGCGCCGCTCGCCGCCGTGACGTCGTTGAGCTTGAGCCGCCCGAGCGCGGCGCTGTCGCTCGCTCCCGGGATGAACGTGCCCTTGTACTTCGACGACGCGGCCGCGCACTACCGCGAGCTGGCGCGCGGCGCCGACGCGGGCATCTATCAGCGCACCGCGTTCGCGCGCGCGCTCACCGCCCTCGGGCACCATCAGCGGGCCATCGAAGAGTACGAGCGGGTGGTCACGTCGCTGCGCGGCGACAACCGCGTGCTGGCGCCGGTGCTGCGCGAGCTCGGCCAGGCGCAGCTGGGGGCCGGGCAGGTGCAAGAGGCCATCGCCACCTTTCAGCGCGCGCTGCGCGTGGCGGGCCGCGAGTCGGGGGTGCGCGCCGAGATCTACGACGGCATGGTGGAGGCCTACCGGCGTGGCGACCGGCTGGCGGAGCTGATCACCGAGCTGGAAGCCGGGGGCGGGGGTGGCTTCGAAGAGCACGAGCTGGTGGCGCGGCTGCACGACGAGCTGGGTCACGAGGAAGAGGCGCTCACCGCGTACCGGCGCGCGCTCGGCAGCAACCCGCGGCACATCGACACGCGCGTGCGCTTGGCCCAGCTGCTGGCGCGCTCGGGTCGCCTCACGGAAGTGATCGCCGAGTACCGCCAGCTGATCCGCAGCGCTCCGCGCGAGCCGCGCTTCGTGACCGAGCTGGCGCAGCTCTTGATGCAGACCGGGCAGCGCGAGGAGGCGCTCCAGCTGGCCGCGCGCTCGAGCCAGCAGTTCGGCAGCGACCCGGCGGTGCACGAGGCGCTGGCCGAGCTCTACACGCGCTGGGGCGAGCACGACCTCGCGCGCCGCGAGGTGGAGCAGCTGGTGCGCATCGACCCGAGCGACCCCGCGCACCTCATCGCCCTCGGCGAGCAGCTGCTGGACCAGGGTGACGAGCCGGGGGCGCTGCGCGTCTGGCAGCGCATCCTTCAGGCCGAGCCCGACCGCGCGCGGGCCCATGCCACGCTGGCCGGTGTCTACGCGGACCACGCCATGGACGCGCGCGCCGAGGAGGCCTACCGCGAGGCGGTGCGCCTCAGCCCGGAGGACGTGGAGTATGCGCGCGGCCTCGGCACCGTGCTGGAGCGGCCGCTCGACGGAGAGAGCCCGCAGCAGCGCGCGGCGCGGGACAACGAGGCCATCCAGGTCTGGCAGCGCGTGATCGCGCTCGATGGCGTGGAGCGCGCCGCGCGGCGTGAAGCGCGCAGGCGGGTGGTGGCCATCTACGGCCGGCGCAACCTGCTGCAGGCGCAGCTCGGCCTCTGGACGAACGCGTTCAACGCGAACCCGCCGGACCTCGAGGCCGGCCGCTACTTGAGCGAGGCGCACCTGCAGCGGCGTCCGCGCGATCTGCCCGCGGCGCGCGCCGTGCTGGCCCGGCTGATCGAGCTCGCGCCCGGTGACGTGGAGAGCCTCATCGCCCTCGAGCGCGTGCACGTGGTGGAGGGCGACCGCGCGGCGGCCATCGAGGTGCTGCGTCGCCTGGTGGAAGCCGACGCCCGCCGCGCGCCTCGGTATCTCCAGCAGATGGCCGAGCACGCGCACGCGCTGTACCGCGACGAGGACGCCGTGGCGTTCGCCGCCGAGGCCGTGCTGCGCTCGCCCGACGACGCCGAGGGCCACCGTCGCCTCGGGGAGCTGTACCGCTCGCGTCAGGACACCACCAACGCCATCGCGAGCTACCGCCGGGCCATCGAGCTCAACGAGCGCCTGTTCACCACGTACTTCCAGCTGGCCGAGCTCTACCTCGCCGCGGGTGATGCGCGCGCCGCGGACGCGCTGCTGCGCCGCGTGATCCGGTCCTCGCCGGACGACGAGCTGGTGTCGCAGGCCGCACGCGTGTCCATGCAGATCAACTTGGGTGAGGGCACCCTCGAGACGCTGGAGCAAGAGCTGCTGCCCATGGCGCTGGCCCACGTGCAGCGCCCCATCTTCCGCAAGCTGGTCGTGGACCTCTACGACCAGATGACGTCGCCGTGGATCCAGCTCGCCACCAGCTCGGGCGAGGCGCGCGAGGGGGCCGAGGCCAACCTGCGCCGGCTGGGCGCGCGGGCCATCAAGCCGCTGCTCGAGGCGCTGGCCGACGAAGACCCGCGCCAGCAACGCATCGCGGTGGAGGTGCTGGGTCACCTCGGGAACCCCAACGCGGCGGGCCCGCTGCTGGCCTTGGCCGAGAACGAGGAGCGCGACGGCGACCTGCGCATGCGTGCGCTGACCGGCGCGGGGGCCGTGGCGCCCGAGGCCTTGGCGCCGCGCTTCCAGGTGCTGGCCACCGGTTCCGAGAGCCGCCTGCGCGGGACCGCCGCGTGGTCGCTGGCCCGCATGGGCGGCCGGCGCGTGGTGCCCATACTTCGCGCGCTGTTGGGCGAAGGGGACCGCAGCGTGCGGGCGTTCGCCGCGCTGGGCCTCGGCCGCGAGCGGGAGCGCGCGGCGGCGCCGGCGCTCCGTGGGCTGCTGGCGGACGATCCCGATCCGTCGGTGCGTGCGTGCGCCGCGTGGGCGCTGGGCCGCCTCGGCATGGAAGAAGACGTGCCGGCGCTGGTCACCTCGCTGCGCAGCGCGGGCGAGGGGCTCCTGGCGCGCGCCTCGGCGCACGCGCTCGGCCAAGTGGGCACCGCCGATGCGCGCGAGGCGCTGGCGTATGCGCTCTTCGACGTGGCGGTGGGCCAGCACGAGGCCGCGTCGCAGGCGCTGCGCGCGATCCCCAGCAGCCACCCGGCCGGCAGCGCGGACAGCCCGTTCCCGGTGCCACAGGGTGTGGCGCAGGCGAGCGACTACCTGCCGCTGATCCTCGACATCGCGTCCACCGGCGGCGCCATCGAGCTCGGCCCCTTGCTCGGCGCGCTGGCCGACGCCGCGCGCGACGGGCTGCGCGGTCCCGTGGAGTCGGTGCGTGGGGCGCTCGCGCTCTTGGCGGCCACCCCAGCGGGCGGCGCCCCCAGCGACCCCACGCCGCGCACGGTGGGGCTCGGCGTGCTCACGCGTGACCTCGAGCGCTGGGAGCCCGAGGTGCGCGAGCGGGCGCTGGTCACGCTTTCGGCGCTCGGAGCTGCGCTCGTGGAGGACGTCGCCGCCGCCACGCGTCACCCGGACCGCACCGTGCGGGAAGGCGCTCTCGGGGTGCTCGCCCGGCTCTCGGGGGACGCCGTGGACGCCGCGCTCGCCGGGGCGCTCGGCGACGCCGAGCCCGCCGTGGTCGGAGCGGCGCTGCGCGTCTTGCGGGACCGCACGCCCAGCGAGCAGACCCTCCAGCACGTGACGCGCCTCGCCCACGAGCACCCCCAGTGGCCCACGCGCCTCGAGGCCACCCACACCCTCGCGCGCTACGCCCGGCCGGCAACGGGCGCGACCGCGCTCTCCGCTGCGCAGCACGCGACCCTGGTCCAGCAGCTGCTCGAGCTGGTGGCCACCGACCGCTACGCGTTCGTGCGCGAAGCCGCGATCGACGGCCTCGCAGGCAGCGCGGGGGGCGCCACCCGGGCCGGCCTCGAGCGGGCCAGGGACAGCGACACCGATGGAAGCGTCCGGCGGGCTGCCGAAGCGGCCCTGCAACGTTGACTACGCCACTGACAATAACGTACTACTCCCGCTGCGTCGGTCGCGCTCTGCGACGAGCAACCAGGATTAGCCGTTGGCATGGATGAGTACGTTGGGATCGTATGTGGACAATGCGACGCGTTTTGCCCGATGGGCGCGCCTCGCTGCGTCAACTGCGGAGTCCTGCTCGGTGCCGCGGCCGCGTTGAGTCCCCAAGCTGGGGCGGAGGAACCGATGGAGCAAGCCCGTAACTACGTCTGCAAAGAGTGCGCGAGCCCCGTCCCGGCGGGTCACAAGTTCTGTGGTGGCTGCGGGGGCGAAGTGCCCATCCAGGTCCAGACGGGTCAGGTGGACTTCTTCGGGGCCATGCAGACGCCCGGCAAGGCGCGCCTGATCCTCATCCGTGGCGACCAGGGCGTGGACGGCCTCAGCTACGTGCTGCAGGGCAGCGAGCACATCGCCGGTCGCGAAGAGGACCAGATCATCTTCCCGGACGACACCTGGCTGAGCCCGCGCCACGCGAACTTCCTCTACGAGGGCGAGCGGCTCATCGCGCGTGACGAGCGCAGCACCAACGGCATCTTCCTGCGCATCACCCAGCCCGTGGAGATCGCGCCCGGTGACACGTTCCTCTGCGGGGACCAGGTCTTCCGCCTGGACGCCACGCCGCCCGACGCGTCCAGCCCGGCCGACGACCAGACCTACTTCTACTCGTCGCCTCGGCGCCCGAGCCCCTTCCGCGTCACGCAGGTGCTCGTGGGCGGAGTGGACGGCATCGTGTTCTGTGCGCGCGAGGCCTCGGCGGTCATCGGCCGCGAGGACTGCGACCTGAACTTCCCGGAAGACATCTACATGTCCGGCAACCACGCGCGCATCGACAACGCGGGCGGCCGCTTCATGCTCACCGACACCGGCTCGCGCAACGGCACCTACGCCCGCATCAAGGGCCAGGCCGAGCTCAGCCACGGCGACTACCTCTTCCTCGGCAAGCAGCTGCTGCGCGTCGAGGTGACGGCCTGATCTCCGAGGGCGGCGCGCATTCCGCCGCGCCGCCCAACACTCCCTTGACCCTTCCTCGCGAGCCTGACTATGCTCGCACCCACTTCCGGGTCCGTGGCCTACATCCAGCCACTCGGCCCTTCCGATTGAGGAGACTTCCGTGATCGAGTGTCCGCGCTGTGGCAAGAATAATCAGCCCCATTACAAGTTCTGCCTTGGCTGTGGTGCTGAGCTGCCGCGCGACACCGCGCAGCCCAAGAGCTTCACGGCTCCGACCCCGCCTGCCGGCATCCCGGTAGGGGGCGGCGCTCCTTCCGGAATGGCGCCCACCCCGGCTGCGCCCATGGCCCGCCCGGCGCCGCAGCCGGCTCCCGCTCCTGCGCCGGCTCCCGCCGCCGCGCCTGCACCGGCTCCCGCGCCGGCTCCTGCTCCGCAGGCTGCCCCGGCCCCGGCCGGTGACGCGAAGGTGCCGTGTCCGCAGTGCACCAACCCGGTGCCCGCGAACTTCAAGTTCTGCGGCAGCTGCGGTTACGACATGACCAAGGCCCCCGCGGCCGCTCCCGCTCCGGCCCCCGCGCCCGTGGCGGCCCCCGCGCCCAGCCAGGGCTCGGGCCAGCTGGTGCTCATCCGCCCCGACGGCACCGAAGGCGAGCGCTTCGCGCTGAG
>CAZEAA010000429.1:0-5237 GCA_964510015.1 uncultured Sandaracinaceae bacterium
ATTCACAGAGTTGGCCTCCTTCGTCAATCTTCCCCTGAGTCGTTGCAAGGCGACGGACGGGAACTCGTGTGAATCAACTCTCTTCGCGGACCTCGATCCGATTTGCTTATTTGTCGAAGACAGAGACGAGGACGATCCTTCGACTCACGATCGAACGCCACTGCCTGAAAGCGAGCAACGGAGGCTTGACCGACTCCCCGCCAACGATCAACGCCGGAACGGCAGCGGTTGTTTCTGGCGGATCCCTGTACGCCGGGTTGAGGCGATCCCATCGGGGTTGATCCTGGTTTTCTCCGAGGACACCACCGACTCCTTCGGTGACTTTAGTGACAATGGCTTGATTCAGTCCAAACTTGGTGACATCTGTCGGGACTCATCTGCAAGTCAGTACGATACCGATGACTACCGTGATACACTGACGTCGTACGGGCGCGACCTGTCCGTTGAGGAGGACCACTGATGAGAACTTACCCACTGTTAATACTGGCAGGATGTCTGGGGTGTTCCGATGCTCATGTCGGGAGCGACATGGGAATAGCCCCAGATGCTGGCGGGCTTCCCTGGTCCGAGAGCGAGTACTTCGTACCACCAGTGACTCTCGAAGAGCAAGAAGGGGGGCTCGCCTATGCGAGTTCATCATCGCAGCTGTTCGCAGACATCTGCCGTTGCGACTTCGCTGATTTCGGGTATGCCGGGCCGGACGAGTGCCCAGAAGACGACCCCGTTGTTGACTCGGAAGAACTTCTTTCGTGTCTCCATGAGGCGGGATTGGGAGACGAACTGAGCAACTTCTATGGAGCGTTTGTAAGCTGGGCTTCTACCATATCCGGATGCTTCAACGCGAATAGCTGTGCGACACGGTCGGCTGCTTGCGATGAAGAGGTTGAGTACTTTGCCAACGGTGTCGATGGCTTTCCCGCGGTCGAAGAAGCGATTCTACAGTGCAGTGGACTAGAGCCATAGAGGGGTTGGTCGTGGCTCTGGTGACTGCGGTTCTCATGCCCGCATCGCCGGCCGCCGGGCAACCGGAGACCAGCCAGACTGGGCGTCCGGCGGTCGCAACGTTGGCCTTCGGGGCTGAGGTGGGGCTTGCGGGCCGTTGTCGCGTTTCGGGGCGGGAGGACCTTCTCCATGAGAGTGGCGGAGCGTCGCCAGCCATGGGAGGTCAATTCCGCGCCGAGTTTCGACTTCCGCACCATATCTTGATCGGTGCGAAGGTGCGGGTCATCTCGACACGCCTGCTCACAGAGCGCGTGCAGTGGTTCGATGGTTCCCTCTTGTTTGGTGGCACGTGGCTGTTGCGCGAGGCGGATAAATTTCCATTGCGGTTCAACGCGCGTTTGTCTGTCGGTTCCTCGATCGTAAACTCGCAACTCGCCGAAGACCTTGGTTTTGGCTTCGGTGTCGGAGCGTCCACAGAACTGGAACTCGGGCTCACGGAGCGAATCGCAGTCTCTCTTGAAGTCGGAGGGTCCTACCAACGAGCCAACCTGAACAAAGGACTGTTCGAAGATGACTTCTCAATAGCGATGGGGCTCATGACTTCGACGCTGTCACTCGTTGTGTCTTTGTAGCCGATGGTGTTGCAGGAGGCAACTGGTCGCCGAGGTCTGTCGCGGTCCTTGCAGATTGCTTCAGCCGCGGCAACGATCGAATCAAGCGACGAGACCGTATTGGTCACCCAAGAGAAAGCATTCGGCGCAACCGAGACAACGCCGTACAACTTCGACGGCGTTGAATGTGGCGACCAGGAGACGTCCGAGTACTGAGTGCAGCAGTCGAACAGGTGGGTGCTGGCCGTGCGTGGGTGCGCCTTCTCGACCCAGATGGCGATCAAGTTGATGAGTATGAATTGGAGGTTGTTCCTGAGTTACCGCAGGAAAGAGAGTTTGTCTCGATGAGACAGTCAGTTGTCAAACCTGCGCGCCGCAGAGGTCGGCGTCAGTGGCAGGACGGTTCGAAGACACGACCTGCCGTCCGTGAGGTCTGACTCGCGGGCTCCGCCGCGCGCAGGGTGTCTGTGTGCGCCGTGGCGGGCCTCTCCCACGAGAGGAGCCCGATTCGGCGTCATGGTGGCGTGGCTCTTGGCGCCGCCCGCGCTCGCCCAGTCACCTGTGCCGCTAGACCCGCCAGCGGCGCCCTCCGACGTCGCACCGCCGGCCGCCGACTACTCGCCGTGGCGCCTGCGTCTCGAGGCCGCCAGTTCCTACGAGTTCCAGTTGGAACACACCCATTTCGCGCCGCGCATCCAGTTCGCGTGGGCCGCAGCACCCCACGCGTCACTCCAGTTCGGCTTCGGTATGGAAGGGGCCGGCTTCGGTGTCCGCGTCCACGGCGAAACCGTGGGTGGCTGGGAGCTGTGGGTGGACGCAAACGCAGGGGTGATCGGCTTCTCGTCTATCGAGGGCATGCTGCTGGGGTTCAGCACGGGGGCCGGCGCATCCCTGCGTGTCAGCGAGCGCTTTCTCGTTGGCCCCTTCGTGCGGTACGCCCACACCATCCGCACCAAGTGGGAGGACGTCGACTATGTGGCCGCCGGGCTCCAACTCGACTTCCACATCGACCGCCGTGCGGTACGTCGCGCACGGCAGTGAGCGGCTGACGTCGGTCCCTTCTTCCACCGCGCCAACGTGGTTCGATTGGGGCCCCATTGGGGCCCGCCGTCGCAAACCGTGTCTTTGTGCTCTCGCTGATCCCCAAAATCACGCGGTTTTCAACGCCTCATGGCGCTGGGCTGGGATTCAAAATCCGCTTTCTTCGGGAGTGCCGGTTCGAGTCCGGCCTCGGCTACCACGTGTTGATTCAAGGGCGATTCCGGTGACGGGGTCGCTCTTCGCTCTTGGCGCACTTTTCGCGCTGGTCCCAGTTACGAGTCCCGTTTGGTAGAGTAGTGGCCAGAGGTCCCGGACGAACGGAGGCGAACATGGGTGACGAGCTACAACAGCTGGGCAACCAGCCGCTGTATGCCATCTACAATGCAATCAACGCGGCGACGGCGTTCGCGGTCGGATGAGGCCCCTGAGGCGTGGTTTGATCGCCCGACGGGTGAGCATGAGCGGTAGACGCGCAGTGGTGGCGGTCATGACCGTGGGTGTGCTGGCGTGTGCCGGTAGTTCAATCACGTACACACCCCCGCGAGGTGGCAACGACACGACGATGCGCGTCCCGACGTCCAGCGACGAGGTTCTGAGAAGCATGGAGTGTGTCGAGGATCTGGACCGCCGCATCGACATGATCCAAACGGTCGGGCCGCAGGAAGTCATCGTCCGAGGTCGCGGTCTCTCCCTGAGCTACGAGCGCGATGGTGACAGGGCACTGACGTCGTTCGTCCTCGAGGTGTCGGTGTCCTCAGGCGAGGCCGAGGCGGTGGTGACGGTTCAGAGCGAGACTCGGTACATCGATGTCGGTGATCGGGTCTCCTGCGCCCACGGCCTTGGATCGTACACGGAGTACGAAAGCAGACCCCCCGACGGTACGGAGGGCGCTCGGTTTCTCAGGGGGCTTCACGTCTGTCTCGGTGGACCCGGTGGGCCGTCAGCTCGTCCGTCCTATTCTCCCGGGCTCCCAGACACGGCATTCGAGGAAGACTTCGGCGGACACTGAGTCTCGTTCCTTGCTGCCCTTTCCCGGCTCGAATCACGTGTGCTGATCCCTGCGAGGCATGGCATACCGCGCTCGAGGGCTGACCCCGACCCTGCAAGGAGCACCGATGTCCACCGCGACGACCGTGAGCGCGTTCTGCGCCACCCATCCCGACCAACTGGCCGAGGCCACCTGCGCGCGCTGCGGCGACTACGCGTGCGCGGCGTGCTTCGACTCGCTCTCGGAGCAGTGCCACGCGTGTGAGTCCCTCGCGAGCGCCGCGACCTATCACGCGGTCCCAGTGCCTCGCTTCGTCCTCATGACCCTCGTGTCGCTGGGGCTCTACATCCCGTATTGGATGTACAAGCAGTGGGCCAGCGTCCGGCGGCGTGACCGCAGCGAGATCTGGCCGCTGGCTCGCGCGCTGTTCGCAGGCTTCACGTTCTTCGGGCTCACGGACGACATCAACACGGCGTCGCTGAGCCGCGGGCTCGCTCCCTTGAGCAAGGGCTGGTGCGTGGCGTTCTTGGTGGTGGGCGCGCTGTGGAGGGCCCCCGAGCCGTGGGCCACCATCAGCATCCTCGCGGGTCTGGCCGTGGTGCCGGCGTGCGCGCGCATCTGGGAGCTGAGCTCCGCCGGTGCCCGTCAGGCGAACGGAGGCTTCGCGCTGCGCCATGGGATCACCGTCGTCCTCGGGCTCATCCTCTGGGCGGGCGTGATCTACGACACGCTGTACCCCGAGCCCGAAGTGGACCCCTACGCCAACTACGACTACTGACTCGTGGGCCGAGCCAATCCAGCAGTCCGTTCACTGACGGTGGCCGCATTTGTATGGTGACGCCGCAATGTTGCCGTGGGAATGTCTCGCCATGGGACGACTGCTACTCATTGGTTTGGCGCTCTCGAGCGTCATCGGCTGCACCAAGTACACCGGAGCGGTGGCGTTGACGCCTGCCGCCAACGGTTCCACCTGGGTCTACATCCAGACCTCGAAGGAGCGAAACACGGGTGTGTACCACTGCGCTCCACCCGCCGCGTCGGGAGGAGAGGCAACATGCACCCGCGTCGTGCTGCGCTGAGCCTGGCGCTCATGATCGCGGCGCTGTGGGCCCCCGCTCCAGCGTCGGCTCACGGCGGTGGTCTCGACCGCAACGGTGGGCATCACGACCGCCGGAATGGTGGATACCACTGTCACCGCGACCCGTGTCGCGAGCCCACGGTGGACAGGAGCGAGCGCGAGACTGGCGACAACGCGAGAGACCAGGAGCGTCAACGTGGTCGTGGACGCGCTCGTCAGCGCTGACTGGTGACGTCGTGGCGCCAACGCGCACCACGGTCGCGAGCAAAGGTTCCCGCGCTGCGGGTGGTAGCATGAGCCATGCGCGCCACGACCATGGTCCTCCTCGTGCTCTCGCTGACGGGCTGCGCGACGACCACCGCTGAGCCTCAGGCTCCTGCCGAGCCGGAGCCCCAGCCAACGCCGGAAGCGTCCAACGAGGAGGCTCCTGCGGGGGCGGATGCTGCGGAGGCCGAGCCGGTCGAGGCGGATGCTGCGGAGGCCGAGCCTGCCGAGATGGCGCCTGAAGAGTCGCCCGCGCCCAACACCCAAGGACTGCACTGGACCATCAGCGCGCACCCCGCTCGGCTGACCATGG
>CAZEAA010000430.1:0-5235 GCA_964510015.1 uncultured Sandaracinaceae bacterium
CGCTGTCACCCCAATCTGGTGGCGGTATTTCAAGCGTCAGGGGACTGGTGTGCCGAACACCAGTTCCCGCAGTCCCTCTGCCCCGTGTGTGCCAGCAGCGGCGACGCGCCCCTGCCCGAGCACGCGGCCATTGAAGGGCAGACGGTTCGCCTGGGTTCCCCCGACCTCGAGGTGGCCGCCGGGATCGCGACCGAGCGGGTGACCCTGGCCGATGGATCGACAGGCATCGAGTGCACCGCTCGCATCACCTTTGACCAGGACCGCCTGGCAGACGTGCGCGCGATCGTACCTGGCGTGGTCAGTCAGGTTCGTGCCGCGCTCGGCGCGACTGTCTCGCGTGGCACGCCGCTCTTCCAGCTAGAGAGCGCCGAGGTGGGACGCCTGCAGGGCGTTCAAGTGGCGGCGCAATCCCGCCTGCGGGCGGCACAAGCCGACCTCGAGCGGCAACGTCAGCTCCACGCCGACGACATCGCCTCTTCCCGTCAGCTGGAGCTGGCGGAGCTCGAGTTCGCGAGCGCGTCGGCCGAGGCCAACGCGTCCTCCGCCATGGTCCGCGTGGTGGGAGCAAGCCGTGCGTCGCCGACGGGGCGGTACACGTTGGTCGCACCCATTGCGGGGACCCTGGTGAGTCGCCCCGGTGTGGTGGGCCTGCTGGCGGTGGAGAGCCAATCGCTCGCGACCATCGCCGACACATCCGTGATGTGGGTGCTCTGCGACGTCCACGAACACGATGCGTCGAGCGTCCACCTCGGGCAACGAGCGGTCGTCACCACGAGCGACGCTGCCGCTCCCATCGACGGCGAGGTCACCCATATCGCCGCGGAGGTCGACCCCCGCACACGCACGGTCGCAGCGCGGATTCAGGTGGCGAACGAAGACGGCCGGCTGCGCGCGAACCAGTACGCCCACGCGCGCATCGCGACCGAGGCCCAGGAGGCTTCGCTTGCGGTACCGCGTGCCGCCATCCAACGCGTAGGGGACGTTGAGGTGGTCTTCGTGCGGACAGCTCGCGGCGTCTACTCGCCTCGTGTCGTGGTGCGAACAGGGGCAGGTGACATCGTCAACGTGCGCGGCCGCATCCGACGAGGCGATGCCGTGGTCACCACGGGCGCCGTCCTGCTGCGCACCGAGATCCTCCCCGGCAGCATCGGCGCGGGCTGCTGCGAAGTCGACTCGCCGGGAGCCGAGTGATGCTCACACGCCTCATCGACCTCTGCCTGCATCACCGTCCGTTGGTCATTCTCGCTGCGATCCTGATGGCAGTCGCAGGCATGGCCAGCTTCCAGGACCTGCCGCTCGATGCGTTCCCCGATACCACACCCATTCAGGTGCAGGTCAATGCAGCAGCGCCATCGCTCTCGCCGCTCGAAGTGGAGAGACAGATCACCGCACCCATCGAGCAGTCCATCTCGGGCCTGCCGGATCTCGAGGTGGTCCGCTCCATCTCCAAGTTCGGGCTGTCGCAGGTGACCGCCATCTTCGGCGACGACACTGACATCTACTTGGCTCGCCAGCTGATCAGCGAGCGCCTCGCCGCAGCGGAACTCCCCGATGGCGTCGAGCGACCCACACTGGGGCCCGTGTCCACGGGGCTCGGGGAGGTCTTCCAATACGTCCTCCACAGCGACACCCTCTCGGCGCTCGAGCTGCGCACCCTGCATCACTGGGTGATCCGTCCCCAGATGCTTCAGGTGCCCGGCGTGGCTGAGATCAACACGTGGGGAGGCTACGAGCGCCAGCTCCACGTAGTGCTCGACCCTTCTCAGCTCGTGAAGTACGAGCTTACCCTCGACGATGTCGCGCACGTGCTACGCGAAGGAAATCGCAACGCAGGGGGCGGCGTGCTCGAGCAAGCGGGCGAGGCCCTCCTCATCCAGGGTCAAGGGCTCGCGCGCAGCATCTCCGACATAGAGGCGATGGTGCTGGCGAACGTGGACGGTACCCCCGTGCACGTTCGCGACGTGGCCGACGTGCGGGAGGGCTATGAAACCCGGCGCGGTGCGACCACCTACCAGGGCTCGGGAGAGGTGGTGCTGGGCCTCGGCTTCATGCTCATGGGCGAGAACAGCCGCGAGCTGACGAGCCGGCTCGAAGAGCGTCTGAACGAGGTGCGGCGAGGTGTCCCCGAGGGCGTGGAGATCACCCAGGTGTACAGCCGCAGCGACCTCGTGGGCCAGGTGCTGGCCACGGTGAAGACCAACCTACTCGAAGGCGCGCTGTTGGTCGTGCTGGTGCTTTTCGTCTTCCTTGGCGACTGGCGCGCCGGCCTGACGGTGGCGCTGGTGATCCCGCTGTCTTTGTTCTTCGCGTTCGGCGCCATGCTGCAGTTCGCGGTGGCCGGAACGCTCATGAGCCTCGGCGCCATCGACTTCGGCCTAGCCGTGGACAGCTCGGTGATCATCGTGGAGAACGCGGCGAAGCGCGTGGACGAGGACGTCTCCGGTCGCAGCATCCTCGACATCGTGCGGGACGCCGCGGTGGAGGTCCGGCGCCCGACGCTCTTCGGAGAGCTCATCGTCGCCATCGTCTACTTGCCCATCCTCACGCTAGAGGGCGTGGAGGGGAAGCTGTTCCGCCCCATGGCGCTCACGGTGCTGTTCGTACTGGCGGGTTCCATGGTGCTGTCCGTCACACTCATGCCCGTGCTAGCCAGCTACGCGCTGCGGCGGCCGAAGCACGCAGGTGACGTGCGCTTGGTGCGCGTGCTCAAAGCAGGCTACCGACCGGTGCTCGACTGGGCGCTCGGGAACCGTCGCATCGTCCTCGCGCTGGCCGTGCTCGCGGTGCTGAACGCGGGTTTTCTGGCCACGCGGCTGGGCTCCGAGTTCGTGCCGCGGCTGCGTGAGCAGGCCATCGTGATCAACACTGTGCGTATGGCGGGGATCTCGCTCGAAGAGTCGGTGCGCTACGGAACGCATCTCGAGCGCTTGATCCTGGAGCGCTTTCCCAGCGAGGTGGAACACGTCTGGACCCGCACGGGCTCGGCCGAGGTGGCGACCGACCCGATGGGCCTGGAAGTGTCGGACGTCTTCGTGACGCTGAAGCCACGCGACGCGTGGAGGCCGGACATCACACCCGACGTGCTGGAAGAGGAGTTCCGTCTAGCGCTGACGGGGCTGCCGGGGATGCGCAGCGTCTTCACGCAGCCCATCGAGATGCGCGTCAATGAGATGGTCGCTGGCATTCGCGCCGACGTTGGAGTGGTGATCTTCGGCGATGACCTCGAGCGCTTGGCCACGGCAGCAGAGCAAGTCCGCATCGCGGTAGAACAGATCCCCGGAGCGGCAGACGTCAGCGTCGAGCAACTCACCGGGCAGAGCGTCCTCGCCATCGACGTGGACCGCGAGGCGGCCGGCCGGTACGGCATCGACGTGAGCGAGGTGCTCGATGTCGTCGAGTCGCTCGGCGCTCGTCACGTGGGAGAGGTGAGCGCCGGCCAGCGCCGCTTCGACTTGGTGCTCCGACTGGATGACGACGTGCGGAGCTCCGTCGATCGAATAGGCCGGATTCTCCTGCGGTCTTCAACCGGGGCGCAGGTTTCGCTGTCGACGGTGGCACGCATCGAGATCGTCGAGGGGCCGTCGACCATTCAGCGGGAGTGGGCGAAGCGCCGCGTGGTCATCCAGGCCAACGCACGTGACCGTGACGTGGGCTCGTTCGTGGCCGACGTGCGGCGAGCGTTGGACGAGGACATCGATCTTCCAGATGGCTACTACACCCGCATCGGCGGACAGTTCGAGCATCAGGAGCGGGCCCAGCAACGACTCATGATCGTGGTGCCCATCGCCCTGGCCTTGGTGCTCGCGCTGCTGTACCTGACCTACGGTCGACTGGCGGACGCGCTGCGCGTCTTCACGGGAGTCCCCTTCGCGGCCGCGGGCGGCATCCTGGCGCTGTGGCTGCGCGACATGCCCTTCTCTATCTCGGCGGGTGTGGGCTTCATCGCGCTCTCTGGTGTCGCAGTGCTGGGCGACATCGTGCTGGTGTCACACATCACGCGCTCACTCGCAGACGGCATGGCGCCCATGGAAGCCATCCGTGAAGCAGCGTCGAGCCGGCTTCGCCCCGTCTTGATGACGGCTTCCGTGGCAGCGCTTGGGTTCATCCCTATGGCGCTGAGCACGGGTGTGGGTGCCGAGGTGCAGCGGCCGCTCGCGACGGTAGTGGTGGGGGGCATGCTGACGGCGACGCTGGCGACGTTGGTCGTGCTGCCGGTCTTGTACGCGTCGATGCGTCGTGTGCAGGAGACGCCGTGACGGCAAGGGCTCGCCAGCTCCGCATCGTCGCATTGGTGGTCGTCGCTCAGGCGCTGCTGGGGGTGTTGTATCTCCTCGTCGAGCAGCGGCGCAGCGCGCTCGAGCGCTCCCATGATGACCCCCTCGTTGCAACACCGACAACGATGGATGCGCCAGTGCCACACCTGGAACTCCGACGGCTAGACGGGCGGACGCTCGTGGTGGCACCACCCCGTCGACATACGGTGCTTCACTTCTGGGCGACGTGGTGCCCACCTTGTCGAGCCGAGCTACCCGCTCTCCTCAGTCTTCCCAGGCGCTATCCTGTCGACGTCGTTGCGGTGGCACTCGACCCGAATTGGGTGCCCGTTGAGCGGTTCTTCGACGGAGCCGTTGATTCACAGGTCGTCCTGGGGGACGCCGCCCAAGCCCGAGATGCATTGGGTGTTCAGACACTGCCCGTGACGTTTCTGGTCTCGCCGCAAGGTCACCTGGTGGCACGCTTCGACGGGGCTCGCCGATGGAGCGATCGCACTTTCAGCGCGCACTGGCTGCAGTAGCTCTGCGGTCGAGCGCCTCAGGCAGGCGGAGCGCCCACCTCCCATTCGGAAGACCACCACAAGCGTCCGCATCGCGGGCGTGAGCGCCTCGCGGAGCATTTGAACTGTGCGCCCTCCTCTTCTGAGCGCGGGGCTCACCTGAATGGCGCGCGGAGCCGAACGTTTGGCAATGGCGGGTTGTGTTGATCGCGGGGGGACGGATCAGTGTAGGTGACGGTGGTGGGCGTCGGGGACGTGCGGGTGATCGTGGACCAGCGCACTGTGACGATGCCAATGGCTGTGTGGTGACCCGGTGGGGTCCCCCGGTACATGTTGATGCTGGTGGTGTTCGTCGTGCTCGTGCAGGTGCTCGTGCTCGAGCATCTCGTGCGTGTGAACGTGAGCGTGACGCTCGCGCAGCAGCAGCGCGACGCCCAGCGCCATGGACAGCATGGCGACCA
>CAZEAA010000431.1:0-5234 GCA_964510015.1 uncultured Sandaracinaceae bacterium
ATCCTGCGCCATCCCCTTGCGCCCATCCTGGCTCACGCTCTAGCGCGTGATGCAGCATGGGCGGAAGCCCCGGTTGCGGCGGGCGCGCGGATGAAAGACGCTCGGGCGCGTGGACACCCCCAGCACGCTCGACACCCTGCACGCGCGCATGACGGCCGCGAACATCGGGAGCGACGTCGACCCGCTCTCGCGCGTCTCGGCCGTGCACTCGGACGACCTGCACACGGTGGCGGCTCACAGCCAGCTGGAGCGCATGCTGCACGCGCTCCAGCCGTTGCACGTGGCGCGCGAGAGCGCCGCGGGGCCGGTGAGCGAGCGCCCTCCTTCGGGGGCCACGCCGCGAGCGGGGTTCGACCTGATCGTGCGGGGGCGCCTGGGTGAAGGCGGCATGGGCGTGGTGGAGCTGGCCGAGCAGCGCTCGCTCGGGCGCGAGGTGGCGCTCAAGCGCTTGCACGCGAAGCCGGCGAACGAGTACGAGGGCTATGCCCTGCTGGACGAGGCGCGCATCCACGGCAGCCTCGAGCACCCGAACGTGGCGCCGGTGCACGCGGTGGGGGCGGACCAGGAGTTCGGCCCGGTGGTGGTGCTCAAGCGCGTTACCGGGGACAGCTGGGGCAAGGCCCTGCGCGCGGACGCGTCGCGTCTCCCGCAGGAAGCCGACGCGCTCGAGCGGCACGTGCGCGTGCTGATCCAGGTGTGCAACGCGCTCGACTACGCGCACAGCCGCGGGGTGCTGCATCGCGACGTGAAGCCCGAGAACGTGATGCTGGGCGAGTTCGGCGAGGTCTACCTGATGGACTGGGGCCTGGCGCTGCGGCGCGACGGGCTCACGCCGGGGAGCACGATCCCCATCGCGGGCACGCCGGCCTACATGGCGCCCGAGATGGTGCGCGGCGACGCCGACGCGATCGACGAGCGCACGGACGTGTTCCTGCTGGGGGCGACGCTGCACCACGTGCTCACCGGCGCTCCGCGGCACGTGGCCGAGACCATGTCCGCCACCATGCTCCGTGCGCTGGACGCCGAGCCTTGCCGCTACGCCTCGGAGGTGCCGGCGGACCTCGGTGCCATCGCCAACCGCGCGTGCGCCGCCGACCCCGACATGCGCTTCCCCAACGCCCGTGCGTTCCGCGAGGCGCTCGAGGGCTTCCTGTCGCTGCGCGAGACGCACGCGCTCGTGCAGAGCGCCGAGGCGCTGCTCGAGTCATCGGACCCGCAGGATCCGCGTCCCTTCTACCAAGCGCAGTTCGTGTTGGAGCAGGCCCTGCGCGCGCGCCCGGGGCTTCCGTCGGCGAAGCGCGCGCTCACCCGGTGTCGCTCGCTCATGTTCGACCAGGCCCTGCGCGAAGGCGACGTGCGGCGCGCCGAGGCGCTGCTCACGGAGCTGGGTGAGGCGGCGACGGAACCGCAGCGCGCGGCCCTCGTGGAAGCACGCGACGAGCAGCAGCGTGAGCGCGCACGCATCGCGGAGCTCGAGCGCGACGCCGACCCACGGCTGGCCAACGCGGTGCGTCTGCGTGGCGTTCGGGTCGCCTTCGCCCTGTTGGTGGGCTCCCAAGCGGCCCAGCTCATCGCCGACCCGAGCCCGGGGTTCTCGGCGGACCCGAAGATGCTGCTCTACACCTATGCGGTGGCCTCGGCGCTCATCGTGGGCTTCCTGATCACCCGCGCACGCGACCTCTCGCTCACCGCCATCGACCGGCAGTTCCTGCAGCTGTTCGCCGGCGTGACGTTCGCGGGTCTCGCGTCGCGCGCGGCCGGCCTGATCGAGGGCTCCGACGTGCCCACCATCCTCACGCGCGACACCTTCCTGTTCGCGGCCGTCATGAGCTGCGTGCGGGTCCCGCTGGCGGGGACGTGGCTGCTGGGCCTGCTGGGCCTCGGGCTCGGCGTGATGAGCACCGTGTGGCCGCAGGTCGCCCGCTACGTGCACATGGCCTACCTGGACGTGGTGGTGCTGGGTGCGATGCTCGACATCACCCGCGAGGCACGGCAGTTCGCGCGGACGCCTGCGCCCCCTTCGGCGTCCGTCCGTCCGCCCCGCTGAGCCGCTCAGCCCGAGGCGCGCTCCCGCAAGGCGGCGTTGTGCGCGCGACGGAACTTCGACAAGTGTGAGTAGATGGCGATGCGCGCGCGGTTCAAGCCGCCCAGCGGCCAGTGCTCGGGCCGCGCGTGACCTGGCGAGAACTCGAGTTCTTCTGCCATGGCGCGCCGCTCCGGCGTGCGGAACTCTTGCCGCGGGATGGACAGCGTGGCGACCTTGACCAGCGGCGACACACGCTCGTCCCACAGGACGGCTGCGTCTTCGATGGGCATGCCCTCTTGCTGGAACTGCACGCAGAGGTCGAAGCTGGCCTCGTGCGCGCCGAGGTGCACCTCCATCGCCTCGCTCAAGTAGGCATCGCCACGCTGCGTGGGCTCCGGGCTCTGGTACGTGGAGGTCGGCAGGAGCCCGTACTTCACCGCGCGCTCTTCGCCGAAGCGATAGGGCGTGGTGCTCCAGTAGCGGATGTCGAGCGGCGACGTGGGCAGGATGTTCGCCTTCTTCAAGGCCAGCAGCTTGCCCGCGCGGCCGGTGGCCACGAACTTCAGCAGCAACAGCAACGGGGAGCTCTCCACCGCGTAGTACACGGCGTCGCGGAACAGCGCGACCGTCCCGAGCGGCAGGGTGGGGTGGCTGAGGACCACGAAGTCCTGGCCCACCGGTTCGCTCTCACCCTCCGCGTTGAGGAGCTTGATGGCCAGCCCGCGCAGGTCAGCGGTGGCGTCGGACTGCGGCGTGGCGTTCGCGTTGCTGCAGCGCACCCAGCACGCGTAGCGCACCCCGGGCTGGAACACGCCCACGCGGAGCGCGTCAGGCAGGCTCGGCTCCACCGTCAGCGTCGCGCGCAGCAGCCCGAGCGTCTTCGGGTGCGCCGCCCGCAGCGTGGACGTGGGCGGGTAGTCACGGGCCAGCTTGCGCTCGAGGATGTCGATGATCTCGGCGGTGTTCTCGGCCTCGTTCGGCTCGGTCGATTCGCTCGGGCGGGTGGGCATCCCCACACCCTACCAGCAGTGGATCACCCCGCGTCAGCCGTTCCGGCGGCCTTCGATCAGGTCTCGGCTCACGCCCGACGCCATGATGAACTGCAGCGTGGGCTCGTTGAGGCTCTCCAGCAGCTCACGCGGCGTCCCCGACGCCTGCACCTCGCCGAAGTACATGAACGTGATGCGGTCCGCGATGCGGAAGACGCTGGCCATGTCGTGGCTGATCACGATGCTGGTCACGCCGAACTTCTCTTCGGCCTCGGCGATCAGCTCGTCGACGGTGCAAGTGGTGATCGGGTCGAGACCGGTGGTGGGCTCGTCGTAGATCAGCACGTCGGTCTCGAGCACCAGCGAGCGCGCGACGGCCACGCGCTTCTGCATGCCGCCGCTCAGCTCGGCGGGTGACTTGGCCCACGCGTGCCCGATGCCCAGCGACTCGAGGCGGTCCATGACGCGCTCGCGGATCTCCTTGTTGCTCATCTTGGTGTGCTCGCGCAGCGGGAAGGCCACGTTCTCGAACACCGTCATCGAGTCGAACAGCGCCGACATCTGGAAGACCATGCCCATGGTGCGGCGCATGGCGTCGAGCTCCATGCCCTCGAGCTGCACGAAGTCGCGCTCGTTCACCAGGATCTGGCCCGAGTCCGGCTTCTCGAGGCGAATGAGCTGCCGCATCAACACGGTCTTGCCGGAGCCCGAGGGGCCGATGATGACGTTGGTCTTGCCGCGCACGATGTCGAAGCTGAGGCCCTTCAACACGTGGTGCGGGCCGTAGTACTTGTGCACGTCGCGCACGCGGATGTGCACGGGGTCGGCCAGGATCGCGGGATCCACACGGCGGACCTCGTCGGCCGAGGCGCCGGTGAAGGCGCTGAACCACTCCTTCACGCCCATCAGCCGAGGCCCTCGCCCAGCACGAGGCCGGTCACCAGGTAGTCCAGCAGCAGGATGGCGATGGCGCTGTGCACCACCGAGCGGTTCGTGGCTTGACCCACGCCGGCCGCACCGCCCGTGGCGTAGAAGCCTTGGCGACACGCGATCAAGCACACCGTGACGCCGAACACCGCAGCCTTGACGAGGCCCAGGTGCACGTCCTTCCAGTCCACGATCCAGCGCATGCGCTCGAGGAACACGCCGCTGTCGAGGCCCAACAGCTTGGTGCACACCACCCATGCGCCGGTCATGCCGATGACGTCGAAGAAGATGGTCAGGATGGGGACCATGAACAGGCCCGCGACCACGCGCGGGACCACCAGGTACTGCACGGGGTTCACGGCCATGGTGATGAGCGCGTCGATCTGACTGGTGACGCGCATGGAGCCGAGCTCCGTGGTCATGGCGCTGCCGGCGCGGCTCGAGACCATCAGCGCGGTGAACACGGGCCCGATCTCGCGTGCGAGCGCGAACCCCACCACGGAGCCGGTCTGACTCTCCACGCCGAGGTCGCGGAAGCCGTTGACCAGCTGCAGCCCGAGCACCGCGCCCACGAAGAAGCCCGTGATGCCCACGATGAAGATGGACTGGACGCCCACGTACTCCATGCAGTGGATGAAGACGCGGCCGCGGTAGGGAGGGCGCAGGCCCCAGAAGACCACGTCTTTGAGCATGCGGACCAGGGCACCCAGCTCTCCGAGCGGGGCCAGGAGGCCGGTGAGGATGCGCGTGCCGAGCGTGCTGAAGTACGAGGGGGCCTTCGGCTCGACGGCGGCCGCGGCGCCCACCGCACGACTGGGGTCCCGCGGCACGCCCTTCTTCGCGGGGCTGCCTTCGGGGGGGGACGCGGCGGCGGCCTCATCGACGTCGTTGTCGGACACGGCCGCCTAGATACCACGGGATGCCGGAGAGGTCGTAGTGAACGGCGCTCTCTCAGTCGAAGACGGCGATGCTCACGCCGTCGGGCTCGGCCGGCCAGCGGGGGATGCCGATGCGCCGCCCGTTCAGCTCGGCCACCGACGACTGCGAGGCGTCGGCCCCTGGCGCGAAGTCGAGCCCGGCCAAGAACGGGAACGCCTCGAACAGGGCGACGGGGCTCAGGTCGGTCTCGTCGTCGCTCACGTTGTCGAAGAAGAAGAGCGCGATGTTGGTGAAGTCGCGGTTGGTGTAGGCGTCGCCGCTCAGGTCCGCGTCGTCGAGCGAGAGCATGTCCCCCGGCTGCAACCCGCGGTTCGCCATGAAGATGACCGAGGTGGGCTGGTCCTCGTCGAAGC
>CAZEAA010000432.1:0-5233 GCA_964510015.1 uncultured Sandaracinaceae bacterium
CAGCAGGCCGTTCGCCACGACCCCTCGCTCGGCGCCACGGTCCTCGTGGTGGACCCGGTCGACGTCGTCGCGGTCCGCACCGTGCGCGTGGGCCGCATCACCGACGGCATGCAGCTCGTCCTCCATGGCCTCGCGGCGGGCGACCGCGTCATCGTCGAGGGCCTCGACTCGCTGGCCCCGGGGATGCCCGTGCGGCCGGTCCCCTGGTCACTCCCCGGCGCCGCGGCGCCGGCTCCGTGAGGGCTGACTGATGCCGCAATTCTTCATCGAGCGCCCCATCTTCGCGTGGGTGGTGTCGATCTTCATCGTGCTCGCGGGTGGCATCTCCATCTCGCGCCTGCCGGTGGAGCGCTACCCCTCCGTGGCCCCGCCCAGCGTGTCGGTCTACGCCGCCTATCCCGGCGCCACGCCCAGCACGCTGAGCAACAGCGTCATCGCGCCCATCGAGCGCGAGATCTCCGGTACCCCGGGCCTTCTGTACTTCGAGTCCACCTCGGACACGTCGGGCTCGGCGCAGATCACCGCCACCTTCGTGGCCGGCACCGACCCCGAGCTGGCGCAGGTGGCCGTGCAGAACCGCCTGCGCGCCGTGGAGCCGCGCTTGCCTCAGATGGTCCGGCAGATCGGCCTGCGCGTGGAGAGCAGCAGCTCGAGCTTCGTCATGTTCTTGTCGCTGCTGTCGCCCGACGGGCGCTACGACGAGGAGGCGCTCGGCGACTTCCTGTCGCGCAACGTGGCAGAGGAGCTGAAGCGCGTCCCCGGCGTGGGGCGCGTGCAGGAGTTCGGTGCGTCGCAGGCGCTGCGCGTGTGGATCGACCCGGTGCAGCTCACCGCCTTCGACATCTCGGTGGAAGAGGTGGCGAGCGCCATCCGCGCTCAGAACGCCCAGGTCTCGCCGGGCCGCGTGGGCGACGCGCCCACCGTGCCGGGGCAGCGCGTGACCATCCCGCTGTTCGTCAACGGCGAGCTGCAGACCGTGGAAGAGTTCCAGGACATCGTCTTGCGCGCGCGCCCCGACGGCTCGCGTGTGCGCCTGGCGGACGTCGCCCGCGTGGAGATGGGGGCACAGAGCTACGCGAGCTCCACGCGCGTCAACCGCGCGCCGGCAGTGTCGGCCGGCATCCAGCTGTCTCCGGGCGCCAACGCCGTGGCCACCGCGGAGCTCATCCGCGAGCGCCTGGACGAGCTGCAAGTGGGCTTCCCCGAGGGGGTGGAGGTCCGCATCCCGTACGACACCACCCCGTTCGTGCGGGTCTCCATCGAGAAGGTCTTTCACACCTTCCTGGAGGCCATGGTGTTGGTCTTCCTGGTGATGTTCCTGTTCCTCCAGAACATCCGCTACACGTTCATCCCCGCCATCGTCGCGCCCATCGCGCTCATGGGCACGTTCGCCATCATGTACGTGGCGGGCTTCTCCATCAACGTGCTCACCATGTTCGGCATGGTGCTCGCCATCGGCATCATCGTGGACGACGCCATCGTGGTGGTGGAGAACGTGGAGCGCATCATGGCGGAGGAGGGGCTCTCGCCGAAGGACGCCACCAAGAAGGCCATGCGCGAGATCACGGGCGCGGTCATCGGCATCACGCTGGTGCTCTCCGCGGTGTTCCTGCCCATGGCGCTCTCGTCCGGCTCGGTGGGCACCATCTATCGCCAGTTCAGCTTGTCCATGGCGGTGTCCATCTTGTTGTCGGCGTTCCTGGCGCTGAGCCTCACGCCGGCGCTCTGCGCCACCCTGCTGAAGCCGCTTCACGAAGGGCACGACCCCAACAGCGGGGCCTTCGGCTGGTTCAACCGCGGGTTCGCGTGGCTGACCGAGCGCTACTCGCGCGCCGTCGCCGGCTTGGTGCGCCGTGTCTTCATCGGGCTGGTGGCCTTCGTGGCCGTGCTGGTGGGCGTGGGCTGGCTGGCCATGCGGCTGCCGGGCTCGTTCTTGCCCGAGGAGGACCAGGGCTACTGGATCTCGAGCGTGCAGCTGCCCGCCGACGCCACCGCCGAGCGCACCAACGCGGTCATCCGCGAGTACGAGGACTTCGCCCTCGCGCGCCCCGGGGTGGAGTCGCTGGTGGCCATCCAGGGCTTCGGCTTCTCGGGCTCGGGGCCCAACGCCGCGCTCATGTTCACCATGCTGAAGGACTGGGATCAGCGCGGAGGCGCCACCGCGATGGGCGAGGCCATGGCGTCCAACATCCGCTTCGGCGGCATGCGTGACGGCATGATGTTCAGCTTGGTGCCACCATCGGTGGACGGCATCGGCAACAGCGCGGGCTTCGCCATGCGCTTGGTGGACCGCGCGAACCAGGGGCAAGACCGCTTGATGGAGATGCAGGGTCGCCTGCTCGGGGCCGCGGCGCAGAGCCCGGTGCTGCAGGGCGTGTACCCCGAGGGTCTGCCCCCCGGTTCGTCGGTGCGCATCGACATCGACCGGCAGAGCGCGGAGGCGCTGGGGGTCTCGTTCCCCGCCATCAACGCCACGCTCTCGGCGGCGCTCGGCTCCATGTACGTGAACGACTTCCCGAACGCGGGGCGTCTCCAGCAGGTGATCCTGCAGGCCATCCCCGAGGCGCGCATGCAGCTCGACGACGTGATGGCGCTGCCCGTGCGCAACAACGAGGGGCGCATGGTGCCGCTCTCGGCCGTGGCCACGCCGCGCTGGGAGAACAACCCGCTCCAGCTGGTGCGCTACAACGGACGTCCCTCGGTGCGCATCGCGGGCAGCGCGGCGCCCGGCTTCAGCAGCGGTGACGCCATGGCCGAGATGGAGCGCCTCGCGGCCGAGCTGCCGCCGGGCTACGGCGTGGAGTGGACGGGCCTCTCCTACCAAGAGCGCCTCTCCGGCAATGAAGCGCCTGCGCTGCTCGCGCTGTCTCTCTTGGTGGTGTTCCTGGTGCTGGCCGCGCTCTACGAGAGCTGGTCCATCCCGTTCTCCGTCATGCTGGTGGTGCCGCTCGGCCTGATCGGCGCGCTCGCCGCCGTGACGCTGCGCGACATGCCGAACGACGTGTTCTTCAAGGTGGGCCTAATCACGCTGATCGGCTTGTCGGCCAAGAACGCCATCTTGATCGTGGAGTTCGCGAAGCACCTCGAAGACCAGGGGCGCACCGCCATCGAGGCTGCCGTCGAGGCCGCGCGGCTGCGTCTGCGGCCCATCCTCATGACGTCGCTGGCCTTCACCCTCGGCGTGGTCCCGCTGCTGCTCGCGAGCGGCGCCAGCGCCGAGACCCAGCGCGCCATCGGCACGGGCGTGTTCGGCGGCATGATCTCGGGCACGCTGCTCGCCATCCTGCTGGTGCCGGTGTTCTACGTGGTGGTGCGACGCCTCTCAGGACGGCGGCCCAAGGCGCTGGCCCCCTTGACCTCGTCAGCCGGCGGGGAGGCTCACGGCCAGGCCGAAGCGTAGGCTCGCACCCGGCAGGCGGCCCTGGAGGAGCACGCGCGTCTCGATGCTCGCCAGCACGCGCGGGTGCAGCTGGGCGCCCACGAAGAAGCTGAAGCCCGTGGCGATCAGCCGCTCTGGCGTGGTGTAGGGGGCGCCCGCGTCGAAGGTGGTGTACCCCGCCCCGTCGCGCAGCCAGAGCGTGTTCACCACCCACGCCGGGCCGAGGCGCACGGGCCCTGCGCGCACCACCAGCCCGATCAGCGCGTCCATGCTGATGCTCACGCCGTGCACGCGAACGGGGCCCGGCACGAACCACTCGAAGCCGCGCCCGTTGAAATTGAGGATGGGTCGACCGCCGCCCACCCCCATGCCGAGACGCAGCCCCACCAAGCGCCTGCCGAAGACGTTCCACGACGCCTGTAGGGTGCCCTCGCGCCGCGACATCCCAATGCCGTAGTCCGCGCCTTCGTCGCGGTTTCGGCGCACGACGTTCGCCGTGAGCGCGACCCCCATGCCCAGCGTCGTCTCGAAGCGCGGCCGGTGGGGCGCTGGCAGCGCGGACGTGGCCGCAGGCGAAGGTGTCGACGGTGGCGAAGGAGTGTCCGCCGCGCCCTCCCCTGGCGGGACGCACGCCACACAGTCGACCTCGTCCGGCGGGTCGGGCGGGTCGGGGAGCCCGTGCCATTGCGCCAAGCCCTCCCTGGACTGCATCGCGGCCACCAGGCCCATGACCAACCCCATGAACCGTCGTGTCGAGCGCGTGCCGGCGTGCGCGTCACACCTCAGGTCTCCAGCCCCTCGAGCCATGCTCCGGACCTCCTCGCGTGCGGTCAGCGCACGTGCTGGACCGGCTCAATGCAACCGATGTGCCGCGCGAATGGCGCTTGCTGCAAGGCACTGGGCTCAGCGTGCCACGGCGCCTCCGTGAGGTGCAGTCACACCCTGTGCCGCAGCGGCACGTCGTCCCCGTCACCTCAGGGGCACGCTCACTCGGCGTCGGCGAGCGGCACGCTGAACGTGATCTCGAGGCCATCGGCAAAGCGCACCTCCCCCGCCACGTACATGTCCTCGGCACCGGGGAGGCCCGACCCCGGAAGCCGCGTGATCGACAGCGCCCCGCTCACGGCGCAGTCCTCCGTGGGAAACTCATCGGCCCGACACGCCTCCGCGAGGACGTCCGTCACGTGCCTCAAGCACACCCGCCCGACCGCCTGGTCCGGCTGAACCTCCACCAGGATCGTTCGCCCCACGAAGCCATCGGTCTGACGGAGCGTGAGCCGCAGCCACTCCTCTGGATCCAGCTCGACGAAGTAGCGGTTCTGGAACTCCACGTTCCCCGTCTCCGGAACCATGCAGGGATACTCGTTCTCCACCACGGACCCACCCTGCTCACACATCACGCTCAGCTCCCCAGAGAGCGAGCTGTCCTCGGTCACCGCCAAGTTGAACACCGGTGCCCGCCCACGACAGTGAGCGGCCGGCTCGTCCGACCCGCCGTCCCCACACCGAGGGTCCCGAGAGCAGCCGTTCGTGGCCTCCTGCGGAGCACAACCGAGCGCCAGTCCAATGACGGCCACCCCACCCATCCCCCTCATCCATCCTCGCAACCCATCCATCGCCAGTTCCTCCTTCGACACACATTGGCACATCGCCCGCCGCTCACCCTCCAAGAGCACTCCCCGTGCCACCCACCCCAGCCGGGCCCACCCGCGTAAAAACAAGCCGCCGAAGCGCGTCCAGCGGCTCCCAGCCACGCGACGACGAGACGCCAGCATCAGCCGGGGCGGGGGCAGGGGTCAGCAAGGGCGTCGGGGGGCCCGGAAAACAAGCGCACAGCGCGCCGTTTTCCAGGGG
>CAZEAA010000433.1:0-5233 GCA_964510015.1 uncultured Sandaracinaceae bacterium
ACCTGGCCGCGCGCTTCGACGAAGAGCTGGGCACGCTGGACGAGCTTCGCCTGATCACCAAGCGCGAGCGCAATTCGCACAACTCGTGGATGCACAACGTGGAGGGGCTGGTGCGCGGCAAGCGATCCCGGAACTACCTCTACATGCGGGCCGATGACGCCGCCGAGCGTGGCCTCAGCGATGGTGCCTTGGCCTCCGTGCAGGCGAACGGTCGTGAGCTGCGCGTGCACGTGCGTCTGAGCGACGACCTCGCGCCGCGCGTGGTGGCCTTGCCGCACGGCTGGGGCCACGCCCGCGCCGACGGGCTGCGCGTCGCCCGTGGGACCGAAGGGGTGAACGCCAACTGGATCGCGGCCGATGGCCCCGACTCGGTGGAGCGCATCAGCGGCATGTCGCGCCTGACCGGTTTTCCGGTGCGCGTGAGCCTCGCCATTCAACCCGTGGCGGGCGCCTCCGCCACCCCGTGACCGCCGTTCGAGCGTGAAGGGATGATGCGACCATCGGGTCATTGGTGGCACACTCGCCCCGATGAAGCGCGCACTCGTACTCAGCAGCGGTGGCTCGCGCGGGCAGTTCCACGTGGGCGCGGTGAAGCACCTCATGGGCGACCTGCGCCAGCACTACGACATCTTCGCCGGGGTCAGCGTGGGCGCGCTGATCGCCGGCTACCTCGCGCAGTTTCCGCAGGGTGAAGAGGTGGAGGCCGCCGAGGGCCTCGTGGACCTGTTCACGCCGCTGAGCAGCAAGCAGCTCTATCGCCCGTGGCGCATGGGTCTGATGAGCGGCTTCTGGAAGAGCTCGCTGTACGACGCCACCCCGCTGCGCGAGCTGTTGCGCCGCGCGGTGGACGTGCAGCGCGTGCGCCGGCACGGGAAGGAGCTGCTGTTCGGCGCCACGTCGCTCACCACGGGGGCGTATCGCCTCTTCAACCAGGACGACGAGCCCTTCCACGACCTGCTGTATGCCTCGGCCGCGTTCCCGGTCGCCTTCGACCCCATCGAGATCGCGGGTGAGATGTGGACCGACGGCGGCATCCGCGCGGTGACCCCGCTGGGTGCGGCCATCCGGGCAGGCGCCGACGCGGTGGACATGGTGCTGCTCACGCCCACGCAGCCGCGCCCGCGCTTCGACCCCACGGCCTCGGCCATCGAGGTGGGGCTGCGCTGCCTCGACATCATGCTCGACGAGATCGTGGACAACGACGCGAAGATGGCCGCGATGATGAACCGCCTGATCGCCGAGGGTGGGTCGCTGCCCGGCAAGCGCCACGTGGAGATCCGCATCATCCGGCCGGAGAGCGAGCTGCCCGTGGTGAGCCACGTGTTCGACCCGCTGCACGCGGGCAGCATCCAGCGCCTGGGCTACGAGACGGCCAAGGCAGCGCTCGGCGGCTGAAGGCGACAAGCGCAGCGCGGCAGGTTCACGGCGCGAAGCGGTAGGCCATGGACAGCGACACCACGTCGCCGCGTGCGGTGAAGCGCCCCGCGTTGATCACGTTGCCCCCGGTCAGCGTGGCCTGGCGGATGTTCGCCTCCTCTTCGGTGTTCGTGCGCGTGAAGAAGTGCATGTGCTGGTAGGCCATGCTCACCTCCAAGCGCTTCACGCGCAGCGTCAGGCCCACGCCGAAGCTCATGCGCGACCAGGGCAAGAAGCCGGTGCGCTCGCTGCCGGGCTCGATGCCGTCGTTCTCGTACGAGACCCCGGCGCGCAGGGTGAGGCGCCCCGGCACCACGTTGTAGTCGGCGCCCAGCATCACGCCCACCTGCGTCTTCCAGTTCTGACGTAGCTCCAGCTCCGGCGCCTGCATGATGGACACGCCGCTCACGCCGGTATCCAGGCGGTTGTTGACGTCGGAGGCGCCGTGCGGACCGATCCGGAAGGCATCCACCACCCGGCCGAGCGACACGTCGACGCCCAGCTCGATGTCGAAGACCTCGTCGTTCATCGGGTCGCGCGTCGCGCGTCGCTGGCGCTGCCCGCGCTCGTCGGTTTCGTAGGCGCTCTGACGGAGCTGCGCCCAGCGCGTGGCGAAGTTCAGCGAGGAGGCCTGCGGGGCGACCAGCCTCGCGCCGAAGGTGCGGTCCGTGCGCGACGAACCAAAGCGCGGGTTCAGCTGGTTGATGGTCTCCTCCGTCGCGTAGTGAAAGGACCGCAGCCGCACGTCGCCGGTGGCGCGCACGTGGTCGATCCACACGAACCCCGCCAGCAGGTCGAGGCCATCGATGGGCTCCGCCGCGAGCGAGCCGCTGATGCGCGGAACGAAGCGGTCCTTCACGGAGAGCACCGCCAGGATGTCGAGCACCGGGCTCTCCCCCGCGAGGGGCGCGCTGACCGTGGTGTACTGGATGCTGGAGAAGCCCCACCCCACGGTGGCCCCCACGCGCAGCCGCGGATGCAGCTCCACGCCGACGCCGGCGGCCACCCAGGCCAGCAGCAGGTTGGAGCGCACCACGTCGTAGCGCGACGCGTTGGGCAGCCGGCCCGTGGGCGCATTGGCGGCGGGCATGGTTCCGTCGGCGTCGCCGAACGACGTCCCCGCGGTGGGCGCGTTGGGCGCGATCACACCGAGAGCGATGCCGACGCGCCGATGCGGGCGGAAGCTGAGCGCGAGCTGCGGCAGCGGGAAGAGGCCCCGGTTGTTGCAGAGGCGCGGGTACTCGACGTCGCCGTACTCCGCTTGAGTCCCGAAGTCCGTGTCGTTCGGATGGGGCGTGATGGGCACCCGCGGGTCGCCGTTGCCGTCCTGCGTGGGGGTCCCGGAGCGATCGATGCACACGTTCGAGGTGCCGAGGTGCAAGGCGATCTCGGCCTGCGTCCCGGCGAGCCGTGCGAGGTTGGCGGGGTTCACCTGGAGCGCCAGAGGCGTGTCGGAGTGGGCCCGCCACGCTCCCGCGCGGCCCGCTCCCCGCGTTCCGAGGCCAGGCCACTCGAGCCCTCCTGCGGAGGCGGTGGATGCGAGTGGGAGCAGCTGTCCCAGGGTCAGCCCGAGCAGGACCGCGCTCCGACATATCTTGCGGATAGTGGCATCATTGGTCATGGCGCCTTGGTACCAGGGTTTGGGGGGACACCGGATAGCGATTCTTCCGTGTGGCGCACAGCGAGGCGACGGCTACTCCCCGACGAAGCGCCCCAGCTCGGGGGTCAGGCACTCCACCAAGCGGGCCCGCGTGGCCTGCACCCGCGCGCTCTTGCGCAGCGCCGCAGGGCTCAAGAGCCACAGCCCGATGGACGTCTTCTCCACGGCCCCCACGCGCACCAGCTTGGGGTGCGCGTCTCCCACGAAGCAGGGCAGCCGCCCCTCGCCGAGCCCCGCGGCGATGCACTCGAGCATGGCCGAGTCGGTGGTGACCGCGATGGCCGAGCGCGCGCCCGTGACGGGGGTGCCTTGGTCACGCTCCGCGAGCCGGCCAGCGTACAGCAGGCGGTCGTTCTTGGGCTTGCCGGCCTTGCGGCGATAGGAGGCCCAGCCCATCGCCGTGAGGCGCGTGCCCACCAGGTCGGGCGGCGGCTCGGCGGTGGGCCGCAGCGCCAGGTCTGCGTCGCCGCGCTCGAGCGCGCGCGTGTCCGGCGTGGCGTCCAGCTCGAGGATCAGCTCGGGGCACTGCTCACTCAGCCGCGCGAGCGCGGGCAGGATGGAGGCCACCAGCGAGGGCACGGTGGTCAGGCGCACCCGCCCGCGCGGCACGCTCTCGCGGTGCTCGAGGGCGCGCTGCACGCCCAGCAGTTCGTCCTCCACGCGGGCGGCGTGCTCGGCGATGACCTGGCCCGTCTCGGTGGGCACGTACCCACCCCCGAGGCGCTGGAAGAGCGGAAGGCCAGCGTGCTCTTCAGCCCGCTGCAGCCTTCGAAATGCGGTGGAGTGGTGCACCCGGAGAGCGTCGGCTGCCTGCTGGAGCGAAGCGCCCCGCGAGAGCGAGAGCACCAGCGCGAGGTCATCCCAGTCGAGGTTTGCGTTCATGCAAACGAACTGTGCGGATGTGCTCATGGACTTGCAACTGCGCAATGGCCACCATGAGGTCATTCGAAGGAGCACCCCATGACCACCACCCCCACCATTCGGCGCGCCCGCGAGCGCGGCATGGCCAACCACGGCTGGCTGAAGAGCGCCCACACCTTCTCGTTCGCCGACTACTACGACCCCAAGCACATGGGCTTCGGCGTGCTGCGCGTGATCAACGACGACCGCGTGGACGCCGGTGAAGGCTTCCCGCGCCACCCGCACCGCGACATGGAGATCGTGAGCTACGTGGTGTCGGGCGCGCTCGGCCACAAGGACACGCTGGGCACCGGCTCGGTCATCCGCCCTGGCGAGATCCAGCGCATGACCGCCGGCCGCGGCATCGCGCACAGCGAGATGAACGCGTCGCAGGAAGAGGCCGTGCGCTTCCTCCAGATCTGGATCCAGCCGGCCGCGCGCAGCACGGACCCGGGCTACCAGCAGCAGGACTTCCCCTACGATCCCTCGCGCCCCATCGACCTGATGGTCACGCCCACCGGCGAGGGCGGCACCGTGAGCATCGGCCAGGACGTGCGCATCTTCCGGGTGCGCTTCGACGCGGCGGGCGAGGCCCAACAGACACTGCCGGGTGGGCGTGCTGCCTGGGTGCAGATCGTGCGCGGTACGCTGCGCGTGAACGGCGATGTGCTGAGCGAAGGCGACGGACTGGCCATCACCACCGAAGCCGAGGCGCGTGCCTTCCAGCTGGCGGGTGACGCGGGCTCGGAGGCCCTTTGGCTCGAGCTGCCGGAAGTGCGCCATGCGTGAGGCCATGAGCACGCCCATCACCCTCGCGGTCTTCACCGGCAGCTTGCGCCCCGACGGAGTCAGCGCGGCCACGACCCACTCGGTCAAGGCCGCGCTGCCCGCGCACGTGACGCCCGTGGACGTGGACTTCAGCGGCTTTCCGCTCTACGACCCGCGCCTGCACCTGGGGCCGCTCGGGTCTCCGGACGGGGCGGACCTGCCCGAGCCCGTGCGCAGCGCGTACTTCGTGGTGCGCGAGGCCGCGGGTGTGGTGATCGTCACGCCCGAGTACAACTACGGCATCCCCGGCGGGCTCAAGAACGCGCTCGACTGGCTCTCGAGGCCGGGCTTCAAGAGCGTCTTCGCCGGCAAGCGCGTGGCGGTGCTGTCCGTGTCCCCGAGCGTCACCGGCGGCGTGCGCGCGCAGGGCGCGCTGAAGACGGTGCTGGGCGGCATGGTGGCCCAGGTGTTCCCGTTCCCGGAGGTGTG
>CAZEAA010000434.1:0-5227 GCA_964510015.1 uncultured Sandaracinaceae bacterium
GGCGCTGGCTGCACCGAGGACATCGACGAGTGCGAGGCGGCGGCGGCCTGCGGCGGTCACGGCACCTGCACCAACACCGTGGGCAGCTTCAGCTGTAGCTGCGACCCGGGCTTCTCGGGGGCCACCTGCGCCACCAACACGGACGACTGCGCCGGCGTGAGCTGCGGCGGCGGGACGTGCGTGGACGAGATCGGTCGGTCCTACTGCAGCTGCCCCGCGGGGATGGGCGGCGCCAGCTGCTCGGTGCCCGCGACCGACTGCTCCCCGAGCCCCTGCGTGCGCGGCACGTGCGTGCTCAGCGGGAGCGCGTTCGGCAGCTGCGCCTGCCCGGCGGGCTTCACCGGGACGTACTGCGAGCGGAGCGTGGACGACTGCGCGGCGGACCCATGCCAAAACGGAAGCCGCTGCCAGGACGGCGACGACACCTACACCTGCGTGGGCTGCGTGGGCTTCACGGGGCAGGACTGCGACGTCCCAGTGACCTGCGCCGACGCCCCGCCGGGCGCGCCGACCAACGGCACCGCGGGCACGGCCACCGGCACGAGCTTCGGAGACACGGTCACCTACGACTGCGACGGCAACTTCCGCTTGGTGGGCTCGGCCACCAGCACGTGCGGCGCGGACGGCGAGTGGACGCCCGCGCCCACCTGCGAGTGCGAGAGCCACGTGATCACCTACGACCTGACCGGCGACTACTACATCTTCGCGCCCGTGGTGGACCCGTTCCGCGCCGCCGCCGGCGAGAACCTCCCCAGCATCAACACCGTGCCCTTCGGCCCGGGCTACATGACGCTGCGCCTGAGCGCCGATGGCGACGTGGTCGGCGACGGCCCGGTCACCATCCTCGACATGTTCCTGCCGCTCGAGTTCCGCCAGAACATCGTGCTCACCGCCGACGCCTTCATCAACATCATGACCGACCTGGACGTGCTGGTCCCACGGCACGACTGTGGCTACGCCCACGGCGCGCTCGCGGGCACCACGGTCAACTGGGGCGAGTGCACCGCCGGGCCCACGGGGGCCATCACCAACTTCACGCCCGAGCAGTCGATCGACCCGGACGGCGAGGGCTGCTTCCACGGGTACAACAGCGGTGGCCTGATCACCTGCGAGTCCGGCACCAACCGGCTCCTGCAGTGCGTGAGCAGCGGTCAGCTGCAGCCGCTGCCCGCGCTCAACATCCAGAATGGCTCGTGGGACCAGAAGCTGGTGCCGTTCGTGTTCGACTCGAGCGACCTGACCACCTCCGGCTTCAACGTGGGTGTTCCTGGCCAGGACCTGACCGACGTCACCGCCACGTCGCTGCGGGGCACCCACCTGCACGTCCCGAACCGCAACACCGGCACCGCCAGCTTCATCGCCTTGCGGGGCACCGTCCGCAGCGTGGACCTGTGCGCCCCCGCGCCGACCGACTGCAGCCCGTGACCCCCATGAGCGACCTTTCCGCTTCGAACCCCCTCCACATCGTCACGCACTCGGGCGGGTTCCACGCCGACGACGTGCTGGCCGTGGCCCTGCTGCGCGCGTTCGTGGACCCGGCCGCCACCGTGGAGCGCACGCGCGATCCGGCCCGCATCGCCGCCGCCGACGTGGTGGTGGACGTGGGGGGCCGCTACGACCCCGGCACGCGTCGCTTCGATCACCACCAGCGCTCGTACGAGGGGCCGCTGTCATCGGCCGGCATGGTGCTGACGTGGCTCGAGGCCGAGCAGCGCGTCGCGGGTGAGCTCGCTGGCCGGCTGCGCGCGGACCTGGTGGACTACGTGGACGCCGTGGACAACGGGCAGCGCACCCCCGACGTGGGCGTGCCCTGCTTCTCCAGCCTGATCGGCGCCATGGGCGACGCTCACGCCTCGAGCGGGGGCTACGACGTGCTGTTCGAACACGCCGCGCACACCGCGCTGCGCGTGGTGAAGGGCATCGAAGCCGGCTGGGTGGCCACGTGCGAGGCGCGCGCCGACGTGCAGGCCGCCATGCAGAAGGCCATCGCGACCGGGGGCGCCGTGCTCGAGCTGCCGCGCTACGTGAAGTGGAAGCCCGCCTACTTCGAACTGGGCGGGGCCGAGCACCCGACCGACTACGTGGCCTTTCCCGGAGAGGGCGACTACCGGGTCATCGCCATCCCGCCGAGCCTCGCCAGCTTCGAGGAGAAGCGGCCCTTCCCCGAGGCGTGGGCGGGCCTCGAGGGCGAGGCGCTGTCGGCCGTGACCGGCATCCCGGGCGCTCGCTTTTGCCACAAGAACCGCTTCATTTCGGTGTTCGACAGCCGTGACGTGGCGTTCCAGACGCTCACCCGCTGGGGGCTGACGCACCGCGATCGAGGTTGCGGCGGAGGCGGCTAGACGTTTCGCGTATCTTTGCTCCTTCTCCAATTCACGCGCTGGTGAACTGGTGGTAGCGTGGCGGGATGACGTCGCCCCAAGGTCGAGAAGATCGCGAAGCCGAGCAGCGAGAGTTCCGTGAGTACTGCCGTGCGTGGCTGAAGGAGCACCGCCCGCCGCCGGCGCCGGTCAGGCTCCCGCAGCACCCCATCGAGACCATGACCCGGGCGCAGCTGGACTACCTGCAAGCGTGGCAGCGGCGTTGCTACGACGCAGGGCTCGTGGGCGCCGACTACCCGAAGGAGTACGGCGGCCGCGGCAACAAGGGCTTCCAGCGCATCGCGAACGAAGAGATGAACCGCGCGCGCACGCCGTTCCTGGTCAACATGGTGGGGCTCGGGATGGCGGCGCCGACCATCTACCACCACGCCCAGGAAGACCTGAAGCGCGAGCTGCTGCCGCCGCTGCTGTCGGGCGAGCAGATCTGGTGCCAGGGCTTCAGCGAACCAGGCAGCGGCTCGGACTTGGCCAGCGTGCAGGCCAGCCTGAAGCCCGACCCGAGCTCGCCGGGCGACCACCTGCTGAACGGGCACAAGGTGTGGACCAGCCTCGCGCACTTCGCGCAGTGGATGATCTTGCTGGTGCGCACCTCGCACGACCACAAGCACAAGGGCCTCAGCTACTACGTGGTGCCGGTGGAGAACCACCCCGGCGTCACCGTGCGCCCGCTGATCAAGATGACGGGCGAGGCGGGCTTCAACGAGGTGCTGTTCGAGGACACGCCCGTGAAGGACGCGTGGCGCCTCGGGGCCACGGGCGACGGCTGGAACGTGGCGATGACCACGCTGCTGCACGAGCGCGGCGCCGGGCCGTTGGTCACTCCGTCGGGAGGCGTGGGGAGCGAGGGGCTCGCGCTCAACGCCCAGGGTCTCGTGACGCTGGCACGGGGCCTGCGCCGTTCCGGGAAGCCGGCCAGCGAGGACGCCCACGTGCGCGCGAACATCGCGCAGCTCGCCATCCGCGAGCGCGCCATGATCGAGAGCGGCAAGCGGTCACGCGCCGCGGCGCTGCAAGACCACCCCATGCGCCTCGCGCTGCAGGTGAAGCTGGCGTCCACCGAGCTCGCGCAAGACCTGTCGGCCGCCGCGCTCGAGATCGAGGGGCCGGCTGCGTCGCTGTACCTGAGCGACGAGCGCGCGCCCGCCGAGGGCCAGTGGCCGCTCGCCTACATGAACAGCTTCGGCGCGACCATCGCGGCGGGCACGAGTGAGATCCAGCGCAACATCCTCGGGGAACGCGTCCTCGGGCTACCCAAGAGCTGAAGCGAGACCGCCGCATGAGCAACTCCCGTAACTCGAGCAACGCCCCCTTTGGGTTTGACGACGACTGCGCCCTCTTCCGCGAGAGCGCACGCAAGTTCCTGGCCTCGAGCGCAGGCCTCGACGTGCTGCGCAAAGCCACGGCGCAGGACCCGGAGCCCATGCGCATGCCGACCGCCTATCCCAACGAAGAGGCCTGGCAGCAGGTCCAAGAGCTGGGCTGGATCGCGGCCGCCATCCCCGAGGCGCAGGGCGGCCTGCAGCTCCCGCGCGCCGCGCTGGCTGCGCTCGCGGAGGAGCTGGGCAAGCACGCGTTTCCGAGCGCCGCGCTGAGCACCCTCGGCGTGGCGTTCCTTGCGCGGCATGCGGCGGATGCGAGCGCGAGCGCCCAGCTGTTCCAGGCTCTGCTCGACGGCCAACGCGCGACGCTGGCCGTGTGCAACGCCGACGGTGACTGGCAGCACGAGGCGAGCGTCACGGCGAAGCGCTCGGGCGCTGGGCTCTCGCTCAGCGGCAGCGCTCACTTCGTCCAGGACGCCGGCAAGGCCGAGCTGTTCGTGGTGCGAGCCGCGGGGCCCGATGGGGTGTTGCTGGCCGTGGTGCCACGCGGCAGCGCGGGCGTCTCCGTGCGGCGCGACGGCATCGTGGACCTGACCCGTGAGCAGGGCACGCTGCAGCTGACCGACGTGCTGGTCGCGGAGAGCGCCGTCGTTGCAGGTGGCGACGCGCTCCTGGCGAAGGCCCTGCCCGACACGTGGGTCTTGCTGGCCGCCGACATGGTGGGCGCGAGTGAGTGGCTGCTGCAGACCACCGTGGAGTACGCCAAGGTGCGCACGCAGTTCGACCGCGCCATCGGCACCTATCAGGCCGTGAAGCACCCGCTCGTGAACGCCATGATGGCCGTCGACCGCGCCAAGTCCCTGGTCTACGCCGCGGCGCACGCCCTCGACCAAGGCGCGGCCGACGCGCTGCTCTTGGCGCACATGGCGAAGGCGCAGGCCGCCGAGGCCGCCGCGTTCACGAGCAGCCGCGCGGTGCAGCTGCACGGTGGCATCGGCTTCACCTGGGAGTCCGACGTGCACTTCTTCTTCAAGCGCAACAAGCACAGCGAGCTGCTGTTCGGCGACGCGGCGTTCCACCAAGCCAAGGTCGCGGACCTGCTGATCGACGGCTGAAGACGCGCGTCATCCACTGACGGGGATGGCGGCGAGCGCGGGTCCCGACGTATCTTGGAAGCTCATTCGTACGGCGAGTAGGGAGAGTGTTGGACATGGGTAAAGGCGAGTTGGAACAAGCTCCCGCGGCTCACACGCAGCCGGCGTTCGTGCTGGTCGTCGAAGACGATGCGGTCACGCGCGCCATCTTGCTGCGGAGCCTCGCCACGGTTGGCGGGCTCTCCGTGATCGCTGCGGCGAGCGTGGACGAGGCGCGGAGCGTCCTCGCCACCATCACGCCGCGCCTGCTGGTCCTCGACCTCGAGCTCCCCGACGGGCACGGCCTCGATCTGCTGGCCGAGTTCCCGGCCGACGGGCTGCCGCACGTCGTGGTGCACTCGGCGCACCTCGACCGACTCGGCCCCTTCGTGGA
>CAZEAA010000435.1:0-5216 GCA_964510015.1 uncultured Sandaracinaceae bacterium
GGCTGCTTCGCCTTCGGCGTGGGCAGCACCGACATGGCCAACGCGTGGTTCACGGAAGACGTGCGCGTGCGCGTGCCCGAGAGCGTGCGCGTGGTGTTGCGCGGCGCGCTGCCCGCGGGGACCACCGCCAAGGACATCATGCTGGCGCTCTTGGCGCTGCCCTTCTTCCGCACCAGCCAGGGCATCGGGAAGGTGCTGGAGTTCACGGGCGACGGCGTGTTCCGCCTGCCCCTCGACGAGCGCGCCACGCTGACCAACATGGCCGTGGAGGCGGGTGGTTTCACGGGCATCATCGCGGCCGACCACGTGGTCATCGACACGCTGTCCCGGACGCGCGGGCTCTCGCACGACACGCTGCGCGCCATGACCGTGACCAGCGACGAAGGCGCCGTGTACGCGCACGAGCTCGAGCTGGACCTCACCACGCTGGTGCCCATGATCGCGCGCCCCGGCGACCCGCGAAACGGCCACGCGGTCACCGCGCTCGACGCGGACGTGCCCATCCAGATCGCCTACGGCGGCTCGTGCACGGGCGGCAAGGCGCACGACATGGATCTCTACGCGCGCGTCTTCGAGGAGGCGCTCGCCAAGGGGCAGCGCGTGGCGCCGGGGGTGGAGTGCTTCATCCAGTACGGCAGCCAGCACATCCGCGCGTACGCCGAGAGCCGTGGCTACGACGTCGTCTTCCGCGACGTGGGCGCGAAGGTCCTGGACCCCAGCTGCGGCGCCTGCATCAACGCGGGACCGGGCGCCTCGAAGGACGCGAGCACGGTCACCATCAGCGCGCAGAACCGCAACTTCCCCGGCCGCAGCGGCCCGGGCGACGTGTGGCTGGCCAGCCCGCTGACGGTGGCGGCCAGCGCCATCGCGGGCCGCGTGGTGGCCCATGGTGGGTAGCGCTACCCGCCCGCCGGCTGCACGATCATCTGCATGCCGCGTGGCCCCGGGTGGCGCGACAGCTCCGTGATGAAGTCGGGCTCGAAGCCGTGCACCAGGTTCGGCTCGAAGCGGCGCAGGACGGTGGCCAGCACCATCAACATCTCCATCATGGCGAACTGCTTGCCGAGGCACACGCGCGGCCCGGCGGCGAACGGCGTGTAGGCGCCCTTGGGCAGGCTCTTCTCGAACTCGCGGGTCCAGCGCTCGGGCAGAAAGCGAGCGGCGTCGGGGTAGTAGGTCTCGTTCTGGCTCATGGCCAAGTGCGAGATGGTGACGGTCGTGCCCTTCCGGAGCGCGTAGCCCGCGAGCGTGAGGTCTTCCTGGGCTTCGCGCGCGTAGGCCCACACGGAGGGCAGCACGCGCAGCGACTCCTTGAGCACGGACTCGAGGTAGGTGAGCTGCGGCAGGTGCTCCACCGTGACGCGCTCGCTCCCGAGCACACGCGTCAGCTCCTCGCGGACGCGCGCCGCGATCTCGGGGTGCTTGGCCAGCAGGTACCAGGTCCAGGTCAGCGCGTGCGCCGTGGTCTCGTGCCCCGCGAAGATCAGCGTGATGGACTCGTCGCGCAGCTGCTTGTCGCTCATGCCGCCCGCGTCGTCGCGCGCGAAGACCATGTGCGAGAAGAGGTCGCCGCGGTCCTCGCCGTTCTTGCGCCGGTCCGCGAGCACGCGCCAGATGATCTCCTCGAGCGCGTGAATCGCCTTGTATTTGCGGCGGTTGGCCTCGGTGGGCCACCAACGCGGGCGCGGGATCAACAGGTCGGCGTCGCCCACCAGGCGCTCGCTGATGTCCACCATGGCGCGGTGGATGGCGCTCGCGTCGCCGGCCGCGATGTCGATGTCGAAGAGCGTCTTGGTGACGATCTCGAGGGTCAGCTCCAGCAGGTCGGCGCGCACGTCGCGCTGCTCACCGGGCACCCAGTGCGAGAGCAGCCGCTCGGTGAAGTCCACCATGGTGGTGGCGTATGCGTCCACGCGGCGCTTGTGGAAGCCCGGCATGATCAGCTTGTGCTGACGCTTCCACGAGGGACCGTCGTTGGGCACCAGGCCCTGCCCCAGGAACGGCTCCCACATCATCTTGATGTGCATGGGCTTGTGGAAGCTCTGCGCGTGCGTGACGTTGATGGCGTTGATCAGCGCCGGCTCGCGCGTGAAGACGATGTCGAGCCCGACGATGCGCACCGAGAAGGTGTCGCCGTAGCGCGCGTGCCCCTCGATCAAGAAGCGCCCGCGGTCCGCCTGCATCTCGCGCAGCGGTCCGATGAACGGCCTGCCCGGCATGCGCGGGATGGCGCGGCGGGCGGCTGGCAACGCAGCGCTGGGGGAGGGCACGGGCGTCGGCTCGGCGGTCACGGACTCACGCTACCACGCACGGCTTCGCGGAGGCCTCCCGTGAGTGCGGGGGAGGGGCGTCCGCGTCGCGCGCGGATTTTACCCAACTCTTACAACGCGCCCGCCCAGCGGCGCAGCCCAGCGCGTACGATGAGCGCGTGTCCGACCCCGCCGAGGCAGCAAGAGGAACCCGCGTCCTCGTCGTGGAGGACGAGCCGTCGGTGCGCGACGGGCTCGAGGCGCTGTTCCGCTCCCAGGGCTTCACCGTGACCACCGCGGCCGACGGGCAGCACGCGCTGGACGCGCTGGTGGTGGGGCGCTTCGACCTGGTGGTCCTGGACCTGATGATCCCGCGCGTCCCGGGCCTCTCCGTGCTGCGCGCGATGCGTTCGCGCGGGGACGCGACGTGCGTGCTGATCCTGACGGCCAAGGGCACGGAGGACGATGTGGTGGCGGGCCTCGAGGCGGGGGCCGACGACTACGTGGTGAAGCCCTTCGGGGTGCGCGAGCTGGTTGCCCGCGCGAAGGGGCTGCTGCGTCGTCCCGTGGCCGGAAGCGACCCGAGCCGGCCGCGCGGCGTGGGTGACGTGGTGGTGGACGTGGGCGCGCTCGAGCTGCGGCGCGCGGGAGCGGTGCTGACGCTCTCCGCCCGCGAGGCCGCCCTGCTGGGCCACCTCATGACGCACGCGGACCGCGTGGTGCCCCGCGACGAGCTGCTGGTGGAGGTGTGGGGCTACCGCGACGGAGGCGTGCGCACCCGCACGGTGGACGTGCACGTGCAGAAGCTGCGCACGAAGATCCGTGACTTCGTGGGCAGCGACGACTGGATCGCGACGGCGCGCGGCGCCGGCTATCGCTTCGTGGGAGCGCTCACGTGACGCGCTCGGGCCCCGCCGTGAGCCTACGGTTGGTGGCGGTCGTGGTCGTCGTCTCCTCGCTCTTGCTGGGAGCCGGCTGGATCACCGCGTCGATCCGCGATCAGGGCGCCCGCGAGGCCATCGAGTCGCTGCGCGCGGAGGACGCCCTCACCACGGCGGAGCGCTCGGGGGTGGCCCGGCTCACGGAGCTCCGCGCGCGGGAAGACGGCCGCCCCTTCTATCTCTACAGCCACTATTACGTGCCCCCGGATCTGCTCACGCTCACCGACGCCATCGCCGTGTCGCCGCTGGCCGATGCGCAGCCCGACGCGCCCGTCATCGGTTGGTTCCAGGTGGATCCCGACGGCACCGTGCGCACGCCCCTCACGCCCGAGCCCAGCGTGGCCCCCACCGGACTCGAGGCCCGGCTCACGCGCATCGCGCGGTCCGATGCGCTCGGCCGTGCGCGCTCTGCCATCGCGCAGCACGAAGCCGGACGCCTGGCCGCCCGCGCGGCGCCGCCGCCCGTGAGCGTGCCCGAGCCGAGGCCGCCGCGCGTACGCGTGCCGAGCCGTGTGCCCGAGCCCGCGGAGCCCGTAGAGCCCGTGCCTGTGACGGCCCCGCCGCAGCAAGCGCTGCCCGTGCTGATGAACCAGCAGGCCAACCATCTGGCGAGCGACATCCAGCGCGCCCAGGCCGGAGACCCCGAGTCGTACGAGCGCGCGCAGCAGTCCACGCAGACGGCGTTCGTGCAGCAGGTGGTGGGGCACGGGCCGCCCCCGCAGCAGGTGATTCTCGCGCCTGCGCAGGGGCTCGACGCGCTTCCTCCACCGACACATCTGCCACGCACGCATCCGCCACGGACGCCACGCCCCGGGAGGCGTTCGCTCGCGCAACGCGAGGCCCCGAGCGAGCCCGCACCGCCGCCGCTGCCCGCCGTCACGGCCATCGACGTGCACTCCGAGCCCATGCGCTGGTTCGACGTGGGCGACGTGCTGGTGCTCGCCCGCGTGGTCTCGAGCGACCTCGGCGGCTCACCGGGCGAGGAGCTGGCCGTGCTGCAGGGCGTGGCCCTCGACCGCGCGGCCCTGCTCGCCTGGCTGCGCGAGGCGCTCGTCAACACGTCCACGGACGCACGTCGCGTCACGCTGGTGGACTCCGAGCGGGGTTGCGCGCTGGCCCGAACGAACGATGCGCTGCCCCCGGCCACGTGGCTGTGCTTGCGCGAGGCGTCGAGCGCGGACTTCGTGGCAGAGCAGCGCGCGTCCATGCGCACGGACATCGCGCTGGTGTCTGCGCTGGTGCTGTTCGTGCTGCTGGCGTTGCTGGCCCTCGCGCGACTCGCGCGCCGCGAGGCCGAGCTCGCTGCCCAGCGCAGCGACTTCGTGACGGCGGTCAGCCACGAGCTGCGCACCCCACTCACCACGCTGCGCATGCACTCGGAGATGCTCACCGAGGGGCTCGTCACCCCGGACCGCATGGACAAAGTGTTCACGGAGCTCTCGCGCGAGAGCGCGCGCATGGCGCGGCTGGTGGACAACGTGCTCGAGGCCTCCCGGCTCGAGGCGGGCAAGCGCGTGCTACACGCGACGCAGGGCGACGTGGCGCGCGCGGCGGAGCGCATCGTGGACGAGCATCGCTCTGCGGCCGAGGCGCGCGGCATGACGCTGACCTTCCGCTCCGACGGACCCGGCGAGTACACCTTCGACGAGGCGGCCCTCGAGCGCATCCTCGCCAACCTGATCGACAACGCCATCAAGTACGCGGAGGGCAGCGCGGACCCGACCATCGAGGTGAGCGTCACGCGCGCATCCGGGAGCGCCACGCTGCGCGTGAGCGATCACGGCCCTGGTATTCCCGTCGCCGAGCGCGAGCGTGTGTTCGAGCGCTTCCATCGCGTGATCCGAGAGGATGACGCCCACCGCCCCGGCACCGGCCTCGGCCTCGCCCTGGTGCGGGAGCTGGCCCGCGCGCATGGCGGCGATGCGAGCATCGAGGCGCCGGCCACCGGCACCACCGTGGTGGTGGTGCTCGCCAGCCTCCCGACCGCGTAGCGCTGCTTCGCGGGCGTGGGCGTGGTCGTGGGCGT
>CAZEAA010000436.1:0-5211 GCA_964510015.1 uncultured Sandaracinaceae bacterium
TCAATACCCAGCCCGCATCATCATCACGATCTCCTGGGCTTTCTGGCGATTGACCTTGTCGGTTCTTCCCATGATGAGAAACAGGTCGATCAGGGCCATGACCCCGCAAAATCCGAACGTCAGCAGCTTGAGAACGCCCAGCGCCGTGTCGCCGACATAGAAGCGGTCGGCCCCGAGCACGCCAAACAGGAATCCGAGGAGCAGCGCGGTCCCCCGGTCCTTCTTGCCCGCGTTGTACTGGGTCAAGAACAGCATCTTCTGGTGGTCGTTCATCCCTTGCTGCAACGACGCCAACTCCGCGAACCCGACTTCACCCATTCGACTCTCCCAGCAACCCCCGGATCAGAGGGCATGACGGGCATTGGAGGGCGCCACCGCAATCCGTCACCGTCGCGCCAGAAAGCGATAGCGCTCGCCAGCCCACTCCGCTTCTGGGAGAGTCCCGGCCATGAAGTGCTGGAGGTCTTTTCAGTGGGCGCTGTGCGGCGTGTCGCTGGGGTTCATGCAAGCAGGATGCAGTCCGGGCATTGCCATCACGCTTCCGGATGTGGACGCGGCCTCGCCGCCCGTCTGCTCGGTCGCGAGCGACACGGACTGCGACGATGGCCCAGAGCTCGACTGCGTGGACTTGCAGGCCGACGAGGCCAACTGTGGCGAGTGCGGGCACGGGTGCGTTGGGGACGAGGTGTGCGCTGGCGGTCAATGCTGCGGCAGCACCGTCTGCGGGGCGGTCTGCCTTGCGGACGAGTTCGTGGTGGAGCGCCGCACGGGCCCCTCGGAGTGTGTCGGCGCATTGCTCTACGACCTCGACGCGGATGGCTTCGATGACGCGGTGTACCCGTGTCAGCTCGGCGAGAGCATCGAGCTCTACTGGGGCAACATCGCCGGCACGCTGGGCACGCCGCTCAGCCTCGCCAGCGGGCGCGTGAGCCCGCACATGGCGTTCGGAGACGTGGACGAGGATGGCCACCAGGACATCCTCGTCGCGCTGCAGGGAGAGGGCCCTCCGTTCACGGATCGCATCCGCATCTTCTTTGGCGGGGGCATGCGCACGTTCCCGCGACAGTCGGACATCATGTTCGACGGGAACCCGCGCGCGATGGTGCTCACCGACCTCGACGCCGATGGTCACCTCGACCTCTTGATGGACCGCCCCGGCGCGGCGGACGCGTGCATGGTGCTTCTGCCCGGGAACGGGCGTGGCCTCTTCGACACCGTGGACCCACTCTGCGTCTGGAGCATTCCCGCCAGCCCAGACGACGGTGCGAACATCGTGGTCGTCGCCCGCGAGCCGGGCGTGACCCACTTTGCGCGGGTCGTGAGCGAGGCCGTCTGGCGGCTGGACATCACCGACGCGGGTGTCGTGGTGAGCGCCGCGCGGCAGGTCGTCCCCGGGGTCGAACGGGCTGCGCACCTCACCGTGCTGGAGGCGGACGGTGACGACCAGCCCGACCTCATCGTCGCGTCGGTTCCGATGGCCACCAGTGGGCCCGTGGTCATCCAGCGCAGCACCACCCCGGCCGCCTCGTGCGACTACGACAGAGGCTTCGCACCGAACGCAGACGGTCTCGCGCTCTGGATTTTAGGCGCAGGCGACTTCAACGGGGACGGCCTCATCGACCTCGTCGGCCGCGCCGCGTGCTGCGAGCAGCCCACCAGCACCCTCGACCTCTACATACGGCGATGGCTCGACCCTCCCTTCGACTAGCCGTCCTCGCGCTAGCGCACCTGTTGCTGCAGCCCTCGCTCGCGGCGGCGCAGCCGGTCACCCCGGTGCCCGATGGCGTGCGCTTGGTCTATGCGGCGGAGGGGGTATCCGGCTGCCCTGACGAGGCCGAGCTGCGGTCGCTGGTGGCGTCGCGCATTGGTGGTGTGCCCTATGTGGCCGAGGGCGCCTGGGAGGTGCGCGTGACGGTCCGCGCCACGGGAGGCGGGCTCGAGGCACAGGTCTCTCTGCTGGGCCCAGACGGCCAGGAGCGCGGAACGCACGCGCTCGCCTCCGAGGGCGACTGCACGGCGCTGATGACCAGCGTGGCGCTCACGCTCAGCCTCGTTCACGACACGGTCCGCGAGGAGAGCGCCGGACGCGATGCGGGGGCACACGGGCTCGAGAGCAGCACGGTTGGCGAGACCAGCGAGAGCACGGAGACGAGCCACGCGCTCACCACCAGCGAGCGCAGCTCGACGACCGCGGGCACGGCGGTGAGCCCCAGCGCGGCCCTTCCCGCGCTCCGCTGGTGGCTCGGGCTGGGGCCGGTGGTGGGCTACGGGCTGCTCCCCAGTGCCAGCTTCGGACTCCGCGCCGTCGCTGCTGTCGGCGGGGAGACGCTCGTGGTCCGCATCGGGCTCCGTGCCGACCTTCCGCGTGCGCTCAACGAAGGCACGCCCGTGCTGCGCCTCGGCTGGGTGCTGGCCTCGCTCGGGGTCTGCGGGCGCTACCGCGCGCTCACGGCCTGTGGGCTCGCGCGCCTGTCGGTGGCCTACGTGCCCCCCGCAGGCGATCCGCGCACCACCTTTCCACGCTCGGTCGGAGGCGGCCTGGGGGCCGAGCTGGGTGTCCGCCTGTGGGGCGCAGGGCGCAGCATGCTGCAGGCGCACGCGGGCTTCTCGGTGCCGCTCCAGCGCATGCGTGTGAGCGTGGAGGGCACGCCTCTCTTCCGCGAAAACCCGCTGGACGTCACGGTGGGCCTGGCCATCTTGTGGGGCCAGCCATGACGGATACGCCGCCGCGCGCCCAAGCAGGCAAGTAGAGACCCCGCCGCATGGACCCGTTCGACGACGACATCGAGAAGCTGCTCGCGCGAGAGCGACAGCGCGCGGACATTGCGCCCGAGCACGTGCGCGCCCTCCGCGACGCCGCCGCACAGCGCATCGCGCTCGACGTTGCTGCTGGTCCCGAGGGGGCGCCGGCGCCGGCCTCGGCTGCGGGGATCAGCGCGTCGAAGGCGGCCGTCTGGTCAGTGGCCATCTTCGTGGCGGGCTTGGGCACCGGCGTGGCGCTGACTCGCTGGCTCATGACCGACACGCCCAGCATGCCTTTGCGCTCGGCGGACGCGGGCGTCCCGGACGGAGGCGTCTCATTCGTGCGCTCGGGGGAGACCGCCCCGCAGGAGGCGGTGGGTGCGCTGCAGCCCTCACAGGGTGAAGTCGCGCAAGGGACGGCACTCGAAGCGAATGCGCCGGCGCCGAGCACCTCGCGCATGCCTCGTGATAGCCCCGCAACCGGAGTCACCGTCACGGGCGTCGCGGTAGAGCCACAGGGTGCCGCTCCCGGCGAGATAGGCGTCGCCCGCGACGGCGCCCTCAACACCGAGCGCTTGCTCGTGGAGGCTGCGCAGAGTGCGCTCGCGCGTGGCCAAGCTGCCACCGTCCTCGAGCACGCGGCAGAGCACGCGCAGCAGTTTCCGGAGGGCCGCCTCGCGGCCGAGCGCGAGGCGTTGGCCATTCGCGCCCTGCTCCGCTTGGGCCGCGTGGATGCTGCCCGTCAGCGGGCAGAGGCGTTCGACGCACGCTGGCCCGAGAGCCTGCTGCGAGGGTCCTTCGCCGCCTCGCTCGCGCGCGCGCTCGAAGACTCGGGGCCCCCCTGACCGCGCACGACAACCCGCTCGTGGCAGATTTCTGGGCCACCATCGAGCCCCACATCGCGTGGATGCACCGCCAGCTCCGGCGCTTGGGCGTCCAGCCGTCGGACGTCGACGACGTGACACAGGACGTGCTCATCACCCTCCACCGGCGGCGGTCGGACTATGACCCCGCCCGGCCGCTGCGCGCCTACCTCTTCGGCTACTTGTTCCGGGTCGTAGCGGATTACCGCAAGCGCTCGTTCCGCCGCCACGAGCGCACCGGCATGACCCTCTCGCTGACCTCCACGGACCCCACCCCGGAGGAGCACGCCAGCCAGCGCGCGCAGCTCGCCCTCGTGGAACGTGCGCTCGACGCCCTCCCCGAGGGCCGCCGCGAGGTCTTCGTGATGGCCGTCATCGAAGAGCACAGCATCCCCGAGGTGGCCGAGGCCATGGGCATCCCGCTGAACACGGCGTACAGCCGGCTGCGGGTCGCCCGGGAGGAATTCGTGGCGGCGATCCGCGCGGCCACCGACTCCGAGTGACTCCAGTCGCGTCCGTCGCGCGCCGAGCTATCCTCCGCCCGTGGGTTGGCCTCAGAGCGCTGGCTGGGTGGTGATGACGGCGAGCCTCGCCGCCTGTGTGGACCTCCCCGCGCTTCCCGCGCGAGACAGCGGTGTCGCCGCGGACCTCGGCGACGCCAGCCAGGATGCCGCAAGCGGCATCGACATGGCCGGCGCCGATGCTCAGGCCGATGCAGGCGAGCCAAACCCCGCAGGTGCTTGCTCGCGCCCCGAAGCCGCGGGGCTCCGCTTTCGTGCCAACGGTGATGTGCTGATCCTGGACGACTCCAGCGTCACGCCCTTCGGCAGCGTGTTCACGTTCGAGGCTTGGGTGCGCCTCGATACACGCCTGAGCGGCACGGACACGTCCGGTACCCTCTTCGCGCGGAAGGACGAGGTGGACGGAGGCCTGGTCATCAACGTCACCTCGATGCCCAGCCCCCGGTTCTGCGTGACCCGCGACTCGCCCAGCGCGTCCCGAGTGGTGTGCACCCAACAGGCGCTCGCTGTGGACACCTGGCTCCATGTTGCGTTCGTCATCGACGGCAGCATGGTCCACACCTGGGTCAACGGGGTCGAGAGTGCGAGCGGGGACCTCCTCTCGCCACTGCACCCCACGGCCGCACCGGTCTACGGAACCACCGTGGGGGGCGCCTGGCACGCAAGTGAGATGGCGTACTTGTTCGCACCCGACGTTGATCTCGATGAGTTCGCGCTGCATCGGAGCCTTCGCTATCAAGCGCCCTTCACGCCGCCCGCGACGCTCGTTGCGGACGCGAGCACCGTGGGATTGTACCGCCTGGATGAGCGCGCCGGGAACGTTGCATCGGACGAGAGCGGTCACGCAGCGCCGGCTTCCTTGGCACGGGGCGAATGGCTCGACGGATGCACGCGCCTGGCGCAGTTCGGCGATGGTCGCGACGGTGCCGCCGTGGTCGATGGACGTCTCGAGCTCTCGCGCGATGTGGACTACGAGCAGCTGCACATCTTGGCCACCGGGGAGGTCCTCACCCACGGCCACCTCGTGCGCGTTCGCCGCAGCGCTCTCATCGAGGGCGCGCTGCGAGACGACGGCGGCCCGGGCG
>CAZEAA010000437.1:0-3723 GCA_964510015.1 uncultured Sandaracinaceae bacterium
GCCGTCGTCCACGGGCGGGGGGTCTTCGCTGCCGCCGCAGCCCGCGACGAGCCCCAAGCCAATCATCAACGCGCACAAAGGAGTTGGGTGTTTCATCGACTCGTTCCAAACCCCCATTCGCGCGATGGAGCGCAGACACATCGGCAAAATCTACCTGAAGTTCTCCCCCTTGACCGTACGATTCTCATAAGGGTAAAACTTAGCTCGGGGCTCCTTCTGAGGCGTGGTGCCTTGGCAGGGGAGAGTACCCGACCTCCTACCATCCCTGTGATCGGGTCATGGATCACGCCCGAAGGGCCCCCGCTGATGGAGCACGCTCAGCAACCCAGCATCCCACTGCCGCCTGCCGGCTCCAGGATTGCCGAGAAGTACATCATCGAGAAGGAGCTCGGGCGGGGTGGAATGGGTGCTGTCTTTCTGGCGCGCCATGAAGTCACGGGCCGTCCCGTCGCGATCAAGTGGATGCTCCCGACATTCGCTCACGACGCCCAAGCGGTGGCTCGCTTCGTACGCGAAGCCAAGCTCGCGGCAGCGGTCAATCACGAGAACGTGGTGGACATCTACGATGTCGGGAGCAGCGAGACGGGCTTCTATCTGATCATGGAGTTCCTGCGTGGCCGCTCTCTGGCGGACCGCTTGGAGCAGGGTCCTATGACCTTGCCCGAGTTTCTCGAGGTCATCCGGGGAGTGTCCGCGGGACTTGGTGCCGCCCATCAAGCAGGCATCGTCCATCGCGACCTCAAGCCCGACAACATCTTCTTGGCGCAAGCACGCAATGACAGCGCCAGCGTCATCCCGAAGATCGTGGATTTTGGAGTCTCCAAGGCCGCCACGCACACCGACAGTCACGCACGGCTCACGGGCACCGGGGTGGCCATGGGCACTCCCCACTACATGTCGCCGGAGCAGATTTACTCGGCGGCCGACGCGGGGCCCCAGTCCGACATCTACTCGCTCGGCGTGATCGCGTACGAAGCCCTGAGCGGCGCGCTGCCCCATGACGGCGACACGGTGGCGGCCATCATCGTCCGGGCGGCGACGGAGGAGCCGGTTCCCATCCGCAGTCTGGTGCCCGGCCTTCATCCCGATGTCGCGAATGCGATTCACCGCGCCTTGGCGAAGAAGCCACAAGACCGGCACCAAACCGTGGGTGAGTTCTTCGCCGCGCTGAGCGGACGCAACACGTTGAGCGATGCCCTCGCAGCCACCATCGCCACCCCGACAGCCTTTCAGAGCGCGGCTGGTGACGTCCGGGGAGGAGCGACAGGCCCGTTCCCGCTGCCGGCGCCTGCCGAACCAGCTGGGCCGTCCACGGTCGAGGTCAAGCAGCTCGCCCTTGGACCCTCTCGTCGGCGCATGACGCTTGCGCTGAGCGCTCTGTTGATCGCGGCACTGGCGATCGCGGGGCTTGCAGTCGCCTTCGGTCGCGAAGCGTCGCCAGCGACGCCTGCCCCAGAAGCGGCGGCGCAGATAGTCCAAGACGTGCCAGGCGTGCACGGCGGGGCGAACGCGACGCCCCTCCCCATTGGCGCCGAACCACGTTCGGAAGTTGTCCCAGAGCAGCCGTTGGTGGGCGTGGCGCCGGCTCCCCAGCAGCCCGCGCAACCACCCGCTTCAGCGCCAACAGGGCCAGCACGAGCCTCTCGGGTGTCGTCGATGCAGGAGAGCGCTCCGGCGAATGCGGGCGCTGCTGCCGCGCGAACCGCCGCCAGTACACCTACCGCTCCGCCTGCTGCGCCCGTGCCTGCTGCGCCCGCGCCTGCTCCAGAGCCATCACCGGCGGCAGCCTCAGCGCAGCCGCCCACTCCCCGGTCGGAGCCCGCAGGTTCCAACCCGCGCAGTCGATTGAACATCGTGCCGGAGGACTTTTGAACTCACAACGCCTCTCACTTGCGTCTCCAGCCAAGCCCATGCGCTGTCTAGGACTCGGCTTCCTCGTGCTCGCGCTCTCGTTGGTGGTCGTCCCCACCACGCTTCGGGCTCAAGACCAAGAGGTCGACCGGTTACGAGATGAGGCACTTGCAGAGTACGCAGAGGGCCGCTGGTTGGAGGCCCGCGCACTGTTCGAACGGGTCTACGCGCAGCGGCCATCGGGCGAGGTGCTGTTCCTGATGGGGGTTTCCAGCTACGAGCTCCGCGAGTACCTCGCTGCGGTGAGCTACTACCGCCGCGCGCTGGTCGAGACCTCGCGGCCGCTCAGCACAGCACGCCGCACCACCGCTCAAGAGAACCTCGACAGGACCCTGCGCTTCGTCGGCGTCATCACGCTGCGCGTTTCTCCTTCGGACGCTGAGGTTCGAATCACAGGGGTCAGCGCGACCACGCGTGACGGCGACCGCGTGGAAGTCGAGGCTGGAAACTATCGTGTCGTAGCGACCGCGGCAGGCCACCGAGACGATGAAGTGGCCATCACCATCCGCGCGGGCGAGACCCGCGAGGTGGGGATCTCGCTGCGTCCCATCACCACCCCAGAGGTCGTGGCCCAACCTGATCCTGCACCGCTGCCGGCCAGGACGACCACAGCCAATCCGGTCGTGCCTCGCGCCGATTCCACGACATCGTTGCCTGCCGAAGAGCAGCCGAGCCAGAGCAGCGGCCTTGGTGCATCCCTGACAGCCGTCGGAGCCGTGCTGGTGGCCGGGGGAATCGGTTCGTCCATGTGGTGGCGCAATCGGAACGGCGCGCTCGCTGACTGTGGCGAGTGCCTCAACGAATCTGAGATTCGGGGCCAACGAAACGCCGCCGTCGGCGTCACGGTCGGGACGCTGTTGGCAGGGGCGACGCTCGTGGTGATTGGGGCCGTGACGTTGGTTTCGAGGCCCAGTCTCGACGGGCAGGAGGCCGCCCTCGAACTTCGTTTGCTGGGCCCTTCGCTCGTCTTGAATGGGTCCTTCTGAGGGGGATTGGCGCAATGATTCGACGCGACATGGGCAGGGTGCGGACTGGGTTGTGTCTACTGCTTCTCTCGGCGTGCACAGAGCCGCTCTACGCCGAGGACATGGGAGCCGATCTCGGTCAGATCGACGCTGGAGACATCGGTCCCATCGATCATGGACCGGACGCCAGCAATCCTCTCGACGGCGGGACCGACGCCGAGCATGACGCCGGCGATGATGCGGATGTCGACGCCGGCTACGACGCGGGGGCGGAAGACGCTGGGTATGACGCGGGCTGTTCGATGCTCTGTTACGCAGACAACGACAACGATGGGTTCGCTGCCGTGGGTGCGTCCACCAGCACGGCGTGCGCGTGCGGCACCAACTTGACGGAGATCGCTCCGACGACCAACCCCACCATCGACTGCAACGATGGGCAGCAGGCGATCGGACCCGCCACGATGACCGATCCAATGCGCTGCGGCACCTGCAGCAACGTCTGCACTGCGACGAATGGAACGCCTTCGTGCGCGGGTGGGTCTTGCTCGATGAACTGCAACAACGGGTACGCGCTGGTGTCCGGAGCGTGCGTGCTGATCAATCCGCCACGCCAGGTGGCCCCCATGTCCACCGCGACGACGACCTCACGGCGACCCATGTTCCGGTGGGAGCTCGCCCCGAACACGACGGGCGGCCGGCTCCAGGTATGCGCGCAGCGCGCCTGCACCACGGTCTTGGCCGAGGTCGACGTCACCGGGACGTCCGCGCAACCCGCGGCGAACCTCGCGGCGGGCCTCTACTACTGGCGAGTGTTCGGCCGGAACGGCACACGGGTGGGCCTCACCCC
>CAZEAA010000437.1:3733-5211 GCA_964510015.1 uncultured Sandaracinaceae bacterium
CGTCTGGCAGGTGCGCGTGCCGTCTCGCTCTGCTCCGACCGTCAACTCTAGCTCGGGACAGAGCGCTGACTTCAATGGCGACGGCTTCGGAGACATAGCAGTCGGATCTCCGCAAGCCTCTTCGGCGGGTCGCGTCCACATCTACTATGGGTCCTCAACGGGCCCAGCCACGTCACCGGATCGCTCGCTCACCAGCCCGGGCGGGAACGGCGGTCAGTTCGGCGTCTTCGTCGGATCCATGGGGGATGTCAACGGGGATGGCTATCCCGACCTCGCGGTCAGCGCGAACGCCGCCGCAGGGGGTGCTGGCCGAGCGTACCTTTACTACGGGTCGGCTACGGGCATTTCGGCCACGGCGAGCCACACCCTGTACCCCCCGACCACGGGCTCAAGGTACTTCTCCATCGGCATCTCGGGCGGTGACATCGACGGCGATGGCTACGCCGACATCGTGGTGGGAGGGACCCCGACGGCATCGTCCAACGGCGGATGGCTGCATGTATTCTATGGCAGCGAAGACGGGCCTCCAGAGCAGCCGAGCCTCACGGTGAGCGGGCCCCTCAACGTGTACTTCGCTTACTTCGTGGATGTCGGTGACTTCGAAGGTGACGGCTTTGCAGACGTGCTGGTGTCGGCCTGGCCGTCGAACGGAACTGGCCAGGCGTTCGTCTATCGTGGTTCGTCCGCGGGGCTGATCGCGACTGCCAGCCCGACCCTCAACAGCCCCAGCACGGGCATGTTCGGTCAAGGGGGACTCGCGGCGGTCGGGGATCTGAATGGAGACGGTCGTGGCGACGCCGCCATCGGGGACTACAACTCGACGGCGACCGGCCAGATGTTCGTCTACTACGGTGGCGGGGCTGGGCTCCCGTCGGCCCCGAGCGTGACGGTGGGCACTCCAGGAGGGTGTTGCATGGGCTCCTCGCTGAGGGCGGGCGCGCGGAACGCGGACGTGAACGGTGACGGCTACATGGACCTCGTGATGGGGAACGAATTGTATCCCGCGTCCGGGGCCGACCGACAGGGGCGTGCGTACGTCTTCTTGGGCGGCCCAGCGGGTATCTCAGCGGCGCCCGAGACCAACATCCCCAATCCAGACGGAACCGACGCCAACTTCGGTGTGAACGTCGTGGCGGGGGACATCGACGGAGACGGCTTCAGCGATCTGATCGTGGGCTCCTATCTGGCCAACCGGAGTGGGCGAGTGCACATCTTCCGCGGAAGCGGGACGGGGGTCCTCACAGCAGGTGGCTGGTCGGTCAACGGTCCTGACGGAGCAAGCTCTACGTTTGGCGGTGCGCTCGCGGACGCCAGGGACCGGTGGCGCAGCTTGTGGCGCACGCCCGCGCGCAACCCACCGCCCGACTGGCGGCTGCTCTAGCCAACGCGGGTCACTCGGTGGGCCGCGGAGGCGCGGTGTCCTACTCCACGCTCAGCACGTGCCACTCACCGGCCTCGCGCACCATGCGGATGACTCG
>CAZEAA010000438.1:0-5209 GCA_964510015.1 uncultured Sandaracinaceae bacterium
GGGGGCTAGCGTTGTACTCGGACCCCGACGACCCGCCGATCGACGACGAGACCTCTACACTCAGCGCGGTGTGGGGGGCGGGCCTCGTGGTGGACCACGAGTTCGTGCAGGAACACCGACCCTTCTTGCGGCGGACGTTGCTGCGTCTCGGCATGGCGGCGGGGGATGTGGACGACGGCATTCAGGAGGTGCTGCTGGCAGCTGTGAGCAGCGCCCATCGCTTCGAGGCGGGACGCTCGCCACGCGCGTGGCTGTACGGCATCGCGTTGAACATCACGCGGTCGCAGCGGCGGCGCCGGGTGCGGTTCGGGGTCAGCTGGGCGGAGCCACCCGAGATCAGCGTGGCCCCAGAGCAAGAGCGCAGGCTCGAGAGCCGCGCGGCGCGCTCGCTCATTCATCGGGCGCTCGACGAGCTGCCCGAAGAGCAGCGCGACGTGGTGGTGCTGCATCGCCTCGAGGGCTGGCCGATCAACGTGGTGGCCGAGGCGATCGGCTGTCCCGTGGCGACCGCGCACTCGCGGCTGCGCCTCGGGACGGCTCGGCTCGGCCGAGTCGTGCGCGGGAACGTGGTGCGCGGACGCTGGGCGGCGATCATGGCTCTGCTGGCGAGCGCGCTCGGCTGGCCTCCCGCTGCGGCCGCGGCCACGGCCACGGCCGTGCTGGTGTTGGGCACCTGGGCCACGGTCGCGACGCTCGGTGACGCCGAGGAGCCCGGCGATGGCGCCTCGCGCAGCCGTCCGGCCAGCGCGACGGTGGCACGCGCGTCGGCCTTGCCCGAGCCACGCGTGGCTGCGCCGGCCGAGCCGGAGGAGACTCCGCCGCCGGAACCGGAGGGGACGTCGCCGCCGGGAGACGCGCTGGCCACCAGCACCCCTCGCCCAGCGGCACGCAATGCGCGGGCGGTGTCGGAACCGAGCGCGGGTCAGGCCCCGCGCGACGAGCCTGCACCCGCTCTCGCGAGTGAGCCCGAGAGCCCTCCCGGCGCGCAGCTCCGAGAGGCGACGGGAGGCACCGTGCTCGAAGAGACGCAGCTGCTCGGACGTGCGCGCACCATCGCGCTGTCCTCTCCCGAGGCGGCGCGAGCCCTGCTACAGCGCTACGACGCGCGCTTCCCGCGGGGTGAGCTGCGGCGCGAGCGCGACGCCATCGCCGCGCTGCTGGGCGAGTGAGCGGGCACCGTTTCGCGGCCGTGCTCGCCTGCAATTTTCCACTCGTTGACGCGCACGAATCCATCATGAAAGTGAGGGGATGACGCCCATCCATCGCCCTCCCCGCGCGCGCGCGCTGCTCCTCTCGCTCGGCTCCCTCGTCGTCTCGGCCACCGGCTGTGGCGACAGCCCGTCCTCCGAGGACGCTAGCGCCGAGGACGCGCCGAGCGTGAACGTGAGCGACTACGTCGCGGAGAACCGGACCATCGTGTCGAGCGCAGTCGAGCGCTCGTTCGTGCTGTCCATGCCGTCGACGCCGCCCGCCAGCCCGATGCCGTTGGTGTTCGTGCTTCACGGAGATGGCGGGAACGGCGCGAGCATGCGCAGCTCACTCGGCATCGAGGACGAGGCGGACGCCGGCGCGGTGTTCGTGTACCCCAACGTCTCCGGTAACAACACCTTCGAGTACTACACGTTCGATGGCCGCACGCGCGAGGCGCAGTTCGTCACGGACGTGATCGCGACGCTCGACGCCGAGGCCGACATCGACACCGAGCGGGTGTTCATCACCGGCTTCAGCGGGGGAGCCACCATGGCGAACGCGCTCGGCTGTCGCCTCGGGCCCGACGTGATCCGCGGCCTCGGCATCCACTCGGGCTCGCTATACGCGACGATGGACGACATGGGCGACCCCGACTTCACGTACACGGGCGCTGGGGGGGTGAGCTGCCCGCTGCCCGCGACGATGTTCGTGTGGGGCGAGAACGACAACGCCAACGGCGTGACCTTCGCCACCGGCCAAGGCGTGCGCGACAACTACCTGGCCACGCAGACGTGTGACGCGACGAGCGCCGACGGACCGGTCGCGCCGTGCGTGACCTACGACGTCTGCGAGCGCGCGGTGGTGTGGTGCCCCATCGACGGCATGGGCCACTCGCTCTGGTCGGGCGCGGCGAACGCCCTCTGGACGTTCTTCGAGACCCTTCGTTAGGCGCGACTCGCCCGCGCCTGAGCGAGTGATCAGGCGATGTGCGTCAAGAAGCGCTCGAGCACGGCGGCGGTCTCCGCTGGGCGCTCCACCAGCGGGTAGTGGCCCGCGCTGGCGATGTGCTCGCGGCGGGCGCCGCGGATCTTGGACGTGATCATCGCGTCCATGAAGTCCGGCGGGAGGAAGGGGTCCTCGCTCGAGATGACCAGCGTGGGCGCGTCGATGGCGCCGAGCTCCCCCTCGATGCCGCCGTGGTGCCAGGCGTTCATCATCCCCTGCACGGCCTGCGGGGAGATGGTGGACGCGATGCCCACCAGCTCGGCGCGCTCGTCCGGGGTGAGCGCCAGCGTGGCCGCGTCCAAGATGGTGCAGCGCTTCTCCACGTCCGCGGCGGCGCTCGCAAAGAGCTGGAGCGCGTCCTCGGGGAGCGCGAGTCCCGAGGCAGGCACCGAGTTCAGCAGCACCAGCCCCGCGACCTCACCGGGGTGCCGCGCCGCGACGAACTGGGCCACCTGCCCGCCCATGCTGTGGCCCACCACCACCGGGTCCGTGACGTCCGCCGCGCGGATGGTGTGCCACACGTCGTCGGCCAGCGTGCCCAAGTCGAAGGGCCCGTCCGGCGACGGGCTGCTGCCCACCCCGCGCAGGTCCACCACCAGGTACGACGCGCGGTCCCGGTCCATGAGGCGCAACGTCCGGTTCCACACGGCCCCGGTCATCATCCAGCCGTGCACCAGCACCACCGTGCGCATGCCGCTCCCCGAGCGACGGGCCGCCAGCGTGACGTCTCGTTCCTTCACCTCGTTCATCGATACCTCAGCCTTCATCCCCCGCCGGAGACGCTATCACGGGGCGGCGCAGCGCGGCGCGCAGCTGGACGGCCAGCTGGGCGAGCGACGCCGGCTTCTGCACGAACCACGCCTCGCCGGCTTCCACGCGGGCGCGCAGGTCCGGCACGTCGAGGTGCGCCGACATGAAGACCAGCGGCAGGCTCGGGTGGCTCTGCTCGAGCTCTTGCGAGAACGTGCGGCCGCAGACGCGCGGCATGGAGAGGTCCGTGATCACCAGCTGCACGTCGGGGTGCTGCGCGAGCACCGCGATGCCGTCCTCACCATCGATGGCAGTGGTCACGCGATAGCCCAGCGCCGCGAGCATCTCGGAGGTCACGCGGCGCACCACGGCATCGTCCTCCACCAAGAGCACGTGCTCGTCGCCGCGCGGGAAGTCGTGCATGGGCTTCGGAGCGGCGAGGTCGTCGTCCTCGGGTGGCTCGCTCACGATGGGCAGCTGGATGCGGAACGTGGTGCCGCGCCCCACCTGGCTCTCCACGTCGATGTTGCCGCCGGTCTGCTGCACGATGCCGTAGACGCTGGCGAGGCCCAGCCCGGTGCCGTCGGCCTTGGTGGTGAAGAACGGGTCGAAGATGCTGGGCAGGACGTCGGCGGGGATGCCCTCGCCCGTGTCGCTCACCTCCAGGACCACGAAGTGGTCGGCGTCGGCCGCGTCGGCAACGGCGGGCTTCGGCCCTTCCGCGAGGCGCAGCGTGAACGTGCCGCCGCGCGGCATGGCCGCCCGCGCGTTGGCCGCGAGGTTGACCAGCAGCTGGTCGAGCTGGTTGGTGTCCACCCGAACGCGCGCCGACGCCACCGCCGGGCTCGGCGCGGCGTGCACCAAGCGCACCTCTTCGCCGAGCACGCTGCGCAGCAGGGGACTGGCGTGCGCGACGAGTGTTTGCAGCTCGCGCACCTCGGGGCGCAGCACTTGCTGCCGGCTGAAGGCCAGCAGCTGCGCCGTCAGCTTGCGGGCGCGCTCGGCGCAGGCGTGGATCTCGCGCAGGCCGCGCTCGCGATCGAGCTTCTGGCTGTCGGGGCGCAGCAGCAGCAGCTCGCTGATGCCCAGGATTACCGCCAGCATGTTGTTGAAGTCGTGGGCCACCCCGCCGGCCAGGCGCCCCACGGACTCCATGGTCTGGGCGTGCCGCACACGCTCCTCGAGCTTGCGGCGCTCCGACAGGTCTTCCAGCAGCGCGAGCGCGCCGACCACGGTGCCCGCCGGGTCTCGCATCGCGGCCGTGTGGATGCGCAGGTCCACCAGCGAGCCGTCCTTGCGATGACGACGGCCCTCCACGCCGGTGAAGCCCTCGCCGTCCATCACGCGCTGGAACAGCTTCTCGAAGTTGGCCCACTCGTCGCGCGGGACCAGCGGGTAGGGCTGCCCCAGGACCTCGGCGCTGGACCAGCCGAAGATGGCCTCGGCCGCGGGGTTCCAGCCACTGACCCGCATGTCGACGTCGAGCGTCACGATGCCCACCGGGCACGCGTCCATCAGGGAGCGCAGCGTGTCGTTGGCCACGCGCAGGGCGTCGCCCAAGGGGTGGGCGGGGTCGCGTTCCTCCAGCACCACCAGGGCGTGCAGCTCGCCGAACGGGCCGTGCAGCGGCGTGCACGTCAGGCGCAGGCCGCGCTCGACCAGCCACCCCTCGCAGGACGCCGCGACCTCGAGGGAGGTCGGAGCCCACGGGATCACGTCGGCCAGTCGGAGGCCCACCGCCAGCGGCGCGAGCTGGGCCGCCGCCGCGTCGACCACCCGCACGCGACCCTCATGGTCGACCAGGCAGGCACCGGACGTGGCGCGAGCGCGAGCAGCGGAATCGCGAAGGGGCTCGGTGACCACGATGGGTCCAGCATACACGCATCGCTGGCGTTGTCCGCTCGCGCTACGGCAGTCGAATCACGTCGGCGCGAGGATGACGTCGAAGCGCGCGGCGGAGGGGCTCTCGAGGGAGACCAGGCGCGCCGCGTCGAACCAGGGGTCGATCCCGTTGTACGGGTCGTCCGGGAAGTAGAGCTGCGTGGTCAGCGACCGATGCCCCGGCGCCGACGCCTTCAGGTGGATGTGCGCAGGGCGGTACTGCGAGCCGTTGAGGTAGTTGCCCGGCTTGGTGGTCTGGAACGCATAGCCCCCGTCCGCGCCGGCCCGCTGCTTGGCGCGATAGCGATCGTCGGCATACGCGCCCGTCTCGTCGGCCTGCCACACGTCCACCAGCGCGCCGGGCAGCGGCTGACAGCGCGCG
>CAZEAA010000439.1:0-5193 GCA_964510015.1 uncultured Sandaracinaceae bacterium
TGGCCGCGGCTTCGATTACCGAGCCCACGACCGGATCGTCGTCGAGGATGAGCACGCGACAGGCAGCGCCGACCGATGTCATTCCGTCGCTCTCGTGCACTTCCGCGGAGCTGTCCTCGGCCCGCGCGGGTGCCGTTCGCCGTGTCCCTTGCTCATGGTCACCTGGCGGGAGGATAAGCGGCGGGGGCGGCTCCGCACAATGGGACTCGCAGGGGGGCAGGCGGCGGCCTCTCTGGCTGGGCTCGCGGTTGGCGCGTGAGCACACGCGCGGAATCATGGTACCCCTCGTGGCCGGACAGCCACGCCATGGACCAGGTCGACATCGCGGAGTTTTTGAAGGTGGGGCTGGGCGTGCTGGTGGCCACGCGCAGCGAGCAGCTGGTCCCGAACTGCGTCGCGGGCGCGGCGCTGATCCTCACCGGGCCGGAGCAGGCGGTGGTCTTCCTGCCGGAGTACGAGGCCGCCCCGGCCATCGCGAACGTGAGCGCCAACGGCGCCATCGCGGCGGTCATCGAGCAGCCCACCACGCACCGCGGTATCCAGCTGAAGGGGCGCGCCACCGTCGTGCGGGACACCACACCCGGGGAGGCGGAGGCCGTGGCGGCGTTCGTCGGCCGCACCCTCGAGGAGTACGCCATGATCGGCCTCGCCCCCGCGGTCATCGCGCGCCTGGTGTTCACGCCGTGCAAGGCGGTGGAGTTCACCTTCACCAGCGTGTTCGAGCAGACCCCCGGGCCAGGCGCGGGCCGCGCCGTCACGGTGCGCCGATGAAGCTGGCCGACTTCTCGCATTGCTTCCAGGGCGTCACCCCCGCAGGCATCGCCACGTGCGACGCGGACGGCGTCCCGAACATCGCCATGCTGAGCCAGGTGCACTACCTGGACGAAGGCCACGTGGCGCTGTCCTGCCAGTTCTTCAACAAGACGCGGCGCAACGTGGACCAGAACCCGTTCGCAAGCGTGCGCCTGTGGGACCCGATCACGCTCCAGCCCTACCTGCTGCAGCTGCGCTTCCTGCGCGCCGAGACCGAGGGCCCGCTGTTCGACGACATGTCCGCGCGCATCGAGGCCATCGCGCGCACCACGGGCATGAGCGGCATCTTCAAGCTGCTGAGCGCGGACGTGTACGAGGTGCTGTCGTTCACGGTGCTCCCGGACGCGCTGGCTCCCATGACCGAGCTGCCCGGCACCTGGTCGGGCTGCCCCGAGACCACCGCCGACCAGCGCCGCGAGGAGCTGCGCGGCCTCCAGCTGCTGAGCGACCGCATCTGCCGCGCGCGCACGCTGGAGGCGCTCTTCGGTGCGGTGCTCGAGAGCATGACCACGCTGTTCGGCGCGCAGCACGCGCTGCTGCTGCTGCACGACGAGCAGCGCTCCGTGCTGGTGGCCATCGACAGCACCGGCTACGAGCGCAGCGGCGCGGGGGCCGAGGTGGCCGTGGGGCAGGGCCTGATCGGCACCGTGGCGCAGACGCTGCGCCCGCTCCAGCTCAGCGGCCTCAGCGCGGTGCGGCGCTACGCGCGCGCGGTGCAGGAGAGCGCGCAGAAGGCGGGCGCGCAGGTGGCGCCCGAGATCCCGCTGCCCGGCCTGCCGGACGCGCAGGCTCAGCTGGCGCTGCCGCTGCTGGCGCACGACCGGCTGGTGGGCGTGCTGGTGCTCGAGAGCCGCGACCCGCTGGCCTTCGAAAACTGGCACGAGGCCTACCTGGGGCTGCTCGCCAACCAGGCGGCGCTGGCCATCGCGGTGCTGTCCGAGCGCGACGACGAAGACGCGGCCGGAGACGCGTGCCCGGACACGGCCCCGCTGCCGGCCCGTCGACGCGTCTTCACGTGGTACGCGGCCGACGAGAGCGTGTTCGTCGACGGCGAGTACCTCATCCGCAACGTGCCGGCGCGCATCCTGTGGAAGCTGCTGAACGAGCACGCGGGCGGTCGGCGCGAGTTCACCAACCGCGAGCTGCGCATGGATCCGGCGCTGGGGCTGCCCGAGTACCGCGACAACCTCGAGAGCCGCCTGATCCTGCTGCGCAAGCGCCTCTGCGAACGCTGCCCGGACGTGCGCCTGGTGCCCATCAAGCGCGGGCGCTTCGTGCTGGAGCGCGACTGCGACCTGCAGCTCGAGACCAAGCCCTGAGCGAGCGTCTGCGGCGCGCTTAGGATCTATTTAGCAAGTCGCTAAGGAACACTTAGCGAGTGGCCCGCGCGCGCTCGGCTATCTCTCTCGTGCTGGCACTTCGCCAGCCACTCACACGAGAGAGACGCTCATGACCACCGGCCGCTACAACTTCTACACCATCATCCACAAGGGCATCCGCCACGAGCTGGGCGAGCTGCTGCGCCTGGGCGCCGGCACCGACTTCAGTGGCCCCGACCCGGCCGCGTACGTGGCTCGGCTGCGTGCGTCCCTTCGCCTGATGAACGAGCACGCGCTGCACGAGGATCACCACGTGGAGCCGCTGCTCGAGAAGATCTCCCCCGCGCTCGCGCGGCGCGTGGCGGCCACCCACCGGGTGCTCGAGGCCCACGAGCACGACGTGCTCGCGCTGTGCGAGCCCGCGCTCGGCAGCCCCGCCGAGGGCTACGCGCTGTACCTCGCGCTGACGCGCTACGCCGCCACGCAGTACGGCCACATGGCCGAGGAGGAGACCGACGTGATGGAGGGGCTCTGGGAGCGCATGAGCGACGACCAGCTCATGGGGCTGGAGCACGCCATCGTCAGCGGCATCGCCCCCGAGGACAACGCCGTCTACATGGCGTGGATGATCCACGGCATCAGCGACCCCGAGCGGGAGGCCTTCATCGGGGCCATGCGCCAGGGCGCGCCGGCCGAGGTGGTGGCCTACGCCGAGTCGCTGGCCACGTCGGCGCGGCAGACGCGCCTCGCCGCCTGAGGCCATCGCCGCACAGGCGCATCCCGCACGCACTCAACGCGGCGAGATGGCGAGGCGCATCTGGGTCTGCACCGGGAGGCTGCCGCCGGGGCGCGGGAACTGCCACGCGCGCGCCTTGGCGCTCAGGCAAGCGCGCAACGGCTGGCTGGCGCCAGGGCCGCCCAGCTGCACGTCGCTCACCACGCCCTCGGGCGTGATGGTCAGGCCCAGGGTGACCGCGCCCAGCTCACGAGCGGCCATGCGCACGGCGCGCGACACGCAGAAGTCGAGGTCGCCCCGGTGGGCTCTCACGACGGACGACAGCACGGCGGCCGGCAAGTGACCTCGCACGAGGCGCGACGGAACGGGAGCCTCCACGGTGGACCCCTCGGCCACCGGCTGGGTCTGGACGGCCGTGGCACGACCGCGGGCGTCGAAGAAGGTGAGCCGCAGCGACGCGCCCTCGCGCACCGTGAGCACCACGTCCGAGTGTGCATCCCAGATGACGTTGTCGGCCTCGAAGCTCACGAACGGCGACCGCTCGGGAGCCGGGACGTGCAGGGTGACGCCAGCTCGCGGGCTCCACACGTGTGGCTCGGGGGCGAAGGCTGGCCCAGCGGAGCTCCACTCGTCGCCCGGGCCCAGCAACACGAGCACCGTCCCACCGCGCAGGACGGCCACCGAGCCCTCGGCCACCCGCGCGGAGACCGCGCCGTCGAGGCGGCGAGCTACCGAGAACCGCGTTCCCCGCACCTCGAACGTATAGGGCGGCGCGAGCACCGCGTAGGGTGTGCCGGTAGCCACCGTCGAGCTGAGCGCGCCGCGCTCGAGGGTGAGCTGCACACCGTCGACTCGGGCCCGCGTGACCACCGCTTCGCCCTCGGCGCTGAGCGCGAAGCCGGAGTTCTCCCCCACGCTGAAGTGGGCGCTGTCGTGCTCACCGGTCTCGCAGCGCTGACCTTCGCTGACGCGCGTGCCGAGCCGCAGCGGCGCTTCGTCGGTGTGCGGTGTCCCGCTCATGGCGCGCACGTGGACGTCCAGGGGAGCCGCTGCGACCTCCACCCGTTCCGGCGCGGCGGGCACGACACCGAGGTGACCTCCCGTCGCGACCGCCTCGGGGGCGCGGGGTCCACCCGCAGCGCCGCCAAACAGCTGCGTGGCCAGCGCGAAGCACGCCGCGGCGGCGAGCGTGGCGGCGATGGACCAGGCGCGGTCTTGGCGCTCGCGAGCCCGCAGCTCCAGCACGCGGTCCGCCATGCCCACGGAGATGGCCGGCGCAGGGGTGAGCCGCACCTCCGAGCTGATGCGCTCGTAGGCGTTCGCGAGGTCCTCCTCGTCGGCCACCGCAGGCTCGAAGCCCGGAGCGGAGCCCGGCGCCAGGGAAGGCCGCGTGGTCGGGGCGGCGGGGCTGACGCTGGCGGGGTCACTCGCGTCGCGCTCGATGGCGCGAGCCAGGCGCTCCCACGCGTCGTCGGCGAGGCCCACGTGCTCTCGTTGCATCGCCGTCCGTGCCCCGGCGTAGGCCGTCATCGCGGCGTGCGCGCGCGCGCACACCGTGCAGCTGCGCAGGTGCGTCTCGATGCGCCGCTGGCCCTCCGGGGAGAGCAGGCCTTGTTCGAGAGCCTCGAGGGCGCCCCACTTGGGCTGGTGCGTGCTCATGGCTCGCCCCCCGTCATGTCACCTCGGCCAGACTGCCCGCGCAGCGGTGTGCTCAGCTCCTGCACCAGGGACGCCAGCGTGGGCTCCTCTTCGAACATCGCGTAGAGGTCTCGCCGTGCGTAGAAGAGGCGCGTGCGAACGGTCATGATCGGCGCCTCCACCACCTCGGCGATCTCGGAGGCCGGCAGCCCCTCGAGGTCGTGCAGCACCAGCACCATGCGCTTCTTCTCGGAGAGCCGCTCGAGCAGGCGGTACAGCGCGCGGACGCGGAGCTGACGGGCCAGGGCGTCGTCCGGGCCCTCGGGCGGCTCCGCGTGCCTTGGCAGGTCGGGGACCTCCACGTCCACCACGCGCGGTCGCGAGGCCCGCCGCCGCAGGTGCATCTTGGTGACGTTGGCCGTCAGACGGTAGAGCCAGGTGGTGAAGCGCGACTCGCCGCGGAAGCGAGGCAGGCTGCGGTGCACGTGCAGGAACACCTCCTGCACCACGTCGTCCACGTCCGCGCTCTGCCCCAGGAAGCGGAACACGATGGAGGCCACCCGGTCTTTGTGTACCGCGAACAGCTCACGAAACGCGGCGGCGTCACCCTCTTGGGCACGCAGCACGAGCGGATCGAGGCTGGTCACGCGGTCACCGAGCGCGAGCGGCTCGGTGTTCGCTCCCGAG
>CAZEAA010000440.1:0-297 GCA_964510015.1 uncultured Sandaracinaceae bacterium
TGGTCTTGCCATGGTCGATGTGACCGATGGTCCCGACGTTGATGTGCGGCTTGTTACGAACGAACTTTTCTTTGCCCATGGTGGTGTTCCGTTTCTAGGAGGTCGGGGTCGCGTTGACGGGAGTGGGAGCCAGCGGCTCACTCACCCTTGGCCTTCGCAATGATCTCGTCCGAAATATTGCGGGGCACGGGTTGGTATTCTTTGAAGCTCATCGTGGGAACCGCGCGCCCCTGAGTCTTGGAGCGGAGGTCGTTCACGTAGCCGAACATCGTGGACAACGGGACCTTGGCGCGGATG
>CAZEAA010000440.1:307-5176 GCA_964510015.1 uncultured Sandaracinaceae bacterium
CGTCTTCCATCCCGGTGATGGACCCACGACGGGAGTTGAGGTCGCCGATGACGTCCCCCATATAGTCCTCCGGCGTGCGAACCTCAACCTGCATTACGGGTTCGAGAAGCTGAATTCCAGCCTTCCGTGCGCCCTCTTGGAATGCAAGTGATCCCGCGACCTCAAAGGCGGCCGCGCTCGAGTCCACGTCGTGGTAGCTGCCGTCGATCACGGCGGCGCGACAGTCGATCACTGGATATCCGGCCAGCACTCCGCGGGTCATGGCGTCGCCGATGCCCTTCTGGATGGCGGGCACGAACTCTTTCGGGATGACGCCACCCACGAGCTTGTTCTCGAACACGTAACCCTGACCGGGTTCACTGGGCCCGAGCTCGATCCAGCAATGGCCGAACTGACCACGACCGCCGGTCTGCTTGATGTAGCGACCCTCAGCCTTGACGGTCTCGGTGATGGTCTCGCGGTAGGCCACCTGCGGCGCGCCCACGTTGGCCTCCACCTTGAACTCGCGACGCAGGCGGTCGACGATGATCTCGAGGTGGAGCTCGCCCATCCCGCTGATGATCGTCTGTCCCGACTCGGGGTCCGTGTGGGCACGAAAGCTGGGGTCTTCGGCGGCGAGCTTGCTGAGGCCCTCGCCGAGCTTGCTCTCGTCCGCCTTGGTCTTCGCCTCGATCGCGATCGAGATGACCGGCGTGGGGAAGTCCATGCGCTCGAGCACCACGGGGTGCTTGTCGTCGCACAGCGTGTCGCCGGTGGTGGCGGTCTTGAGGCCCACGGCGGCGCCGATGTTGCCCGCGTGGATCTCCTTGATCTCTTCGCGGTTGTTGGCGTGCATCAAGAGGATGCGGCCGATGCGCTCGCGCTTGCCCTTGGTGGAGTTCAGCACCGCGGTGCCGCTCTCGAGGGTGCCCGAGTAGACGCGGAAGAAGGTCAGCTGACCGACGAACGGATCGTTGAGGATCTTGAAGGCGAGCGCGCTGAACGGCTCGTCGTCGGACGCCTTGCGAACGATCTTCTTCTCGGGGTCGTCCGGGTGCGAGCCCACGATGTCGTCGACGTCCACCGGCGAGGGCAGGAAGTCCACGACGGCGTCGAGCAGCTGCTGGACACCCTTGTTCTTGAAGGCCGAGCCGCAGAGCACGGGCACGATGCGGTGGCTGAGACAGCCCACGCGCACCGCCGCCAGGATCTCGTTGGGGCTGAAGTCTATGTCGCCCTCGTGGTTGCGCGCCATGAGATCTTCGTCGATCTCGGCCACCTTCTCGATGAGGATCTCGCGGGCCTCTTGAGCGGCCAGCTCGAACGCCTCGGGAATGGGAATGATCTCCCACTCGGCGCCCAGCTTGTCGTCTTTGAAGCGCAGGGCGTGCATGCGCACGATGTCGATGACACCCTCGAGCTCGGTCTCTTCACCGAGCGGGATCTGAATGGCGACGGCCGGCGCGTTGAGACGCTCTTTGATGGAGCGGAGCGCGCGATTGAAGTCCGCGCCGATCTTGTCCATCTTGTTGATGAAGCACATGCGCGGAACCTTGTAGCGGTCCGCTTGGCGCCACACGGTCTCGGACTGAGGCTCCACGCCCTGCTTGCCGTCGAACACGGCGACGGCGCCATCGAGCACGCGCAGTGAGCGCTCCACCTCGATGGTGAAGTCCACGTGACCCGGCGTGTCGATGATGTTGATGCGGAACTGATCCGCCGTGTTCAGCCCCTCGTTCGGCGTCCAGAAACACGTGGTCGCAGCCGACGTGATGGTGATGCCGCGCTCCTGCTCCTGCTCCATGTAGTCCATGGTCGCAGCGCCATCGTGGACCTCGCCGATCTTGTAGTTCACCCCCGTGTAATAGAGGATGCGCTCCGTCGTCGTGGTCTTCCCCGCGTCAATATGGGCCATGATGCCGATATTTCGGGTGCGCTGGAGTGGGAACTGGCGAGCCAAGGTGTGTCCGGAGGAGCGTGGGTCAACGATGCGACCCGATTCGGTAGAGGGGTTGAGAGGGCGCTCTGGCCCTGTGGATTTTGGATGCAAAAATCCCCCTCCGACCTTTGATTGACCACCCTTGGGTCAATCTGGGCCCGTAGGCCGTTTCGGAGAGGGACTGAGGAGGCGACGCGGTGGAACCAGGGGATGCTGGCTCGGTGAACCCGGGCGACTCTCTCTATATTGCGAAGTTCATTTAGCTGTCTGGTCTGCTCCGGCTCGGGTGGTATCCGTGTTGGACCTACCCGTGCGGTTGGATTGGGCTACCGGGGGATCACCAACGGTAGTGAGCGAACGCCTTGTTCGCGTCGGCCATCTTGTGCGTGTCTTCACGCTTCTTCACGGCGGCGCCGCGGCCCTGAGCGGCCTCGACGAGCTCGGCCGCGAGGCGCTCCACCATGCTCTTCTCGCCGCGCTTGCGGGAGTAGGAGACGAGCCAGCGCATGGCCAGCGCGGTGCGGCGGTCGTTGCGAACCTCGACGGGCACCTGGTAGGTGGCACCACCGACGCGGCGGCTCTTGACCTCGACGCGGGGCTTGACCTGGTCGAGCGCCTTCTTGAAGACGTCGAGCGGCTCCTGCTTGTAGCGCTCTTCGATGATGTCGAACGCGCCGTAGAGGATGCCCTCGGCGGTGGACTTCTTACCGCCGAACATCAGGATGTTGGCGAACTTGGCGACGACCTTCTCACCGTACTTGGCGTCCGGGAGAACTTGGCGCTTATCTGCTTGGCGGCGACGACTCATGTTCGGCTAGCTCTCTCAGCTCTTCGGGCGCTTGACGCCGTACTTCGAACGACGCTTGGTGCGCGTCGCCTTGTTCGTGTTGGAGGGACCCGCCGCGCCGGTGGCGTCGAGCGTGCCGCGGACCACGTGGTAACGCACACCCGGGAGGTCCTTGACGCGACCGCCGCGGATCAGCACCACGGAGTGCTCTTGAAGGTTGTGACCCTCACCCGGAATGTACGTGGTGGCCTCGATCCCGTTGGAGAGGCGCACGCGCGCAACCTTGCGGAGGGCGGAGTTCGGCTTCTTCGGCGTGGTGGTGTACACGCGCACGCACACACCGCGCTTCTGAGGGCAGCGCTGGAGCGCGGGGGAGTCCGTCTTGACGACGAGCTTCTGGCGTCCATGGCGGACGAGCTGATTGATAGTCGGCATGTGTTCGCGAAATTCAACAGCGCCGGGAACGTACCCAGGGCGTGAGGGACGCGGAGAATACCGGCCAAACGCGGGGTGTCAAGGAGCTTTCACCGGAAAACGGATCGTTTCCAGGGGCTTCCGAGGGATCATCCCGCTTTTCGGGGGATCAGAATCGGGTCACCAGGCCCAGGTTTCCGAGACCCAGTTGCACGGTGACTGTAATTGGCGCCACGGCGTCGCTCGGGCCCGGGTCCTGACCCTCGCCCTCGCCGCCGACCACCCGCAGGCGGCGCTCGCGACGCTCGGGGACGAAGTTGACGTGGGCTTCGATGATCCCGACCAGCATCAGGGCGACGAAGCCGCCCGTCAGGATGTAGTTGCTGACCCGCACCCGGCGCTCCCGGTCGATGAAGCGCAGCTCACCGCGCGTGGGGGCACCATTCGGGTCGCCGCGGTCGAGCACGCACTCCGACTCCACCCCGCAGCGCGCCGCGGTGGCCAAGAGGGCCCGCAGCCCCACGTAGGTGCCCACCGAGCCCGCCAGCAGGGCCAGCTCTCCGACGGCCAGCGTGGCGCCGAAGGCCCTGTTTCCATTGCGGAATTGGCCGGCTCCGAAGGGCACGGTGGCCAGGCCTCGCGAGTTGGGGATGACCACCGTCTCGTAGTTGGCCAGCTCCTCGAGCTGACGGAGCCGCTCCTGCTCGGCCGCCAGCCGCAGGAGACGTTGCCGCTCCTCTTCGTCCAGCCGCTCGACCTCGGCCTGCGCGCTCTCGCGTTGGCGCGCGGCGAGCTGCTCGCGGGCCTCGTCGAAGACGGTCTGCACGGCGGCCGGGAAGCTCAGCGGGTCCAGCGTGTAGGCCGGATCCTCCTCGAGCAGCTGCAGGAACTGCGCGCGGGCGTCCTCGCTGCGACCGACGAAGAGGTAGGCCGCGCCCAGGTACTTTCGCGACTCGAGGCGCAGCGCCAGGTTGCGAACGCGCGGGACTGGGCCGAGCAGCAGGTCTTCGAAGAGCTGCACGGCGGCCTCGAAGTGCTGCGCGTCGTACTGCGCGCGCGCTGCCTCGAAGTCCTCGAGGTCGTCGGCCCGCGCCCCGGAGGGCGCCACGCCCAGCGCGAAGAGGCACAGCAAGAGCCCGAAGGGAGCCACCGCCGACGACACCCGCCGCCCGAGCACACGAGCGCCGCCGCGCGCCCAAGCGCGTGGATGTCGGGGCGGCATCCGCGAGACCGGGAGAGGGGGGGCAAAAGGTCCGGGGGGCGGAGGGGTGGGAGTCTCCTGCGCGGGAGGGCCCGGCTCGAGGGAGACGCGATGCTCCGTGAGCTGACCGGCGCGCAGTCGCAGCACCCCTGTATAAACCCGATGACCTTCCGCTGTCACGGTCAAGCGGCGGGTGTCCTCGGCGCGCGTCATGGGCACCGAGAGGATCTCGCGGGTGCGACCCTGGCTGGTGCCCGAGCTCCCGGCGACCGCCACGTCGGCGGGGAGGTTGGCCACCACGTAGACGCTGGCCGGGCGGAACGCGAGGCGCAGGGGCAGCTCGAGCGGCTCCTCGCCCGCGGGCACGTCGCTGACGAAGGTGCGCTCCACGCAGCACTCGGCGCCGCCGACCACACGAAAGCTGTGCTGCCCGGGCGCGAGCGTGACCTCACGGAAGCTGGGGCCGAACGCGCGCAGCGGGCCACCATCCACGGCGATCTCCACGTTGGCGGGCGAGGGCTGGAAGATCACGCGGCGCGGGCCACGCGG
>CAZEAA010000441.1:0-5165 GCA_964510015.1 uncultured Sandaracinaceae bacterium
GACTACCACTAGCTCGCGACCGGCGCGGGCGACGCGAGCGGCGCGCCCGGTGCCAGCGCACCCTCGCGCGGGCTGCCGAGCGCCCGCACGCGGGCCGACGAAGGGCGCCAGGACCGGCGCGAGCAGTCGCTGGTGGAGCTCGACGGAAGCGTGCGGACCGCCCTCGCGGCCGAGCCGCGCGACGGTCGGCTGTGCGTCTTCATGCCGCCGGTCGAGCGCGTGGAGCACTACCTCGAGCTGGTGGCCGCCGCCGAGGCGGCCGCCGAGGAGCTGGGCCTGCCCGTGCACATCGAGGGCTACGCGCCTCCGAACGACCCGCGCTTGAACGTGATCCGCGTGGCGCCCGATCCCGGCGTCATCGAGGTGAACGTGCACCCCGCGTCTTCGTGGCGCGAGTGCGTGGCCACCACCGAAGCCGTCTACGAGCTGGCGCGCGAGACGCGCCTCGGGGCGGACAAGTTCATGATCGACGGACGCCACACGGGCACCGGCGGCGGCAACCACGTGGTGGTCGGCGGGGCCACCACCATGGACAGCCCGTTCCTGCGGCGACCGGACCTGCTGCGCTCCGTGATCCTCTACTGGCAGCGCCACCCCGCGCTCTCGTACCTGTTCTCCGGCCTGTTCATCGGGCCCACCAGCCAGGCGCCGCGCATCGACGAGGCGCGCCACGACAGCCTCTACGAGCTGGAGCTGGCGCTCGCGCAGATCCCGAACCCCGGCGCGGGCCAGGCGCCCCCGCCGTGGCTGGTGGACCGCTTGCTGCGCAACGTGCTGATCGACGTGACGGGCAACACGCACCGCTCGGAGATCTGCATCGACAAGCTGTACTCCCCCGATGGGCCGACCGGACGCCTGGGCCTGGTGGAATTCCGCGGCTTCGAGATGCCGCCCGATCCCCGCATGAGCTTGGCGCAGCAGGTGCTGATTCGCGCCATCGTCGCGCGCCTGTGGCAGGACCCGGTCGACGGGCTGCCCATCCGCTGGGGCACGCTGCTGCACGACCGCTTCATGCTGCCGCACTTCTTGTGGCGCGACCTGCTGGACGTGCTCGCCGACCTGCGCACGCACGGCTGCGACGTGCGACCCGAGTGGTACGAGGCGCAGGCCGAGTTCCGCTTCCCCTTCTGCGGCCAGGTGGCCTACGAGGGGGTTCAGCTGGAGATCCGTCAGGCCCTCGAGCCCTGGCACGTGCTCGGCGAGACGGGCGCCATCGGGGGCACCGTGCGCTACACCGACAGCTCCATGGAGCGGCTGCAGGTGAAGCTGGTCACCGACAATCCGAGCCGCTACGCGGTGGCCTGCAACCGTCGGCGCGTGCCCATGACGCCGACCGAGACCTCGGGCACGAGCGTGGCCGGGGTGCGCTTCAAGGCCTGGCAACCGGCGCTCGCGCTGCACCCCACCCTGCCCGTGAACGCGCCGCTCACCTTCGACATCGTGGACACCTGGAGCCAGCGCGCGCTCGGCGGCTGCGTCTATCACGTGGCTCACCCCGGCGGGCGCAGCTACGACACGTTCCCGGTGAATGGCAACGAGGCCGAGGCCCGGCGACTGGCGCGCTTCGAGCCACACGGGCACAGTCCAGGCGGCTACGTGCTGCCCGCGGACACGCCGCATCCGGACTTCCCCACCACCCTCGACCTCCGCCGCGCGCCATCGTTCTGAGACCGGCGTGAGTGCCTCATGCCGAACCAGAGCCAGAGCCAGAGCCAGAGCCAGGGCCAGCAGACCCCGCTGAGTCCCCCTGTGAAGCCGTGGCTCGAGGGGTACCAGCCCTGGCCGGGTGTGCCGGACGAGCTCATGGACGCCTCCGGCGCCGTGCGCCCCGGCTGGACGGGCCTGCTCGAGCACATCGCCCCGCTCTCGGCGACCGAGCTCGGGGAGCGCTTCCAGCGCGGCGACCAGTACCTGCGTGACGCGGGCGTCTACTTTCGCCAGTACGGGCAGGCCACTTCGCAAGAGCGCGAGTGGCCGCTGAGCCACATCCCCGTGATCATCCACGAGCGCGAGTGGCGCGAGATCGCGGCGGGCCTCATTCAGCGCGCCGAGCTGCTCGAGGCCGTCGTCGCGGACCTCTACGGCGAGAACACGCTGGTGCGCGACGGGCACCTGCCCGCTTCCCTGGTGGCGACCAACGCCGAGTGGCTGCGACCGCTGGTGGGCGTGGCCCCCGCGTCCGGGCACTTCCTGCACTTCCTCGCGTTCGAGATCGGGCGCGGCCCCGGTGGCCGCTGGTGGGTGCTGGGCGATCGCACGCAAGCGCCGTCCGGTGCCGGCTTCGCGCTCGAGAACCGCGTGGCCACGTCGCGCGTGTTCGCCGACCTGTTCGCCAGCGCCAACGTGCATCGCCTGGCGGGCTTCTTCCAAGCCTTCCGCGACACGCTGCAAGGGCTGCGCGCCGAGGACGACAGCCAGGTGGCCATCCTGACGCCGGGCCCGCACAACGACACCTACTTCGAGCACGCCTACATCGCGCGCTACCTGGGCTTCGCGCTGCTCGAGGGCGAAGACCTCGTGGTGAGCGACGGTCACGTGATGGTGCGCACGGTGTCGGGGCTGCAGCCCGTGAGCGTGCTCTTCCGGCGCCTCGACGCGAGCTTCGCCGACCCGCTCGAGCTGGACGAGCGCTCGGGCCTCGGCACCCCGGGCATGGTGGACGCCGTGCGCCGCAAGGGGGTGACGTTGGTGAACGCCCTCGGCGTGGGTGTGCTCGAGACGCGCGCCTTGATGGCCTTCCTGCCGAGCCTGTGTGAGGTGCTGCGAGGCGAGCCGCTGCGCTTGCCCAACATCGCGACGTGGTGGTGCGGCCAAGAAGCCGAGCTTGAGCACGTGCGCAGCAACCTCGAGGACGTGACGGTGGGTCCCGCGCTCTCCACGCAGCTGCCCTTCGACACGGACGGCGCTATCTTGGTGGGCGGCGAACCGCGCGGCATGACGCTGGCCGAGGCGGTGGCCAAGCTCGACGGCGACGGCGCCGCCTTCATCGCGCAGGAGGCCGTCACGCTCTCCACCACGCCGGCCTTCGTGGACGGCCAGCTGCGGCCGCGCCCCATGAGCGTGCGCGTCTTCCTGGCCCGCACGCCGGACGGCTGGCGCGTCATGCCCGGCGGCTTCGCGCGCATCGGCCGGAGCGAGGACGCCGGCGCCATCGCCATGCAGCGCGGCGGCTCGGTGGCCGACGTGTGGATCCTCAGCGACGCGCCCGTGGACGCCCCGACCCTGTTGCCCAGCCCCACGGCGCCGTTCTTGCGCACGCTGCCGGGCACGCTCACCAGCCGCGCCGCGGACAACCTCTTCTGGCTGGGCCGCTACGTGGAGCGCGTGGAGGCCATCTTGCGGCTGCTGCGCGCCTACCACGTGCGTCTGGCCGAGACCGCCAACCCGAACGCGCCGCTGTGCCGCAGCCTGCACCTGCACCTCATGACGTTCGGCGCCGCCCCGCACGAGCCCATCCCCCAAGGGCTGTTGAGCGCGCTCGACGCCGTGGTGCAGAGCGCCAGTCACGTGCGCGACCTCTTCTCGGTGGACGGCTGGCTCGCGCTCCACGACCTCGACAAGACCGCGCGCCGCATGGCCACCGAGCGCATGGCCGCGGACGACGCCGCGCGCGCCGTGAGCGTGCTGCTGCGCAAGGTCAGCGGCTTCTCGGGCCTCGTGCACGAGAACATGTACCACTTCACTGGCTGGCGCTTCCTGCGCGTGGGGCGTGCCCTCGAGCGCGCGTGGCTGACCACCCAGGCCCTCGAGCGCCTGACCGAGGTGCCTGCCGACGACGGCTCGCTCGATCTCGCCGTCGAGCTGTGCGACAGCGTGATGACGCACCGGCGCCGCTACGTGGTGGCGACCACGCGCGAGACGGTCATCGACCTCTTGGCCCTCGACGCGCAGAACCCGCGCTCCGTGCGCTTCCAGGTGGACGCCATCCGCGAGCACTCGCAGGCGCTGCCCGGCGTGGAGGAGGACGGTGACCTGTCGGAGTTCGGGCGCATGGGCGAGCGGCTCCACGCGCGCCTCACGCTGGCCTCGGTGACCGACCTGTCGGGCGACACCCTGCGCACCATCCGCAATGAGCTCGGGCAGCTGTCCGAGCTGCTGACCGCCACCTACCTCCGCTGAGCCATGCTGTACGACATCGCGCTGCGCATCACCTATCGGTATCAGCAGCCTGCGAACGCAGGGCGCCACCTGCTGCGCGTGATGCCCGCCGACCTGCCGGGCGAGCAGCAGCGCGTCAGCGGGTCGCTCGAGGTGCGCCCCACCGGAGGCGAGCAGTCCGGCTTCCGTGACTTCTTCGGCAACGAGGTCACGCGCCTGTCGCTGACTTCGCCCCACGACGAGCTGGCCGTGGTCGTGCGGGCGCGCGTGGACCGCACCTCGCCCGCGCCCACGGCGGACACCTCGCCCCCTTGGGAGACGCTGCCCACGCTGATCGCGCGTGAGCTGCGCCTCGACGGTGAGGCCCCGCATCACTTCGTGAAGGCGTCGGCGCGCGTGCCCGAGAGCCCACTGCTGCGGGACTTCGCGCGCGCGTTCGTGCCGCCCGACGTCAGCGCCTTGGGCGCCGTGCTGGCCCTCGGCGAGGCCCTGCACGACGAGTTGATCTTCGACCCCGACGCCACCACGGTGGACACCCCCGCCGAGGAGGCCTTCGTGGCGCGGCGCGGCGTGTGCCAGGACTTCGCGCACATCATGATCGGCTGCCTGCGCAGCGTGGGCATCCCCGCCGGCTACGTCAGCGGCTTCCTGCGCACGGAGCCCCCGCCGGGCTGCCCGCGCTTGGACGGCGCCGACGCCATGCACGCGTGGGTGCGCGCGTGGTGTGGCCCCACGCTCGGCTGGGTGGAGTACGACCCCACCAACGGGGTGCGCGTGCGCGACGATCACGTGGTGGTCGCGCGCGGACGGGACTACGCCGACGTGGCGCCGGTGCGCGGCGTGCTGCGCACCTCGGGCGCGCAGCGCAGCATCCACCTCGTGGACATGATCCCGCTGCCCGCGGCGGGCGGGCCCGATCAGCCCTCGGGGTAGCGCGGGACCTTCGGCATCGCCGGCAGCGCGTCGAGGTCCACGTTGCCGCCGCTCAGCACCAGCGCCACGCGCTGTCCGCGCAGCCGCTCGTGCAGCGGGCCCCCGGGAAGCAGCGCGGCGAGCGGCACGGCGGA
>CAZEAA010000442.1:0-2512 GCA_964510015.1 uncultured Sandaracinaceae bacterium
CTGCGTCACGGCTCGGCCGTCGGGCAGGTGCACCACCCACGCGGGGTCCACCGGGTGCACGGGCCACTCGATGCCCAGCAGCTCGCCCACGACGTGGTGCGGCCCGCCCGGTGCAAAGCCACCGGCCAGCGTGGCGCCCGCGTCGAAGCGGTACCCGCGGTGATAGAACGTGCCCGCGCAGCCCCCGGGGTAGACGTGCGCCTCGAGCACCGTCACCTGCCGGCCCCACTTGGCCAGCAGCGCCGCGGCGGTGAGCCCGCCGATCCCCGCGCCGATCACCACGACCCGTTGCGTCATCGGGGGCTCGGTCGGGCGCCGTCTCGGCGCGTTACGAAGCCGTGATCGAACACGCCGCGGCCGACACTGACCCTCCATGCGATTGAACACTCACGCTTGGGTACTCGGGTTGGCCGCCTTGCTGGCGGCGTGTGGCAGCGACGGACGTCCGAACATGGGCGACGACGGAGGGATGGGAGGCGACGGCGGGCAGGACACGCCCCCGACCACCCTCTTCCTGAGCACCCCCCTCGCAGGGCAGACCAACGGGGTGGCCAGCGCGTTCGAGCTGGGCTGCAGCGAGGCGGTGTGCACCTTCGAGTGCAGCTTGGACGGGGCGGCGTTCGAGGCCTGCGACGCGTCCGTGGCGTTCGGTCCGCTGGCCCCCGGGAGCCACTCGCTCGCGGTGCGCGCCACGGACGCCGCCGGCAACGTCGAGACAGAACCGCAGGTACACGCGTGGACGCTCGGCTTCGGTTACCGCAGCGCCGTGGCCAACTACCAGGCCGTGTGCGCGATCTCGGGGGAGGGAGCCCTCTACTGCTGGGGCGACGACGGCGACGGACTGCTCGGCGACGGCCCCATCGAGGCCGACGAGACCGCCACGCCCGTCCGGGTGGGCAGCGACTCGGACTGGGAGGAGCTGTTCGCGGGGCACGACGCCTTCTGTGGTCGGCGTGCGGATGGGCTCTACTGCTGGGGCTACCACTACGTGCTCGGGGACGAACTGGCGGAAGAGCCAGTCACCGCGCCGACCTTGTACTCGGACACCCTGGTGTCGCTGAGCGCGGGCTACGACACCGCGTGTGGATTGGACGCAGACGGGGCGCTGTACTGCGTCGGGGAGGGCGGAGACGGCCTGCTCGGCGACGGGAACGACCAACCGCACTACGCGGCCACGCCGACGGCCGTGGGCACGGACCGCTACACGCAGGTGGCCGTGGGCGACCAGCACGCCTGCGCCGTTCGCGCGGATGGCCGGCTGCTCTGCTGGGGTCGACAGCCCGTGGTCGACACGGTGCTGACCACGCCCACGTTGAACCCGGACGTCAGCACGTGGACCCGCGTCACGGTCGGAGAGGCGCACGCGTGCGCGATCAAGACCAACGGTGAGCTCCACTGTTGGGGCGCGAACTACGATGGCCAGCTCGGCCTCGGCCACGTGGACGACGTGATCCAGCCGACCCGCGTGGGCAGCGACCGCGACTGGGTGGAGGTGTCCGCGAGCGAGAGCGGCACCTGCGCCATCAAGAGCGACGGACGCGGCTTCTGTTGGGGCGCGAACCACGACGGCCAGCTCGGCTCGGTGACGGCGCCGATGGACACGGTGACCGCGCCCACGCAAGTCAGCGCCACGGTGGGCCTGCGGACCGTGGGTGGTCTCGGGGACACGCGCTGTGCCCAGTCCGAGCTCGGTCAGCTGCTCTGCTGGGGAGTGAACGACTACGGCCTGCTCGGGCGCGGCGTGTTGCCCAACCAAGCCACCATGACGCGCATCGACGATCGCTTCGACCGAATCGCGACCACGCAGTACGGTGGCTGCGGGCTCGCCGATGGCTCGCTCGCGTGTTGGGGCCGGACCTGGCCCAACGGTGACCCCGATGGGCTGCCGCGCGCCACGCCCACGGCCGTCACCGCGGACACCGACTGGTCCCAGGTGAGCGTCTCCTCGCAGTACGCCGGGCATGCGTGCGGCATCCGCGCGGGAGCGCTGTACTGCTGGGGCAACAACGACGCGGGCCAGCTGGGCACGGGCAACACCACCACCTCGCTCGTGCCGGTGCCGGTGGCCTCCGTCTCGGGTGTGACGGGCTGGAAGCACGTCAGCGCAGGCGTCCGAGCGACCTGCGCCGTGGCCACCAACGGCAACCTTTACTGCTGGGGCTCCAACCAGTACGGGCAGCTGGGGGTCGCCGGCACCGAAGACCGGCTGCTCCCCAACCAAGTGGCCCTCTCCGGCTGGGACACCGTGGAGATGGGCAACTACCGGGTGGGGGCACGCCGCACCGACGGAAGCTTCTACTACTGGGGCGTGAACGCCGGCTCGAGCCCGACGCAGGTCGCCGGCAACGACTGGGCGCTGGTGGACAACACCGGCTTCGGCGAGTGCGGCATCAAGACCGACGGCACGTTGCACTGCACGCTGCAGGGCGTCGCGGGGGCCTTCCCCGCAGGCAGCGCCGACGACTGGGTCAGCATCGTGGGCCCCGGCTACCCGTATTGCGCGCTCGACAGC
>CAZEAA010000442.1:2522-5157 GCA_964510015.1 uncultured Sandaracinaceae bacterium
CTCAACAGCCAGGGCGCGGTGGGCTGCTTCGTCAACAACGGCAGCAACAACGGCTTCAACTCCTCCCCCGCCATCGACCCGAGCTCCGGCTGGAGCCAGCTGGTGAGCGGAGATCAGACGCTGTGCGGTCTCCGCAACGGGACCGAGCGACACTGCCGCGGCTATCGACGGCTCGGGAGCCTCGGGGACGGGTTCGACGAGCGCGTGCCTACCGCGGTGGTCGTTCCCTAGGCGGCTGGCCGGACGGCGCGAGGGAGGCGGCCCGCAGGCTTCGCCAGCACCGCCTTGTGGCCCGCGCCGACGCTGCTACGTAGGCGCCGTGGACCGCAACTGGCGCAGCTTTGGGCGCTTCCCGCTGGCGCTGGGCGTGACCGGGCGGACGATTCGTCGATGACGTGGGCGCCGAGTGCATCCGAGGAACCGCTCGAGCTCGTTCCGCCCGCTGACGTGGCCCGCGGGCGAGTGGTGCCCACGCTCGCCGTGGCGCTCGGGTTCGTGGCGGTCTCGTGCGTCGAGGTGCTGGTGACGCTGTCATCCCGGAGCGCCGATCCAACGTTGCTCGAGGTCCGGGGGTTGCACCTCGCGTATCTCGTCGGCTACCGCGCCGCGCTCGCGCTGGTGCTGGTGCTCCTGACGGTGACCGTCGTGCAGGCGATGCGGTATGGGGTGAAGCTGGCGGCGGGGCTGCTCGTCGCCATCTCGTTGGTCGCAGGACGGGTCGTCCTGGCCGACGACCTCTACAGCTACACGCCGGTGAATCAGTGGCTCTACGGCGCGGCCTTGGGCCTGGTCCCGGCGGGAGTCGTGGGCCTGCGGGCGCTGGCCGGAGTCGCCGAGACGCGCTGGCCGTCGCTCGCCCCGTGGCTGCTGCGGACCCCCTTCGCAGCAGCGGGGGTCGCCGCGGCGCTCATCAACCAGCTCGCGCTGCCGTTCGGGAAGGCAGGGCTACACCTCGGTCTCGTCGTGACCTCCGGGGTCGCGTTCGCGATGGCGTTCGTCGGCGCCCCCTTTGCCGCGGTGACGAGCGGGCGCCGCATGGCCGGGGGGGGCTCGTGGCGGGGATTTTCGTGATCTGGGCGCTGTGGAGCGTGGTCAGCAAACCGCCGAGCCACGTCGCCATCGAGCTCTCGCGCCACGACGCGCCGGGGCTCTACGCGTTCGTCGCGCGCCCGGGTCATGTGGGCGACGACGAGGTGGACCCCGCTTGGCTTTCGCGCTTCGTCGGGGACCCGCAGTGGTTCACGCGCCGTGACGGGGCGCCGCCGGTCGCGCCGAGCCAGCCGCTGGTCGACCCCGCGCAAGCGATCGTCGTGCTCGTGACGATCGACGCGCTGCGCCACGACGTGTTCTTCGGCCCGACCCACGCGGCGAACATGCCGAACTTGCGGGCGCTCAGCGCGGACTCCACCGTGTTCACGGACGCGCGCGCGACGGCGCCGACCACCGCTCCCAGCGTCGCTTCGATGCTCACGGGCCGATACATGTCGCAGCTGTATTGGACGCCTGTGCCGTTCCAAGCTGGGCGACGGATCCGCATCTTCCCGGCCGAAGATCGAACCCCACGGGTCCCCGAGCTGCTGCCGGCCAGCGTCCGCAGCTTCAACGTACCGACCAACGAGCGACTGCGGCAGCAGTACACGCTGGTCCGCGGCATGCGGGACGAGGTGGTGAACACGGTCGGCGAGGACCCGCGAGCCGACCACGTGCTGCCGGTCCTGGGCGAGTGGCTCCTCCGCAACGCGGAGGGGCCGAGCTTCTCGTACGTGCATCTCATGGACGCTCACGCGCCATACACGGCCGGCGGCTCGGACGACCCGGCCTTCGCGCGCTACCTGCGCGAGGTCGCAAGCGTGGATGCCGCGCTGGGCGAGCTGATCGCCACGCTCCAGCGCGCCGGCCTGTGGTCGCGGACGGTGTTGATCGTCGCGGCCGACCACGGCGAGGCGTTCGGCGAGCACGGCCAGTTCGAGCACGGCGGGACGCTCCACGAGATGCTCACGCGGGTGCCGTTGCTCATCCGCGTTCCGGGGCGACCAGCGCGCGTCGTCGACCAGCCCGTCTCCTTGATCGACATCGGGCCGACGATCCTGGACCTGTTCCAGCAGCCGACACCCGGCGGCGTCCTCGGGCAGAGCCTGGTGCCGTTGGTGGCGGGCGACGACGTGGTGCTCGGGCGACCCATCGCGCTCGAGTCGAGCCGGCTACACCGTGCGCTGGTCTTCCGCGACGGCATGAAGTGCATCTGGCGGGTGCGCGAGGACCAGTACGAGCTCTACGACCTGCGCAGGGATCCGCACGAGGCCACGAACCTCATCGACCGCGAGCCCAGCGCCGCAACGCGAATGGCGGCGGTCCGCCAATTCTTCCGCGTCCACGCGCTGGTTCGCCCGGGCTACACGCCGCCGCACCTGTGGCCCTGACGGTGGGCTCCTCGGTCACGCGCTAGCGGTCTCCCTGCCGAGGCAGGATGGACCACTCGTAGAGGCTCGCGAAGACCTCGGGCGCGCACTCCGTGGGGTGCCTCTCGCCGTCCCGGCCCATGAAGAAGCAGTCGCTGCGGACGGTGAAGTAGATGCGCTCCGCGTCGCAGTCGAGGTACCCGCGACCGATCTCGAGCTCCACGGGTGGCCCCCAG
>CAZEAA010000443.1:0-5156 GCA_964510015.1 uncultured Sandaracinaceae bacterium
CTCCTCGAGGTCGGTGATGCGCTCGCCCGCTTGGGCCACCTGCCCGCTCAGCTCCACCGACTCGGTCTCGAAGCGCCGCGCCTTGGTGAGCTGGTAGACGCCCCAGGTGGCCACGCTGCCCACCACCAGGAGCGCCACCGCCAAGAAGATGGCCCGCTTGCGCTGACGCTCGGGCAGCAGCAGCACCTCGAGCTCCTTCCGGAACTCGTCGGCGGTCGGACGCTGCTCCGGGTCCGGATGCAGCCAGCGCGCGAACGACTTGCGCAGGTAGCGCAGCGACCGGTTCTTGAAGCCGGGGATGGGCTCCTCCGCGCGGCGCCGCAGGAAGCCCTCCACGTCGGCGTCGGACTGGGGCAGCTCCGGCATGGTGCCCGGCTCGAGCACCTCGCGCAGCGTGAGCGCCAGCGCGAACACGTCGGCCTTCCCGTCCACAGCGGGATTCGGCATGGGCCAGGAGCCCGCCACCTCGGGTGCGAAGTAGGCCAGGCTGCCGGCCGCCATCAGCTCACCCGACCGGACGGCCACGCCCAGGTCCAGCAGCTGCGGCTGCAGCTCGTCGTAGCCCGTGACCTTCGAGAGAAACACGTTGGCGGGCTTGAGGTCCTGGTGGCGGATGCCCACCGCGTGCAGCGCCGCGAGACCTGCGGCCAGCTTCTCGAACACGGGCTTGGCCTCTTGGCGTGTGAGCACCGCGTCCTCGAGCGTCTCGCCCTCGAGCCACGGCATGGCGAACCACAGGCGCCCTTCGTGCCAGCCGTAGTCGAGGAAGTGCAGCACCGACGGGTGGTGCACCGCCGACAGCAGCTCGAGCTCGCGCATGGCGGCCACGCGTTGGTCCTCGGTGCGCGCAGGCACACGCATGATCTTGATGGCCACGCGGTGGCTGCGGACGTTGCGGTCCTGCGCCCGGTATACCTCGCCCTGCGCCCCGGCGCCGACGGGCGTCTCGATGATGAAGCGCTGCCCGAGGGGAGTGTCTTTGGCGAGTGTGAAGTCGTCGCTCATGGTGTCTCGAAGATGGCGATGATGTACTCGCCGGCCCGCTCTTGCCCACCGGCGTCGACGAAGGTGTCGACCGAGAAGTAGTGCGTGCCGGCGCCCAGCGTCACCTGAAGGTCCTGATGGTGGCGGGCGACACAGTCGTCCCCCTGCGTCCCGCTCAACTGGTGGACGTCCACGTCCACGCTACCACGGTCGAACAGCAGCACACGCACGGAGGTGGGGGTGCTGACGTCCAGCCGATAGAACAGCTCGCGGCCGGACTCGTCCTGGGCGGCCGCGCAGCCGGGATACGTGTCCACTTGGTCGCTACCCGAGAACAGCGTGTTGGCCACGTGCGAGAACGGCAGCGAGGCCACGACGAACGGCGCGCCGGCCGAGCCATCGCCCGCGAGCGGCGGCTCGGCCACGTCGGGAGCCGCCTCCCCGTCCACCGCGAGCCTGGCGCGGTGCAGTGTCTGCAGCGTGAGCAGGTTGCGCACGTTGTACCCGTGCTGCAGCCCCGCGCTGGTGAGCTGGCACGCGCCGCTCGGGTACGCGCTCGGGTGGATGTCGTCGCTCCCGAGGCCGTGCTCCGGCAGCGGCAGCAGCTCGCGGTGCAGGTCGATGAACGGGACCTGGCGAGCCTGTGCCACGGCGCGCACCGCCATGTTGAAGACGGGCACCAGCAGGTCGCTCGCGGGGTTGTCGTCGCGCGGCATGACGGTGGACCAGAACGGGATGATCCCCTGGTCGAGCAGCTCGTCCGTGAGGTCCAGCAGGCTGTTGGCGTAGCTGAACACGTTGGTCTGCTCGATGTCGTTGGTGCCGTACATGACCACCGCGTAGCGCGGGTTGGCGATGCCCACCTCGGTGCCGAGCGGAGACGGGTCGCCCGCGATGGCCCACGCAGCGCCGCGACCCACCTCGGTGGACTCGCTGGTTCGGTTGAACGGCGTGCTGCCGAGGATGTCGCCCTCGCGGAAGAACTCGAGGGTGGGCTCGAGCTCCGTGCGGCCATCGAGGTCCACGTCGCTGCCCGCGAAGCAGTGCAGGAACTGGCTGCTGTAGGTGGCCGAGGCGCCTACCTTGATGAACACGTCCGCGCTGCCCGAGCCGCGCGCCACCACCTCCCGCAGGTGCGCCGCCACGTGGGGCGTCAGCGGAGACAGCGTGCGGTCGTTCGGATACTGGGCCGGGTACGTGATTGGGCCTTGATCCATGCCCTGATCGAAGCCACCCAGGTCGTCCACGCCGCCATCGGCGACGCCCTGATCGTCCTCCCAGGCGGGGCCTCCCTGGTCGGCGCAGCCGGCCGCCTGGACGGAGACCGCGGCGGCCATGAACGCGGTCAGGAGCGCGGGCGAGGCGTTCACGCGCCCGAGTGTAGCGGCAGCTGGTTGCGGGGGGCAACGGAAGCGCCTATTACCTCGCCCTATGTCTCGTCAGTTCAAGGTCGCGGTCGTCGGCGCCACGGGTGCCGTCGGTCAAGAGATGTTGCGCGTGCTCGAAGAGCGGAATTTCCCCGTCAGCGAGCTCGTCCCGGTCGCCTCGGAGCGCAGTGCCGGCAAGACCGTCACGTTCAAGGGGACTGAGCACACTATCGTGGCGATCTCGCCCGAGGTGTTCGACGGCGTGGACCTCGCCCTCTTCTCGGCCGGCGGCGGCACGTCCCTCGAGTGGGCCCCCATCGCGGCGAGCAAGGGCGCGCTGGTCGTGGACAACAGCTCGGCGTGGCGCCGTGACCCCGAGGTCCCGCTCGTGGTGCCCGAGGTCAACTTGGACCATGCGGCCAACCGCCCGAAGGGCATCATCGCGAACCCGAACTGCAGCACCATCCAGATGCTCGTTGCGCTGAAGCCGCTGCACGATGCGGCGGTCATCGAGCGCATCAATGTCGCCACGTATCAGTCGGTGTCCGGTGCCGGCAAGAAGGCCGTCGACGAACTCGCCGAGCAGACGGTCGAGTACGGCGAGGGCAAGCCCGTGACGGCCGGCAAGGTGGGCGACGTGCTGGCGGGCTCGCTGCTCATGCGCTGGACGCCGGACGTGGCCAGCGGGTACCAAGAAGAAGAGATGAAGATGGTCGTCGAGACCCAGAAGATCTTCGGCGACGACACCATCCGCGTGTCCCCCACGGCCGTGCGCGTGCCGGTCGAGTCGGGCCACAGCGAGGCGGTCACCATCGAGACGCACGAGCCGATGGACGCCAAGCGCGCCCGCGCGCTGCTCGAGAAGGCGCCCGGCGTGGTGGTCATCGACGACTTCGCGAAGGGGCTGTACCCGAAGCCGAAGGACGCGGTGGGCCAGGACCCCGTGTACGTGGGCCGCATCCGCGACGACGTGGGCAACCCCGGTGGCATCCAGATGTGGGTCGTGGCGGACAACCTGCGCAAGGGCGCCGCGCTGAACGCCGTGCAAATCGCCGAGGGCGTGCTGATCGGGCCCGAAGCCTTTTTGCGATGACGAATTGTCACGGGCCCGGCGCTCCGCGGCCCCTGGTTGCCAGAATGTCCGGCACGCTTGCTGGACCCGTGACAAACTTCGAAAACCACGTTGATTCCGCGCTGGCGAAGCTGGCCTGCCCCTTGCTAGTGACCGGGGAACTTATGCGTATTCCACGCGCCTTGGCGCTCATCCTGTCGTCCCTCCTGGCTGTCCCTTCGGCGGTCGCGGCTCAGACCGCCCCCACGCAGGGCTTGATCACCGCGAACGTCACGGCGGTGACGATCGGCGATGACCCCGTCGAGAACCTCACCAACCAGACGCTCACCACGCGTGGCTTCAGCCTCGCCGAGTGTGACGTCTCGGAGACGGTCGAGATCGAGATCCAGCTCGGCACCATCCCTGCGGGCATCACCTACGTGGACGCCTGGATTGGTGACGCGAACAAAGACTGCTCCACGGAGGCGGCCCGTCAGACGGGCATGAGCCGAACCTGTAAGAACCTGGACGTCAATCCAGCGACGAACGGTACCGCCACCTCCGCGATCACGATTCTCCTGTCCGACCTGGCTGACCTCGATGGGTCGCTCTGCGACTCGACCGTCGCCACGGGCGAGACCTATCGGCTGTGGCTGCTCGCCACGAACTCCACCGAGACCACGGGGCCCATCACCACCGCGCAGTACGTGTACGTCACGTTCAAGGTGGACGTCACGCCGCCGACCGCCCCGACGCCGGAGAGCGCCAACGAGTCCGGAGACTCCAGCATCCCGGTCAGCTGGAGCGCGTCCACCGCGCAGGGGGTGCTGACCTTCAATCTCTACGTGGACGCCACGGTCACCAGCTGCAGCGAGGACGGCCAGTGGTCCGCCGGTGAGGCCCCCCCCTCCGATCAGGAGCCCAACGCCACGTCGACCGGAACGAGCGGCAGCGTGAACTCATCGTCCGCTGGCCTCGAGATCGGAGAGTCGGCGCTGGTCTACATCACGGCGCTCGACCCCTCGAAGAACGAGAGTGCCCTGTCCACCCCGGTGTGCGTCACGCGCATGCAGACCGGCGGCTTCTGCGATGCCCTCGCGGCGGAAGGCGAAGAGTGCACCGACACCTGCGCGGCCGCGCTGCCCACCACCCGCACCACCTCGAGCGCCATCTTCCTCGGCCTCGCGTTCGTGGCCTTGGCGGTCCGCCGGAGGAAGCGTTGATGACGACCCGTATGCGCGTCGCGGCCTTGCTGCTGACGCTCGGTCTCCTGACCACGGTGCAGACCGCTCAGGCCCAGTACTCGGACGAGTTCCGCCCCCGCGGCACGTCGCCCGAGCGCTTCGACTGGCAGCTGCACATCGGCCCCTACACGCCGTACGTGGGCAGCGACGTCTTCAGCCAGATCTTCGGCGGCGACGGCGGCCCCTTGGTGGCCATGGAGCTGGACACGCACATCGTGCGCATCCCCTACGTCGGTCCCATCGGCATCGGCGTGCGCGGCGGCTGGGCGCGCTACCGAGCTCGTGCGTGCGGCGTGATGGATGACGGAACCCTCGACTGCGAGAACCGCTCGAGCGAGCGCGAGAAGTTCACGCTGCTCCCGGTCAGCATCCTCGCCACGCTCAAGATCGACGTGCTGGCGCGCGAGTTCAACTTCCCGCTGGTCATCACCGGCAAGCTGGGCCTCGACACCATCTTCTGGCGCTCACGCCGCGGCGGCAGCAGCCAAGGCAGCGGGCGCAGCCTGGGGC
>CAZEAA010000444.1:0-5139 GCA_964510015.1 uncultured Sandaracinaceae bacterium
GTGCGCGCCGACAGCGACCGCCGCGAGCTCGCGGCGCGGGTCCGGCACGCGCAGAAGATGGAGGCCATCGGGACGCTCGCGGGCGGCGTCGCGCACGACTTCAACAACTACCTGCAGGTCATCTTCGGTCACGTGCGGCTGGCCACCGGGCGCCTCGGCGCGGACGCGGCCACGCGCGCCTCGCTCGATCAGATCAACGCCGCCGCGCAGCGCTGCCAGCGCCTCACCCAGGAGCTGCTGTCCTTCGCCAAGCGCACCACGCTGAAGCGCGAGCGCGTGGACCTGGTGGCGCTTGTCGAGCACGTGATGCCCATGCTGCAGGCGCTGGTGGGGCCGCAGGTGGTGGTGGAGTTCGACACGGCGCAGCGCCCCCTCGAGGTGGACGGCGACGGGGCCTCTCTCGAGCAAGCGCTGATGAACCTCGCGGCGAACGCGCGCGACGCCATGCCCGACGGTGGCACGCTGTCGCTCAGCACGAGCCTCGAACCCGCGTCGCCCGCGCCCTGGGTGCAGCTTCAGGTGCGCGACCACGGCGTGGGCATGAGCCCCGCGGTGGCGCAGCGAGTGTTCGAGCCGTTCTTCTCCACCAAGGCGAGCGGTCACGGCACTGGGCTCGGTCTCGCCTCCGTGTGGAGCATCGTGCAGCAGTCGGGCGGCACGGTGGAGGTGGACAGCGAGCTCGGCGTGGGCACCACCTTCCGCATGCGCTTCCCGCAGCTGGCGCAACCCTGCTCCGAGGCGGTGCCCGGCGCTCCCCCGCGGCGCGCCTGCGTGCTGGTGGTGGAAGACCAAGAGCCCATCCGGCGGCTCGTCCGCGACGCGCTCGAGCTCGCGGGCTACTCGGTGGTGGAGGCCGGCGACGGAGTCGAGGCCCTCGACCAGCTGGCCCGCTCGGAGAGCGTGGAGCTCGTGCTGTCGGACGTGTCCATGCCGCGCATGTCGGGCGTGGAGCTGCTCGCGGCCGTCAACGCTGGCGGGTGCCCGCTGCCGTTCGTGCTGATGTCGGGGGTGGCCGACATCTCGCTCGACGGGCTGGCCATCCCCCTGCTGCGCAAGCCCTTCGCGGAAGACGAGCTGCTGAGCACCGTGGCCCTGGGCCTCGCGGAGCGCGCGCGCCCGCCGGAGAAGCAGGCCTAGCGAAGCAGGCCTGGCGCGCCGTCGAAGCGCGCTCTCCGGACGGGCACGGTTTACCGAATCAGCGCGGCTGGACCGCCGCGGGCATGACCCAGCTGGACGCGCCCATGGCCGGGTCGTCCCAGTCCACGCCGATCATGCCGCTCTGCATCGACGCCACACGCCCCGGGTACCACTGCTGGTTCTGGGGGTGCTGCGCCATGACCGCCGAGCCGACCGCGAGGGGCGCGGGCCCGGCCGCCGCCTTCGCCGCATACGGGTCGTGCTTCACCGCGTGCGGGTCGTGCTTCTGCTGGGCGTACGGGTCCTGCTTCGCGTACGGGTCGTGCTTCACCGCCTGCTGTGCGTAGGGGTCCACCGCCTTCGCGACGGGCGCGGCCTGCGCGGGATAGCCGGGCGCCGGAGCGGCGGCGTGCTGCTGCGGATGGAGCTGGAGCTGCTGCGGATAGACCGGGCTCGACTGTCCGAGGTGCGCCTCTTCCCAGTCCACGTAGTAGACCCCGTTCTGCGCGAACTGGATGCGTCCGGGATGGTACTGCCCGTCGGTCCACTGCGCGAGCACGCGCGTGCCGATGGCGAGCTGCTGAGGCGCTTGCTGCACGGGCGCGGCGGCGGGGTAACCCGGCTGCATGCCCGGCTGGGCCATCCCCGGCTGGGCCATCCCCGGCATCATCCCGACCACACCGGCGGCCACACCGGCCACGCCCGCCATTCCCGGCATCATCTGCCCCGGCATCATCTGACCCGGCATGCCCTGCCCGGGCATCATCTGCCCCGGCATCATCTGACCTGGCATCTGACCCGGCATCTGACCTGGCATGCCCTGCGCCATGGCGGGGCCGGTGCCCATCACCTGGATCTCCTGCGACGCGCCCGGATCCACCTCGTTGTCGATGTCGGCCGACGCGCGCAGGTGATAGGTGACCACGCCCTGCGTCGTGCTCGGCAGCCCGCCCGGCACCGCGAACTGAAACGGGAAGCTCGTGGGCTGGCCAGGGGTGCTGGTGAAGTTCTGCGTGACCACGATGGCCGGCACGATGTCCCGGGAATCCGTGCGCTGCTGCGGGCCCTGCGGCGTCATCTGCGTGCTGCGCTGGTCCATGGCCATTCGAATCTTGATGTTGGTGACGTTCTGCGGGCGTTTCCCGCCGGTGAAGACCACGTTGCCAGTGAGTGTTCCCCCGGAAGTGGCTTGCCCCATGACCTGGATCTGCAGCGCACCACCACCCGCCCCGAACATATCGAATAGACCCATGCGACCTCCAATGAGTTGAGAGAACCCCGACGACCCAGGAGCATACGACACGTTGGACGGAACTTTCCCAGGGAATCGTGTCAGGCGTTGCGCGTAGGATTCACGCGGTGGTAGCGTCACGCTGCCGCGCCACCCGCGTGCGCAACAACACCCGAAGTGGGGGTGAAAGGGATGTACAAGATGATGTTCACTCGCAAGAGCCGAGTCCGGGACACGTGGATGACTGCCGCCGCCATCGCGGCCCTGGCAGGCTGTGGGTCAGGAGGGGGCGATGGAACGCCGCCGGCCCCCACGCCGCCCGCCGCGCCCATCGTGCCGGGCATCGCCTACCGCGTGGAGCCGGGCCTGCCGGAGTGGAGCGCCAGCTACCGCGCTACTGGCCTGACCGACGCGAACCCGGCCACGCAGTGGTACACCCCCATGTCGCCCACCTTCCCCGTCACGGCGACGTTCACGCCCCTCGCGCCCTCGCCCGTGGGCGGCATCGACATCGACACCACGCTCGGCAGCTACAACACGTCGGGCGCGCGCGAGGTGCAGATCGAGCTCCTGACCGCCGACGGAACCCCGCCGCGCGTCATGGCCTTCACGCTCAACCAGGGCGCGGTGAACTCCATCCCCGTGACGCCGCCCATGGTGCCCAGCCAGATCCGCCTGACCATGCGCTCCAACCATGGCGGCAGCTACCTCGCGATCGCCGACTTCACGCTGCGCCCCATGCCGGGCACGGGCGTGGCCCCGGCCATGGCCGCTGTCGCGGGCGCCCCCGTGCCGCCGCCCCTGCCGCCTCCCGGCCTGCCGCCGGTGGCTGGCGCGGGGCTTCCGTACACCGTCGCGCCGGGCCTGCCGGAGTGGAGCGCGAGCTACCGCGCCACCAACCTGAACGACGGCAACGCCAACACGCAGTGGTACACGCCCATGAGCCCCACCTACCCCGTGCAGATGACGCTGCTGCTCGCGCAGCCCACGCTGATTGGCGGCGTGAGCTTCGACACGCACCTCGGCAGCTACGCGACCAGCGGCGCGCGTGACGTCATGATCGAGCTGATCGGGCCGACCGGTGCGCCGGCAGGCGGCGGCGCCGGCGCGCTCGCGCAAGAGAGCATCTCCAACGTGCCCATCACCTCGAACGGGCCCGTGTCGTCGGTGCGCGTGACGATCAACGCCAACCACGGCGGCAGCTACCTCGGCATCTCCGAGCTGCGCTTGCTCCCCGTGGGCATGTGACGCGCTGATCGCTCCGGGGCCGAGCCTCGCTGAAAGGGCCCGTTGGCCGGTTCGTGATTCTCGAACAGGTCAGCGGGCTCTTCGCGTTATGCTCACGGCCCCCATGCCGCGCATTCCGAAGGCCATCACCGCGAGAGGCAGCGCCGCGCTCGGCCGAGCCGTCGTCGGTGCCCTCCACACGGTCCCCAAGCTCACCCGCAACATGCCGCACGCCAAGCGGCGCCGCGAAGGCCTGACCATCTGGGAGGACGTGGACTACACGGGAAGTGGCCTCACCGCCCATCGCCTCGACGTGTTCCAGCTGGCGGACGCGCCGCCCAGCCAACGAGCCCTGGTCTACGTCCATGGCGGAGGCTTCTCCTCGTGCTCCAAGGACACGCACATCGGGCTGGCCGTGTCCTTCGCGCGGCGCGGCTTCACGGTGTTCAACATCAACTACCGGCTCTCGCCGAAGCACGCCTACCCCGCCGCGTGCGAAGACGTGGCGGCTGCGCTCGTCTTCGTGCGACGCAACGCCGCCCGCTTCGGAGCCGATGGCGAACACGTCACGCTGGCCGGGGAGTCCGCCGGTGCGAACCTCATCACCGCGGCCGCGCTCGCCCACGGCTACGAGCTGGACCTGCCTTGGGTGAAGCCCATGCTTGCCGAGGGTCCGCGCATCGACGCCGTGCTCGCCGGCTGCGGCGTCTACCAAGTGAGCGACATGGCGCGCTTCTTCCGCGACAGCGCAGCGCCACCCGCACGCTTCGTGCCGGGCATCGCGCGCGCCATGGAGCAAGCCTATCTCGGCACCGTCGGCCTCGCTGTTGGCGAGCGCGTGCTCGCCGACCCGGTGGTCCTCGTGGAGCAGAAGGCCCCCACGCGGCCGCTCCCGCCCTTCTTCATCTTCTGCGGCACCGGCGACCTCCTGCTGGACGACAGCCTGCGCCTGCATACGGCGCTGCAAAAACATGGCGTGGTGTCGGAGCTGGAGACGTATCCCGGGGAGCCGCACGCGTTCCATGCGCTGAAGGGGCGGCCGGCGGCGGTGAAGTGCTGGGCCGACCACGACCGGTTCTTGGCGCGGCACGTCCAAAGCAAGCCATGACGGCCGCGTGGACGTTGGCGTACGTCTACGACGACTACGACGACTACGACGACTACGCCCTGGCCCTCCCAGTCGTGGTCGCCGACTCTTGGGGGACTTGTGCCCCGCCTCACACCCGGCCTACGCTCCCCACCATGAAGCGGCCGGACGACACCCTGCTGACCAAGACCGCCGACGGGCTCACGCGCTGCCCGCGCTGTCGACGTCACGTGCAGGCAGGTGCGACGCCGCGGGACCGTCACTGTCCCTTCTGCACCGCCGGCGCCGCGCCGCGCTTCGGACTGCGCGGTGGGATGGTGGCCGCGTCGTTGATGGGGCTCGGTGCGTGCGGGCCGTCCGCGGCCGAGGAGCAGGCGCGCCAACAGGCCATCCAGCAGGAGGAAGCCCAGCGGGCGGAGAGCTTGCGCCAGGCCGCCGCCATCGAGGCAGCCGAGGC
>CAZEAA010000445.1:0-2643 GCA_964510015.1 uncultured Sandaracinaceae bacterium
ACCGCGAACAGCACGCCCTTCCACCCCAAGAACGCGCCGATCATCAGCAGCAGCTTCGGGTCTCCCTCGCCCATACCGCGGCGCCCGGTCACCCGCTCGTAGGCCCAGACGAACACCAACTGCACGAAGAGGAACCCCATCGCGGCCCCGAGCGCAGCATCGCCAGCGCTCACGATGCCCATCTCGTTGCCGGCCACCAGCAGCCCGAGCGCCGCGCCGGGCAAGCTCACCTCGTCGGGGATGATCAGCCACTCGAGGTCGATGAACGTGGCCACCAGCAGCCCCCCCGCGAACATGAAGTACGCGAGGGTGGTCAAGGCTGCCGGTGTCAGCTCGGCGCCGGGCACGGCGTTCACCACGAAGCGCTCTGCGAGGCCCACGCACAGCAGCGCGCCCAGCAACTCCACCAGCACGTAGCGCGGCGTCATCGGCGCCCCGCAGCAAGACGCCTTCCCGCGCAGGAAGAGGTACCCGAAGATCGGCACGTTGCGCCACGCTTGGATGGGCGCGCCACACGCGGGGCAGTGGCTGGGCGGGCTGACCACGGACATGTGCCGCGGCCAACGGTAGATGCACACGTTGAAGAAGCTGCCCCACGTGGCACCGAACACGAACGCCATGAAGCGCACTAGCCACGCTGGAAGCTCACTGGCGTACATCGACGGGCACCATATCAGCGCGGGCGCGGGATGACGACTTCGGACGGTGGTGCTCGGCGCGCCTGGGGCTACACTCGGAGCCGTGACCGACTTCCACGACGACTCTTCCGATTCTTCGGGCTCGCCTTCGCCCTCCGAGCCATCCGCGCTGCGCCGTGAAGGCTCGCAGGCCCTCTCCACGGCCACCCGCGGCCAAGGCAACGTGGGCATGTACGCTGCCGCGGCGGGCGTGCTCTCGGCGCTCCCCATCCCCTTCGTGGACTCGCTGCTCGCCAGCTTGGCGCGTGGCGCGGCGATGCGTCGCGTGGCCCAGCGTCACGGGGTTCGCCTCGAGCCCGCAGCCCGCGCGCTGCTCGCCCGCGGCGACGACGGCCTGCGCACTGAGAAGGGCCTGCGCATCGTGCGCAGCGTCGTCGGCCGCTTCGTAGCGCCGCTGCGCGTGGTGAACCGGGTGGAAGAGGCCTTGAGCGCCGTCTCGGCGGCCGCGCTGCTGGACCACTACCTCACCACCGCGGATCGCAGGCCGGGTGCTCCGCTCACCGAGGACGAGGCGCGTCGCATCCAGCAGGCCATGAAGGGCGCAGCGGGGAAGGGCGCCGTGGACGCGCTCCGGGGTGTGCCCCTCTCCGCCCTCGCGGCATGCAAGGGCGCGGTGGACGCCGTGCGCGGTTCGGACGCCGAAGGCCGCCCCACCATCGAGTGCCTGGTGGACGCGCTGCTCGATGCCCTGGCCGACGCGCCCGACGGGCTGAGTGACGCCATTCGCAACCGCTTCGACGACGCGCTCAGCCGCGGCGCCGGCGCTGCTCGAGGAGCCCAGGCATGACCGGCGAACTCCCCGCGGGCCACGTGGCCCGGGCTGCGCTCGGCGAGACGCGCCGGCTGGTGGTGAAGATCGGCAGCCGCTCACTCATGGCGGACGGCACCAAGCGCTATGAATCGCTGGCCCGTCAGCTCTCGGGTCAGCGTGCGCAGGGGCGTCACCCCGTGCTGGTGTCGAGCGGCGCCGTGGCCGTGGGCCGCTTGCGCCTCGGCATGACCGAGCGCCCGAAGGCCATGGACCGGCTCCAGGCCGCGGCGGCCACGGGCCAGAGTCGCCTCATGCGCGCCTACGAAGACGCGTTCGAGAAGCATGGCGTGAACGTGGCCCAGGTGCTCTTCACGCACGCCGACCTGGCCGACCGCGACCGCTACCTGAACGCGCGCGGCTGCCTCGACGCGCTGCTCGAGCTGAACGTCATCCCCATCATCAACGAGAACGACACCGTCAGCGTGGACGAGCTGCGCTTCTCGGACAACGACCAGCTCGCCGCGATGGTGGCCAACCTCACCGGCGCGGATCTGCTCGTGCTGCTCACCGACGTGGAGGGCGTGCTCGATCACACCGGCAAGCGCGTGAGCGTGGCCGCCGACGTGAACGACGTGGTCGCGCTCGTGCGCCCGCCCACCGACGACGTGGGCCTCGGCGGCATGGCCGGCAAGCTCGAGGCGGCTCGGCGCGCCACCCGCTACGGGGTGCCGGTCATCATCGGCGACGCGCGCGACCCCGACCTGCTCGAGAAGGTCATGGCGGGCGAGGACGTGGGCACGCTCATCCTGCCCACGGGCACGCCGCTCGCCAGCCGCAAGCACTGGATCGCGTACACGCTCAAGCCGCGCGGCGCCATCGTGGTGGACCGTGGCGCGGCGCGCGCCCTCTCGGCCGGCAAGGTCAGCCTGCTGCCGCGTGGCGTCATCGGTGTGCGCGGCGACTTCGAGGCCGGCGACGCGGTGTCCATCCAGGATCTCGACGGCAAAGAGGTGGGTCGCGGCCTGGCGCGCTACGGCACCGCTCACGCCGCGCGCCTGGCGGGTGCCAAGAGCAGCGAGATCAGCGACCGCATCGGCCGTCATGACGGAGATGTGCTCGTCCACAAGGACGACATGGTCAACATGGTCGACGACACGCCGCTCACGTGAGTGGCGGGGGGGCGCGGGCCTCGAA